>CAZNTU010000330.1:0-5219 GCA_964575975.1 uncultured Desulfobacteraceae bacterium
CCGGGAAATCCAGAAACAGATTCTTGAAATTGCCGTCGTGGGATTCTCCGGTCATCCGCAGGGCCTGTGGTCGGATCGCAACGCCGTGAATTCGGTCAAACCTTGATGAAATAAATTTGTATCGATGAATGCTTTATCTTGCGGGAAGTTCTTCTCTCGAGAGCCTTATCTATCCTAAACTCGCTCATAGATCACTTCCCTCGTCATAGGCGAGAAATCTTTCAACCGGACAGGTTTGGACAACAAATGATCGATGAAATCCGCCTTTGAAGCCTTTTGTTCGCTTAATTTTTCCGAAAGATCAATTGTCCTTTAAAGGTCAGGCCGCCTTTTTCCTGGAATACGCAACCAGCTACAAATTCCCACGCGAGGACGCATCTCCTGGCTTTTCGATAAATTGTTCGCGACGATCGTCTTCAGATCGTCGATTCCGATGCCGTCCGCAGTGCTCAGTATGTAGCGAAGTACAAGTTCCAATGTATTGCATTCCCGTCTCTTTCTCAAGAAGGGAGCGCATCAGGGACAGAATCGCCGGGGGCGTTCCTTCGTAGCCCGGGGAGAAGACGTGCTTCAAAAGCAGCAGCCCCCGCGGCAGAGGACCTCTCCGTTGTTCGATCGTCGGTGTATCGGGAGAGAGGTCGAACAATACGAGTGCATGCGCCAGAGGCGGCCGATGCAGGCGTGCAGCTGCAATCCGATCGTCTTCTCCGGATGGCTCTTGTGCTCGAACAAAAGATGGACGTAGTTGGCTTGCTTTCCGAACGAGGCTTTGTAGAGCAAGTCCGAGTGGAATTCCTTCAGTCGGCCGTCGACAAAGCCGTCCTTCCGAATTTCGAGGGTATCCAAATCCACCAGTTCGCGCATCGGTTCGGGAAGGCAGTTTCCGAGAAGATCCCGGGCCGATTCCCTGTTCGACCATATTTGCTTGAACAGCCTGTCGTGGGGACTGGATATTTTCGAGTCGCTTGTCTCTGCGGTCACTGGGGGAATCGAAGTTCGGTTTTCCTCGCGTCCTTTGCGTCTTGGCGGTTCGTTGTCGAGCCCGGGAAGGCGCAAAGATTTTCAAGGCCGTTGGCGGTTTCGTCGTATATGTTTCCGCAGGACATGCATTTTAGATCGTCTCCGAGGCGTTCTCCGCATTGGCAGGCCCAGCCGATGCGGCGGGCGGGGTTGCCGACCATCAGGGCATGGTCCGGGGCGTTTCTTGTCAGTACGGCGCCGGCGCCGACGAAGGCGTAGCGTCCGACGGTGACGCCGCAGACGACGGTGCAGTTGGCGCCCAGGGTGGCCCCGTGCTTCACAAGGGTGGGGCGCACCTGGTCCATCTTTCGGATTTCCGCCCGGGGATTGTAGATGTTGGTGAACACCATGGATGGTCCGCAGAATACTCCGTCCTCCAAAGTTACACCTTTATATATGGACACATTGTTTTGTATCTTGCATCCGTTGCCTACGGTCACGTCCGGTCCGATCACCACGTTTTGGCCGATGTTGCAGTTTTCCCCGATCCTGGAACCCGAAAGGACGTGGGAAAAGTGCCAGATTTTGGCGCCTTGGCCGATCTCGACCCCCTTGTCGATTTCGGCCGTGTCGTGTACGAAAACGTTCGGGGGCAGGGGAGTCCCTTGTTCGTTATCGACTTTGGGCGACTGTGTTCTTTCCTGCGAATCGAGATCTATTTTGCAGCAAAGATTGTCCAGGGAACGCTGCGCGGCCTTGAGGATTTTAAGGACACGGAGGCCCTCGGCGCCGTCGGTGGCCGGGCCGTGGCCGTTTTTCACGCAGCCTAGAAAATGCTCGCATTCCATGCGGAGGGGCTCCGCCTGCGGAATGTCCGGTCTTTCTGGCTCTCCCTTGACAGGAACGGGCGAGCCGTTTTTCCAGTCTATCCGGTGAGGATAAAGTAGAAGCTTGTCCTTCCAGGGTTGCGTGTCGTCGAAAACGGCCATTTTTCCGTCCCCAACAACGACGAGCTTCTGTTCCTTGAACGGATGCAGCCACGATACGAAAACATGCGCCCTCAGACCCGACGGAAATTCCATGTGGGTGGTGGTGACGTCGGCTATCCTCTGGTGCAGGTAGTACCCGCCTGTGGCGGACACGTTTTCCGGCTCCTCGCCCGCCAGGGAAAGAATCATCGAGATGTCGTGCGGGGCGAAGGACCAGAGGATGTTTTCCTCCCGTCGGATCTTTCCCAGGTTGAGGCGGTGGGAATAGATGTAGTTGATGCGCCCAAGCTCTCCGGAGCCGGCTAGTTCCTTGAGCTTGACGAAAACGGGATGGTATTGCAGAAGATGGCCGACCATCAGGACCAGCCGCTTTTCGGCGGCAAGATCGATGAGCGCCTGCCCTTCGTCCACGTCGAGGACCAGCGGCTTCTCGACGTATACGTGCTTTCTCGCGAGAAGCGCTTCCCGCGCCAGGCCGAAGTGGGTCTCGGCCGGAGTGGCGATGACCACGCCGTCGATGTCGGTCCTCGACAGGACATCGCTTATGGCCACGCAGGTCTCCACATTATCGTACTGGGACTTGAAAGAGGCGAGGACGTTCTCGTTTCTGTCGCAGACGAGTTTCAGCGATCCGAGCATGTGATGATTGCGGACCAGGTTCTTTCCCCAGTAGCCGCTTCCGATTACCGCTATTTTGGGTTGGGTCATGACAAACCTTTTGTGAGTGAAAAGTTAAGAGTGAGGAGTGAGGAGAAACGGAAAAGTCTCTTCCCTAAAGATGGTATGGAAATCCCCTCTCCCATATCTCCTCACTCCTAACTCCTTACTCCTTACTCCTCACTCCTAACTCCCTTCTGGTGTCGAATGAGGCCGTTTAGGATTTTGTCTTCTTCGATGAGTTTGGCGTCGATTTGTTCCCAATCCGGGTTTTCCAGGAAACATAGGGCATTCGAAAGTTCCAGTTGGGTATCCAATTCGCTTAGGGAACCGGTTGCGATGTATAGAAAATTGACGAACCCCTTTTTCGAATTTCTGGCCGCTCCTTCCGCTATATTGCTTGGAATGCTCACCGCGCAGCGTCGCATCTGCGAAACCAAACCGAACTTTTCCTCCGGGGGAAAGCCCTTCGTGAGCAGATAGATGTCTTTGGCGATTTCCATTCCCAACTGCCAAGCTTTCAGTTTTTTATAAGGCTTTTCCATCCTCTAAGTTCCTCCTCTTTTCTCCTCCCTCCTCACTTTTCCCTCCTTACTTTTCCCTCCTTACTTTTCCCTCCTAACTTTTCACTCCTAACTTTTCACTCCTAACTCCAAACGGAGCATATGGTGTCGATATCCGCCTTGGAGAGATAGGGATGCATAGGGAGGCTGAAGATTCTGGCGGAGAAGTCTTCGCTGACGGGGAAGTCTCCTTGTTTGTATCCCAATTCTTCGAAGGCCGTTTGCAGGTGAAGGGGTTTCGGGTAATAAATCGCGGTCGGGACGCCTTTATTCTTGAGTTTGGTTTGGAGTCGTTCGCGCTCGCCGGGGTTTTCGGCGAGGACGGAGTATTGCGCCCATACGGAGCGGAGTCCTTCGGGGACGAGAGGCGTTTTCACGCGGGGATCGGCCGACAGCTGCCGGGCGTATTCGTCAGCGACTTTGTTCCTGAGTTCGACCTCCTCCGGGAATATGTCGAACTTGGCAAGGAGTATGGCAGCCTGCAGGGTGTCAATCCTTCCGTTTATTCCGATGCGGACGTTGTCGTACTTGTCGGTTCCCTGGCCATGCACGAGGAGCGAACGGAGCGTTTTCGCCAGCTCGTCGTCGTTGGTGAAGCACATGCCGCCGTCGCCGTAGCATCCCAAGGGCTTGGCCGGAAAAAAGGACGTGCAACCGACGTCGGCGAGGCCGCAGGCTTTTTTGCCGTTGTACTGGGCACCGAAGGACTGGGCGGCGTCTTCGACGACGAAAAGGCCGTATTTTTTCGCAATGGCGTTTATTCGGTCGTAGTCGGCCGGAAGACCGAAAAGATCCACGGGGACTATTCCTTTGGGTTCGAGAGGGGCCTGGGTTTCCGCCTGGAGAGCCTGCACGGCCACCTCAAGTTTGTCGGGATCGATATTGAAGGTGTCGGGGTCGATATCCACGAAAACGGGGGTCGCGCCAAGGATTCGGATGACTTCGGCGGTGGCGACGAAAGTGAACGGCGTCGTGAAAATCGCGTCGCCCGGCCCGACCCCGTAGGCCATCAAAGGCAGAAGAAGCGCGTCGGTTCCGGACGAGCAGCCGATGGCGTGTTTCACGCCCGTGTAATCCGCCAGCCGGTCCTCCAGTTCCTTGACTTCCGGCCCCATGATGTATTTGCCATGCTTCAGAACCGTTTGGATGTTTCGATCGATCTTTTCCTTGATTCTTTTCTGTTGAGCCGCCAAGTCTACGAATTGCATATTTGGTCCTTTCATCGTCCCGGAAAAGGATGGTACACTGCCTTTCGCGTACTAACGAAAGAGATTATGCCGAGCATAGCTCCGCCTTTTGAGTTCCAGTTGCCAATTTTTTTATCGGTCAAAAATGATGAAACAAGTTTAAATTCGAACAGCACGAACGAGTCGATACTCCTGCAGGATTCGTGCAGCTTTTCCATTTCCAAGCTCCGAATCCAGTTGCGAAAAACTTGTATGTTTCTTCTTCCCGGGCTGTCCCGCCCGCCTTTAGAGCAGGATCGGAGCCGAATTCAACCGTCGGTCCACCGTCATGGACATGGAACGACGGTCGAATTTTTTCCTTTGAAAGGAAAAAATTCGAGTTTTTTGCTATTGGAAAATTCTTTTTCTAGGCATTTGATTTTGCGAGGGCGGATAGATTTCGCCAGGAAGACGCACGCCTGGCTTTTCGTGTCCTTGCCTCCGAAATGTTTTTGATTCTCCTTTACGAATTCGAATAGCAACTTTCAAAACCGATTGAATATCAGATTCACTTGCCGAAATTTTCGAGCACATGGATTCTTTTGGCATATATCGTCAAAAAAACGCTCGAAAAAAAGAATGTTCAGAATTTTAATTGTACCGATGTTCTATAGTTCATTTGCATACGTTCCTCCCAAAACGGGGTTTTCATCCAGAGTTCGAGAAGATACGTAAAAATTGGATTTATATTTTTATTAGCAGGTTTTATACAGATCTTGGACTGGAATGTCAATATCTGTGTTTATTGTCGTTCGATGGTTGATTGGTTATTGGTTATTTTGACATTGTAAACTTAACGGGTAACATGCCGAATTTATCGACCC
>CAZNTU010000331.1:0-5208 GCA_964575975.1 uncultured Desulfobacteraceae bacterium
GAAATCATTCGCGCCAGCCAATACAACGCCGCGTCGGGGTCGCTTCCCCGAAGACTCTTGTGAAAGGCCGATATAAGGTTGAAATGCTCTTCCCCCGACTTGTCGTACAATAGCGCTTTCTTTTCCAGAATGCGCTCCGCTTCCTCGACGGATATGACATCCTTGTCCCCGTCTTCCGCTGTTTCGGAGTTTTCCCGCCCGGCTTGCTCTCTTCCGATCAAGGTGGCTACCGCCTCGAGGTTGTTCAAGGCCACGCGGGCGTCTCCGTCGGCGATTCGCGCCAGAAAGGACAAGGCGTCGGGAGCGAGCCGGACGCCCAGTTTTCCGAGTCCCCTGGATTCGTCCGAAAGAGCGCGAACCAGGATGGCTTCGATGTCCTCGGAGGAAAGCGGTTCCAGTCTGACCACGCCGCACCGCGACAACAAGGGAGCGTTGACCTCGAAGGAGGGATTCTCCGTGGTCGCGCCTACCAGAGTGATCAATCCGCTTTCCACGTGATGGAGAAAGGCGTCCTGCTGGGCTTTGTTGAAACGGTGGATCTCGTCGACGAACAGGATCGTCTTGACCCCGCGCATGCTTCGCTGCTCCTTGGCCTCCTTGACGACCTCGCGGATTTCCTTCACGCCGGACAAAACGGCGGAGAAATGGACGAAGCGGGATTTCGTCTCGCCCGCTATTATCCTTGCCAGGGTGGTTTTTCCGCAACCCGGAGGGCCCCACAGGATCATGGAAAAAATGCGATCTTTTTCCAAGGCCCTTCGAACGAGGGAGCCTTCGCCCGTCGCTCGCTTCTGCCCGACGAATTCGTCGAGGTTTTTGGGGCGCATCCTTTCGGCCAAAGGCATCGACGCCTCCCCGGCCGTTTTGGCCCGGCTTTCGAAAATATCCAATTTCTTGCACCCGTTCCGTTTATTTTTTCCGGGTTTGTTTGACTTTGGACCTTTTTCCGCGCGGGTCGTCGAATTTGACGTCGTCCAGCTTGCCCGTGCGTTGCCGCATGTACAATCGAACCGGGGTCTTGTCCAAGCCGGCGTCCTCCCTGATTCGGTTGGTCAGGTACCGGGTGTAGGAAAAGTGGACCGAATCCGGGTAGTTGACGAAACAGACGAACGTGGGCGGAGCCGTCTTCACCTGGGTTCCGTAATAGATTTTGATCCTGCGCCCGCGTACCAAGGACGGCTCGTTTTGTTTGACGGCGTCCTCGAGAATTCTGTTGAACTGGCCCGTTCCGATTCGCGAATTGTACTGCCCGTAGATTTCCCGAACTATGGGAAATATTTTGCGAACTCGTTTTCCGGACAAGGCCGAGATGGTCAGAGCCGGGGCGTAGCTCATGAACTTGGACGCGTATCGAAGTTCGTCCATGTATCGTTTCGTCGCGCCCCGATCCCTTTCCACGAGGTCCCACTTGTTCAGCAGGAACATGCATCCGCAGCCCCGTTCGTGGGCGTACCCCGCGATGGTCATGTCCTGCTCGGCGATCCCTTGGGCCGCATCCAGCAGGATAAGGGCCACGTGGCAGCGCTCGAGGCTTTTTATGGCCTTGATCACGGAAAATTTTTCCAGCTTTTCCTTGACCTTTCCCTTTCTGCGGATTCCGGCCGTGTCGATGAACAAATAGGGCTGTCCGTCTATGACGCATTCGGCGTCTATGGAATCCCTGGTGGTCCCGGCGACTTCGCTGACCACCAAACGCTTTTCCCCCAGTATCTGGTTTATCAGAGAGGATTTTCCGACATTGGGTCTTCCCACCACGGCGACCCTGATCGCCTCTCCGGCCGGCTCCGCCTCGCCAAGGGGCAGTGCGGCGACCAAGTCGTCCATGAAGTCGGGGAACCCGTATCCGTGCGCCGCCGAAACCGGGTACAGCCGATCGACTCCCAGACGGTAGAAATCGTAAAGTTCCTTTTCCCGTTCGGGGCCGTCGATCTTGTTCACGACGAAAAAAGTCGGTTTGGACACGCCCCTCAATATGGCCGCCAAATCGGCGTCGAACGGCGACGGACCGGCTTTGCCGTCCAGAACGACCACTATGGCGTCGGCCGAATCGATGGCTTGATCGACTTGAAAACGGATTTCGGCCGCGAAATCGTCCTCGTCCCCCGTCACGTATCCGCCTGTGTCCACGAGCGTGAATTCGGCGTCGTCCCAAGAGACGCTCCCGAAATTCCTGTCCCTCGTGACGCCGGCAATGTCGTCCACTATGGCTCCTCTCGATTTGGTCATCCTGTTGAACATGGTCGATTTGCCTACGTTCGGACGGCCTATGATCGCGACAATTGGTTTCATAATTCCGATAAAGCTCGCTTGTGTTTTAAAAATGCAAAGACGCCGGCAATTACGGCGCCGACCCTGTCGTTTTTTCTCGTTTTGGAATCGAGAAGGTTTATAGCTTATTTGATTCTCGGTTGTCAAAGCGTTATAAAACCGCCATCTTGTTCGACGCGCCATTTTCCGTTTTCTGTAATATAAATACGCTTGCAATGAAACGTCGAACTCTTAGTTCCGCTTTTCTAATAAACTTGAAGGAAAATCCCGGTTGCTTTTTCGGTGGAAAAGAAAAAAACAATGGTTAAAATCTTGAATACTTGACTGAACCGTCCGGAAACGGCGCGAGTCGCTTCTTCGAAACGCCGGCCGGACTCGAAAGAAACCCGGAACTGCCTTCCGCGGCATGTCGGTTGCGACAATGCGCGGAGGAACGAGGATTTTTAAATGGCATTGGAAAATGAACTCTCGGTCGCCCTGGAAGCGGTGCGAAAGGCAAGCGGCCTGTGTTTGAAGGTGTTGAACCGATCGTCGCAAATTTCGTCGGTGAAAAAGGACGACCGTTCCCCGGTGAGCGTGGCGGACTTGGGAAGTCAGGCGGCGGTCACCTTCGATTTGCTGGACGGCTTTCCCGGCGATCCCGTAGTCGGGGAGGAGGAAGCCGAAACGCTGCGTCGGCACGAAGATCTTAGAAAGAATGTGCTGGAGCTTGTCCGGGAGGAAAACGGGGCCATCGACGAAAAAGCGCTGCTGGACGTCCTCGATTACGGCGCGAAGGATTACGATCCCAAAAAGAGGTTCTGGACGCTCGACCCCATCGACGGGACCAAGGGGTTTTTGAGAGGAGACCAGTTCGCGGTCGCCCTTGCCCTGATAGAAGACGGCCAAGTGGTCCTGGGCGTTCTCGGGTGCCCGAATCTTTCCATGGACGATTCCGAATCGGGAAAAAAAGGCTCGATGCTGTACGCCGTCAAAGGCGAGGGGGCTTTTGCGACTTCGCTGGACGGGAACGAGAAAATCAAAGTGAGCGTGGACAATGTCACGGAGGTGGCGTCGGCCCGTTTTTGCGAATCCGTCGAGAGCGCCCACGCCTCCCACGACAAGCACCGTCGAATAGCCGATGCCTTGGGAATCGTGGCCGCGCCCTGCCGGATGGACAGCCAGGTCAAGTACGCCGCGCTGGCCCGGGGGGACGCCTCCATTTATCTGAGACTTCCCAGATCGTTGGAATACAGGGAAAAAATATGGGACCACGCCGCAGGCGCGATCATCGTGGAGGAGGCCGGCGGAAAGGCGAGCGATTTCAAGGGAAATCCCCTCCGCTTCGACCTGGGAAGAAAACTGGTCGACAACGTCGGCATTCTGGCCACCAATGGAAGGCTCCATGGAAAGGTGCTCCGGGCGATCGCCGACGTGCTCTAGTGTTGTGAATACCAAACAAAAACCGTACTCTGCATCTAAAAAAAGAAAGGATCCGAACATGGCGCAAATCACACTGAAAGGAAATCTCGTTAACACGGTGGGAGAGTTGCCCGAGACTGGAAAGGCGGCCCCCGATTTTCTGTTGACCAAAACCGATTTGTCCGACGTGTCTCTTAAGGACTATGCCGGCAAAACAGTGGTGCTGAACATTTTTCCCAGCATCGATACCCCTGTTTGCGCGACGTCGGTCAGAAAGTTCAACGCCGAGATAAACAAGTTCGAGAACGCGGTCGTGCTGTGCGTCTCCCGCGACCTTCCGTTCGCCATGCAGAGGTTTTGCGGGGCCGAGGGGCTCGACAACGTCGTTCCCGCCTCCGTGGTCCGAAACCTCGATTTCGAGGAAAAGTACGGGGTCGGCATAGCCGACGGCCCTCTTGCGGGACTGCTGGCAAGGGCTATCGTGATCATCGACGGCGACGGCAAGGTTGCTTACACGCAGCAGGTCCCCGAGATCGCCCAGGAACCCGATTACGAAGCCGCGTTGGCGCAACTGAAATGAAAGGTTCAAAGGCCCGGAAATGACGCAGTATAAAATTCATCCGATCGTAATGGGGACCAAAATTTTCGACAAGACCATGATGACCTACCAGCACGACCCGGGAGTGCGATACACCATTCCCATTTATTGCTGGTACCTCGAGGGGGGCGACCGGAAAATCCTGGTGGACACCGGCGAGATGAGTCCCATCAAATCCGAGGACAGGGAAAAGAACATCGGCGGAAAAATCTACACGTTCGAGGAAGGTCTCTCGCGCTGGGGGTTGGAACCCGGAGACATAGACCTGGTGATTCACACGCACTTGCACAACGACCATTGCGAAAACGACTTCAAGTGCGCGAACGCCGAATTCTACGTTCACGAAAAGGAGATCGAGCGAATTTACGACCCGCACCCGCTGGATTATCGCTACAACGAGGAATTTTTCGGCGACGTACACGAAGCGGGGCAGGTCGTGACAGTGACCGAAGACCGGGAAATCGTGCCGGGGATAAGCGTCATGCACACGCCGGCCCACACGGAGGGCGGCATGACGGTCCTTGTGGACACGCCGTCGGGCAAAGCCGCCATCACCGGGTTTTGCGTCATCATGGAAAACCTCGATCCTCCCAAATCGGTGAGGGCGATGGAGATGGAGGTCATACCGCCCGGAACGCACGTGAACGTCTACGAGGCCTACGACATTCTCAAAAGAGTCAAGAAGTCGGCCGACATCCTGCTCCCCCTTCACGAACCCCGGTTCGCGGGCATGGATGTAGTCCCCTGAAAACCAACGCGACAAGACGCCGGAAAGAATTTGCCATTTGGTAGCGCCGCCTTCCAAGGCGGCGCGTCCATTTCAAGGCAACCAGACCATCCTGGCCTGGCGTGTCCGATACTGCAAACGTTTTGGACCTGTGCGGTTGGAGTACGGCGCAATTCCCCCTTGAAGGAGTACGGCGCAATTCCCCCTTGAAGGA
>CAZNTU010000332.1:0-5103 GCA_964575975.1 uncultured Desulfobacteraceae bacterium
AAAACAAAAGCGCCATCCTGATCAGCCATCGGTTTTCCACCGTCCAAATGGCCGACAGGATTCTGGTGCTCAAGGACGGTCGCCTTGTCGAAGAGGGACCGCATCGCGAATTGATCCGAAAAAACGGTTACTACGCCGACTTATTCAAAAAGCAGGCCGACTACGATCGGATTGCGGGACTGGAAAATTAGATCGCTACCAGGGGGGATAGTATCAATCACCGATATCTAATGCTGCGCCATGAAAACGAGAATCATTTTTATCTTGAATTGGTCCGATTCGTGTGGTAGAGAGAAAAACATAAAAGGTTCGGTTGATCGTTTCACCGGGAAAATGGAAAAGGGGGGGGAGAAAATGGCCGGCGGAAATACCATCTCGACGTTGAAAAATTGGATCGTCGCGTTTCTTTTCATTATCCCGCTGATTGCGGTCGATGCGGGTGCCGTTCAAACCGAGAACAAGATCCTGCCGGACGAATACGAATACGTCAAAGCTGTTTTCAAGCAGTATCCACTTCAACAGGCAGTCGATACGCTATGCGAAAAGGGCGTTTCCGCCGCCAATGTTATAAAGGGAGCCAAAAAAGCCAATCATACCGACGAGGAAATAACCAAAGCCTTGCTGCGGTCCTCCTTGCCGCGGGAGACCGCGATTTTGGAGGCCTTGCAAAGCGACATGGCCGTTGCTCTCGTCATGAAAAGTCTCCTGGAACAAGGGGTTGTCCCGGAGACAGTCTTGCGCCTGTCAAGCGAAAACAATTTAGAAATAAACAAGTTTGTCTCCATATGCCGATTCTTGCTTGACTCGGGATTCAGCGCTCCCCAGCTGATAGAATTGTTGTTCAAGGCCGGAACGGAGAGAGATACCATTTTTCTGCTGGCCCAACGCCTGGACATTCCTCCGGCAACAGTCGTAGACGTATACGTAAAATATTTCGACAACCCCGGAAAATTCGGCCACGTGTTCGTTCGGTATTCCCTTCCCCAACAGGCGAATATCCAGATCGGACTGCCCCGCGTACACGACGACAAAAGAAAATGCTGCATCAGCCCCATGAACCCCTGAGATGCTTTGGCATAGAATCCTTGAATCCTCCGAAAAAACCGACATGCAAAACGATTTAGGAAAATCATGAAAAACCTCTTTCCAATTCGGTCGATCATTTTCTCGATTTTCGTTTTCGTTTCGATGAGTCTGGATTGGATGAATGCCATGCCTGCCATCGCCGAAAGCAAAAACAAGACAATCCATATTCTGGAGACGAAGGACAGCATAGAAGCTTTTTTGCACGCGGTCGCCTTGAACGGCGACCCTGTCGAACCGACGGATTTTCCGCAGGCCGCTGTCGGAGACATAGTCACTTTCCGTCTTGCTATCCAAAACCGGTTGTTCACCCCGATTTACGATGTAAATTCCCGAATCAAATGGGGGGACGGGCTCTCGTACGAGGGAAATCTCGCGGGCAAGCATGTCGAATTGCGCTACGATGGCATTGCCAACGAGTTGTCCGCCGCCGTGCCCGAAATTCCGCCGAAGAATAACAAAGCCGATGCCGATTATTCTTGCTTGTTCGACTTGAGGGTGACTTCCTGCCAGGGTTTGACGGTCGATTTGCATTTCGACGAATCCAGGACCCGCGAGCCGGTTAAAACATATCCTCTCGCGCTTCGAATGAAAAACCCGAAACTCGAACTTCGAATTTCTCCGGAAAACATAATAATCGATTCCGAAAAAACCCGGACTATCGAAGTCGAGATTGAAAACGCCGGCGACGGCAAGGCTGTCGGTTTCATTTTGGACACAAGCTTCGAAAATTTGCCGTTGAAGGTATCCGCATTTCCGCCGTCCTTCTCTTACGATGCGACTACCGGCGAATTCCGATCGGTCGATCCGATATTGCCCGGCCGCACGCTTGCCTTTAAATTCGACGTGCAGGCGACCGAAAAGAACGCACGCGCCCTGCCTCCCGCGCCTATATCTTTCAAACCGTTTTACGCCAACGAATGCGGTATCATCTTCAATGCTCCGGAAAAGCTGGCGTTGCCGAGTACCGCAAACACCGGGACAAACGGAAAGAGCGAAATGGCATGGGATTCGAGACTTCAATCCGGAGTGCTTCTTGCCGACGCTTCCAAGATGCCACCGGAAACGGGCGTCGCCGCAGGGGAAAAAAGAACCTACAAGAAGCGAACCATCCCGAAGGAAGATTCTTTGAAGCAGTTTGGAAGTTCGGACGAAACGGTAGTTTTCGCGGATTCGTCGGACTTGGTGTTTATGGCCACTCCGGAAGCTTTCCGGGTAGAGTCTCCGGAAAAGCCTTTGACGTGGTCTATTTACGTTGTCAACAGAGGGTCCGGCCCGGCTTATAAAGTCCAACTCACCAACCGGCTTGGCCGGAATCTTCGCTTTGACAATTCGAAAATCGACGATTTGACGGCCGATCCGATTCTGGAAAGCGATTCGTCCGCACCCGGAGTCACCGCAGTAGTTTGGGAACTCGGAGACATGGGGCCATCCGAAAACCGCAAAGTTACCATCACGGCTTTTCCCGTGGAAAAAGAGAACTGGCAACCGGACGGATTCGGCAATACGGTCGGCATAATATCCGAATTCGGCAGCTTCTGGTCCCTTTACCCCGACGTCAACGAACCCCGGTTCGTTCTGCCCGACGAATCCATCGACGGCGACGAGGTGTTCGGAGGCTGCGGCAAACTGCACGTGTTTTTTTCGGTCACGCAACTGTACAAATCGAACTTGTACAGAACCAATAAGGACCCGGAAGGCGTATGGGCTTTGTTTTTGACTCCGGGGGTCTGGTTCGCAAATCCGGGAAGCTGCGACCGAATCGTGGAGGTCGTCACTTCCAGCGCGACGCCGGGAGGTTTGGTCGTGAATCCCTTCTATCCGGCTACCGACCGCAAGTATCAGAGCTATCTGTTGTACACTCCTCAGATGGAAATATATTACGGCAGAAGCGACGAAAACATGATCACCCACCGGGCGGACGCCTATTTCCGCTACAATACGCAGAACAAATTTTCTTTTCGCGTGCTCGACCAGTACAAGCGTTCCCACGATTCCATCTCCTCGAGAGTGTTTACCATCGACGACCGATATCAAAGCAATCTTCTCAATCTTCTGGGAACCTACGATCCGACCGCGAAGCTCAGGTTTCGACTGGACTATTCCAATTACTATCTGAACTACGATTCGTCGGAAAACAGCAGGGCCGACCGCATGGACAATTCGTGGGCCGGCTACGGATTTTTTCATCTTACTCCGAAATTATCGATATTCGCCAATTACGAATTTTCCGACATCGATTACGACTCCAACGAACTGGACAGCGAGGAAAACCGGTATTTCGCCGGTTTCAGATGGGAAATCACCCGCAAGACCCAAGGACAGGTAAAAGGCGGGTACGGGAAAAAATCGTACGATTTGTCGGGTCTTTCCGACGCCGAAACATGGATGGCGGAAATCCAGGTGGATCATCACTTGACTTCCCGCACCCATGTGGTGTTCAACGCATTCCGGCGTTACGACGAATCTTTGGGCGAAATCGTGAAAAAAGACGATGTCGTTCAAAATTACACCACCCGGATTTTGACCCATTGCGCCGCAGTGTCGTTGAACTACGACATGACCCGGAAGCTGCATTTGAATTTGGATGCAATGCTGTTCTACGACGAGTACGAAGACGAAAGGCGATTGTCCTCCGGCAAGGAACGGAACGATACCGAATTCAATATTTCGCCGTCCGTCAAATTCGATTTCAGCAAATGGTTGACGTTCGACTTGGCCTATATCTACGCCAACAGAAATTCGAACTATTCCCAGTTCGATTTCGAAGATCACACGGTTTTTCTGCGTGGCAGCATATATCAGTGAGTTGATATTGTGCGTTCGTCAAATGGGAGATTAATGCAAGCCTGCTCATGATAAAAAATAGAATTGTCCGTTTTTTTACTTTACTTTTCGGGCCAATTGAATATGTCCGCACCGCATTTTTAATTGGAATCGTGTTTTTAATCGCATCTCCGACATCGAGTCAAGATTATTTGTTGGGGGAAGGCGATATTCTAAACATTGCCGTCTACGATCATCCGGATTTAAAAACAACGGTCCGCATCAGCGGCAATGGACAGATAGCCATGCCCCTTATAGGCCAAGTGGACGCCGCGAATGTCAGCGTAAACGACCTTTCGAAAAAAATCGAGGCTCTCCTTGCGGACGGCTATATTGTAAATCCACAGGTCAGTATTTTCGTCGAATCGTTCAGGAGCCGGAAAGCCACCATTCTTGGCGAGGTCAAATCTCCGGGATTATACGAAGTGACTGGTTTTACGTCTCTGCTGGAGTTGATCTCGAAGGCGGGCGGATTGACCGCAAACGCCGCCAGAATGGCGATTCTTCACCGGAAATCGTCCGAGCATGAAAACGAGCAGAAGATCGACATCGATCTTCGCCGACTCATGGAGGAGGGGGCGGGTACCCGCAATATCCAAATCATCGATGGAGACAACGTCTTCATACCCAAAAAAGAGGTTTTCTTCGTAACCGGCGAGGTGAAAAAACCCGATTCCTACAACTACGAGGACGGCCTTACAGTAATCCAGGCGCTCACCATGGCAGGGGGCACGAGCGACAAGGCCGCGCCCGGCCGGATCAGAATAATTCGCTCCATCAACGGAAGCGAAGTGTTGCTGAAGGACGTCAAGATGGATCAACCTGTCCTGCCCAGCGACGTGATCGTGGTGCCGGAGAGCTATTTTTGAGTTGGTTATTCGTTATTGGTTGATTCGTTATTGGTTATTCGTTATTGGTTATTCGTTATTGGTTATTCGGGATTGGTTATTCGGGATCGAGAGTGGTTAATTGTTGATTCGGTATTGGATATAAAATATTAGGTATTTAATATCGGATAATTGTTATTTGATAATGAGTAATGCCCAATAACCGATAACGAATAACGAATAACGCTTTACAAAAACATGATAACAAACCACCAAAAAACAACAAAGCCAATGAAACAAATAACCATTATCCAATAACTAATAACAAATTAACGAATAACCAATAACAAATTAACGAATAACCAAT
>CAZNTU010000333.1:0-5004 GCA_964575975.1 uncultured Desulfobacteraceae bacterium
CTCCTGTCTGCATTTCTGCTGTTCGCGCCTTTCCGAGTCCGGCGACTGCGGCGCGTCTTTTTCGACCCGCCGCGGTCCGGGCGTCAGGCGTCTGATGATTCTGGCGGGATTCCCGGCGACGACCGTATCGGGGGGGACGTCTTTCGTGACGACGCTCCCAGCCCCCACAACGGCGTTTTCGCCGACCGTGATTCCGCAAAGCAAGGTGCTGCTCGACCCCAGGGACGCCCCGCGCTTGACCAGGGTCGGCACGACGGTCCAGTCGTCGTCCGTCTGCAGCCCCCCGTCTTCGGTCGTCGCCCTTGGAAACAGGTCGTTGACAAAGGTTACGTTGTGTCCGACGAACACATTGTCTTCTATCGTCACTCCCTCGCAAATGAAGGAATGACTGGAGATTTTGCAGTTCCCGCCTATCCTGGCGTTCTTCTGAATCTCCACGAAACAGCCTATTTTGGTGTTTTCGCCCACTTCGCAACCGTAAAGGTTGACATGGCCGTAAAGCCTGACCCCGGAGCCAAGCTTCACGTCGGGAGCGATTCGTTTGCCTTCGCGAATTCTATCGTCCAGCGCGCCGTCCGTATTCATGTTTTCCTTCTTTTCCTCGAGGTGTAGTATGCTAGTTGCATGTCGCCGCAACATCCGTTTCGACGACAGCTCTTTGCCTCTTCGAAATGTCCATCAGCATCATGCTCGCGAAATCGGGGATTTCCACCCGGGCGCCTCCCTCCGCCAGAGATTGCGAGGCGGCCTCCAGTATCTGCACCACCTGGAGCCCCTCCAGTCCGGAGGTCAGGGGCTTTCCGCCCGTCTTCACGCAGTCCAGGAAGTGCTGGCATTCCGCTCTGAGCGGCTCCGCGTGCTTCAGATACGGGATGTAGATATCCCCGTAATGGTAGGAATAATGGAACTCCGCGAAAGTGTCGTAGTGGGGAGGGGCTTCCACGCGCTTGTCGTAGACGCGTATTTTTTCGAGAGGCTCGTTGTCGTCGAACAGGATCATTCGGCTGCTTCCGACGAACGTCATTCGTCTCACCTTGTTCGGGTCCAGCCAACTGCTCTGGACGGTCGCGAAACCGCCGTTCCCGAAGCAAAGGGAAAGGTTCGTGACGTCCTCTATCCCCGTGTTGACGTTGGCTTTGCCCTGGCAGTTCACCGACGTCGGCGCGGCCTCCATGACGTAGAGGATTATGGAAAGGTCGTGCGGAGCAAGATCCCACGCCACGTTGATATCCTTTTGAAACAAACCGAGGTTCAGCCTTTGCGAATTGATGTAGAGAAGCTTTCCGATATCGCCGGAATCCACTATCGACTTGATCCGCCTGACCGGCGTCGAATAGATGTAGGTATGGCCCACCATGAGAGTCAGCGCTTCTATCCTGGCCAAGTCAACCAGCTCTTTGCATTGTTCGGTCGAAGACGCCATGGGCTTTTCTATGAACGTGTGCTTGCCCGCCTCCAGGCTTTTCATGGCCAGCTCGTAATGCGTCCAGACCGGCGTGGCGATCGCGACGGCGTCGATGTCGTCGTCCTCCACGAGACGGTCGAAATCCGAGGTGGTCTCCACTTCGGGATAAAGCTCCTTCATATGCTCCAAACGCCCCCGGTTCGCGTCGCAAATCGTTTTGACCTTGCAGCCGGGAAGGGACCGGAAATTCCTGATCAGATTCGGTCCCCAGTATCCGCATCCCACTATTCCGACACTTATGCCCGTGTCCATACTTTCGACTCCTTTCTTGCTTTTTTCTCGATGGTCTGCTCAAAGACAGCCGGACCGGTTTTCAGGAGAATTTTCAAATCCATCCAGAACGACGCGGTCTTCGCGTACGTCACGTCGAATCTCATCATTTGGGCGAAGGTCGTCCTGTTTTTCCCGTTCACCTGCCACAGCCCCGTCAGACCGGGATGAATATCGAATCTTCTTCGATGCCAGAGGAGATACTCGTCGGCCTCGTTCGGAAGGCATGGCCTCGGGCCGACCAAACTCATCTCGCCCCGCAAGACGTTGACCAATTGGGGAAGTTCGTCCATGCCCGTTTTTCGAAAAAACCTTCCGAACGGAATGATTCTGGAATCTTCGTCGTCCAGCTTTCTCATGGGAATGTCGGAATTTTTGATCAACAGCGACAAATGCTTTTCATGCACCGCCGTATTCGCCTGTACTTTCATCGTTCGAAACTTCAGGCAAGCGAAACGTTTCTCCGCCAGTCCCAATCTTTCCTGCTTGAACAGGACAGGTCCCCGGGAAACGGATTTAATGAGGACCCCGATCAAGACGAACAGGGGAAACAGCAGTACAAGTCCGAGACTCGCGGCCGCGATATCGATCGAGCGTTTCCAAAAAGGCAATTCGTTCGCAAGGAAGGGCCTTAGGCATTCGCTTCTCTGGCTCGGCTCGACTTCCAACGACTCCGAAGCTTCGTCCCGCTCGCCTTTGCCCGACGGATTCCCGCCGACAGAGTCGGCGCTCCGATCTTCTATGAGCCACCTGAAGGGATAGTTGTAGATCGTATATTCCAGAATCGTCTCCACCCACCCGCGCGCGTGGGAAATATCGTCGATAACCTTCATGGCCCCTATTATGGAAGTATCGGGCAGGAAGACGCCGAGTCTGCCCTTGTCGAACCATCCCACGTCGTCGGTCGATCTGAGCCGGTCCTTCAGCGAACGCACAAGTCGCGAAAAATCGCCGTTTTTTTCCGCCATGCTCTCCGTATCCAAGACGACGACCGAGAACTCCTTTCCGTTCCTGTCCACCCTGGCGCGCTCCCGGCCCAGAAGCGCGCGAAAATGTTCCTCCGATGCGATATCGACTGAATTCTTCTCTCCGAAAAACCCGAATTTTCTTACGATCGAATTTAGTAGCGTATTGCTTTGCTTCATTTTTTCGTATCCGGCAGCCGGCGTTGTCGAAAACCGATCTGCAGTTTTAGGGTAGAAATTCCCGCTGATTTTCGGATTTTGTTCGAACGGCCGTCCCGACTTCAAGGCGAGCTTCGCCCCCTCGGGTTACACTGCGCAACCCGCCTATAGGATTGAAATGTTCCGAAATCGATTCCGGGGAAGGAAAACTACGGCAAGCAAGGCGAATATCGAACGGCGTTTATGCCTGTAGAGGGTCGGCGATTCGAATCAATCGTCGTTGTCGTCCAAGCGGTAGCTAAATCCAAGGCTGACGCCCCTGAACAAAAGCAAATTTTCGATATATTGATCGACGAATTTGTTCGCTTTCGCGATGGCGGACTTGGGCACGTAAACGATGTCGTCGGGCCTGAGATAGTAGTCGGCGTCTCCCGCGTTTGCGTTTATGGGATCGTAGAGATTTATTTCGATGGGAACAGGTCTTCTGTCCGGCCCTTTTCTGATCAGAATGGCGGATTCGGGGCTCGCGGTTTCCCGGAATCCCCCGGCGTTGATCACCGCCTGCAAGGGAGTCAGATTTCCCGTCAGCTCGATCAACCCCGGCCTTTCGACTTCGCCCCCCACGTAGGCCCGCCGGCCTGCGAAGGTTCTGACGATGACCGCGATCTCGGGCTTTTTCAACTCGCTCGCGTAATTCGTCGTCAGCAATTCGTCCAATTGCGACGGCGTGAGTCCCGCAGCCTGCACATCGTCCACCAGCTGGAGCGAAATCATGCCGTCCGGCCTCACCGTGACGGATTCGTTGAGTTCGGGGTTGTAAAAGAATTTGATATCCAACAGGTCCTGGGGTCCGATGACATAATCCCGGATTTGTTCGGGACCGCTTGCACGCAGGGTTCCCGGCGTTTCCACCGATTGGTGCGGAACGCTCCCGCATCCGACAAAAAATCCGAAAACCGCCATCGCCAGAACAAACGACCTTCCCCCGTTTCTTTTCTTTGTCCGCATAGGTCCACCTTTCCATTGTTTTGGGTTCACTGGATGGAACATCTTCTTTACCGTGCCGCGACCGCCCGAATGCCCGAGCGGCGGCGAAATCGCGCCGGGACCGGGGAGACAAGCGCCGACTTGGAACTCCAGTCGTCGAGCCCCGGGCTTACAATCTCCTGTACAGCCAATCGGGGATGTAATGCTTTCGTTTGTTCATTACAACCCCTATGATTCTGCCCCCGGCCTGCTCTATCTGTTTCTTGGCCCTTATGGCGACTTGGCTGCGCGTTTTCCCGGCCTCCAGAACGAGAACGACCCCGTCCGTCTTGCCGGCCAGGAGAATGCTTTCCGAGCAGGCCGGAACCGGAGGACCATCGAGTATGATATACTGGAACCTTCCGTTAATCAGTTCGAGCATTCGATCGAACCTCTCCGAATCGAGGAGTGCTATCGGCTCGGAATGTTTTCCCCCGCACGTGATGACGCTAATGTTGCCCGGTTCCACAGTCCTGATCTTGGATCCGATTTCCCGGTCGCCGTTCAACAGCTCCGACACCCCGCCGGACCGATCCACCTTGAATACTTCGTGAAGAGAGGGAGTCCTCAGGTTCACGTCGATCAACAGCACCTTGATGTTCTTGTCCTTGGCGATGGCGCGGGAAAAATGCACCGCCGTGGTGGAACAACCGGCCCCGTGGCTTGTCGCCGCGAAGAGTATGATCTTGATCGGCGCGTCCGCCCGTCGTACCAAAAGATTCGTTCTCAAGTCGTCATAACGGTTGTGGTCCAGGCTAACATTGACTGAAGTCAGGACAGGCGGCGAATGCATCGGCAGCCTCGCGTCGTTTCGCAGGGGAGCCGCGCTTTTCTTGTTAGCTTCCTTCTCGGCCAATTGCAAGGCTTCGAATGTTTTTCCCATGGTTTTTCCTCTCGACTTTTCGGATAAAAATTTTTGGCTTGTCCCAGATCCCAAAAGAGCCGCCACGGAACCGGCGGCGTTCGATTTCAGTCGTTCAAAACCGGCAGGACCACGTGCTGTCCTGCTCTGAGCACGTCTGGATTCTGGACTTGGGGGTTCTCGCGCATGAAGGCATCGAGCTTGACTTTATCGTAGCTTCCGTAGTTTTCGGCCAGTATGCCCGAAAGACAGTCCCC
>CAZNTU010000334.1:0-5002 GCA_964575975.1 uncultured Desulfobacteraceae bacterium
GGGATGCGGGTATGGGATTTCGGAAAAAGCGAACGCCGTTTCGCAGTGGAGCGGACAGGGATTGAGTCTCGACAACATTGTCCCGTGCGAAAGCAAGCCGACTTCCGAATGGTCTTTCTTTGCGAGACAGCCCGAGCATGGTGTTGGAACAAAGGAGTTCGTAGATATGGAAGCAGTATTGCAAATTGCCGGCGCGAGCCTTCGTCCGACTGTGGAATGGCACCGGATCGACTGGAACCGTGTCAACAGGGACGTACGCCGTCTCCAGGCGCGTATCGCAAAGGCTTGGATGGAAGGAAGGAAACGCTTGGCGAGAGCCTTGCGGTTCATCCCGGCACGCTCGTTTTGCGGCAAGGCCTTGGCCGCGGGACGAGTGACCGAAAACAAAGGCAAATGGACCGCGGGGATCGATAAAGTCGTTTGGGACACCCCGCAAAAGAAGGCGCAAGGTATCCTTTCCCTGACAAGGAGAGGATACAAGGCTCTTCCCTTGAGACGCGTGTACATTCCGAAAAGCAACGGGAAGAAACGCCCGTTGGGGATACCGGCGATGAAAGACGGAGCCATGCGGGCATTGCGCAAGCTCGCGCTCGACCCTGTAGCGGAATATAAGGCGGATTCGAACTCGTACGGATTTCGGGAAGGAAGAAGTTGCGCGGATGCGATCGAGCGGATTTTCAACTGTCCCGAACATCCCAATGCCGCCCCGTTTGTTTGGGAGGGAGACATAAAAGGATGTTTCGACCGCATTTTCCACGAATGGTTGCTTGAACATGTTCCCATGGACAAGAGGATTCCGGGCAAATGGCTCAAGGCCGGCTTCATGGAAAAGAACGTGTTCAACGAGACGAAGGAAGGAACGCCCCAAGGGGGAATCTGCTCGCCCGTGTTGGCCAACTTGGCCTTGGACGGATTGGAGGAAGCATCGACAGCCGGACTTCCGGGAAATAAAACTCGGAAATTGAAGCCGCGTTGCGTAAGGTACGCCGACGACTTTGTGATAACGGCGAGCAATAAGGAGACTCTTTCCGACCTCGTCCTGCCTCGGATAAAGGAACACCTCGGAGAAAGAGGCTTGGAGCTGTCCGAGGAAAAGACGGTCGTAAGCCATATAGGCGAAGGCTTCGGCTTTCCGGGCCAAAACGTACGCAAATATCGGGATGGAAAGCCGATCGTCAAGCCGTCCCAAAAAAGCGTCGACAACCTTCTGGATCGCGTACGCGGGATTATCAAGAAGAAGCAACGCGCAAAGCCCGCTCATTTGTTGTTTCAAATCAATCCGATTGTCGGAGGATGGGCGAACTACCACAGACACGTTGTGAGCAAGGCCGTCTTTCAGAAGATCGATTATGAAACCGCAAGATCCTTGTGGAGATGGGCAGAAAGCAGGCACCCGAACAAGCCGAGGAAATGGATAAAGAACAAGTACTTTTACGTGAATGGACAGGGAAGAGATTGGTGCTTCTTTGGACAGGAGGGTAAAAGGAAGGCCGACTTGTTCATGGCGTCGGGTATCGCGATTAAAAGGCATGTCAAAATCATGGGCAAGGCCAACCCTTACGATCCCGAACGGGAGGCCTATTTCGAGTCAAGGCGCGACAGGAAAATGGAAACTTCGATTCGGACAAGGGAAAATACGCGCAAGCTATGGCGAAGACAAGGCGGCAGATGCCTGGTATGCAAACAGAAAACTGCCGAGGAAACCGGATGGAACACCCATCATGTCGTTTGGAAGGTACATGGGGGCAAAGACGGACTGGACAATCCGGTCCTTCTCCATCCGAATTGCCATAGACAACTCCATAGCCGGAAATTGGAGGTTGACAATCCGGGTCCTATACAAGGCCTTGGAGAGGCTTGAGCCGTATGAGGCGAAAGTCTCACGTACGGTTCTTAGGGGGCTTGGGGCTGGTAACAGCCCCCGGCTACCCGACGGCGACGAACGCAACCCCGTCCTCGTCGGCAAGTGTCGATTACACGTACGACAATCTGAACCGCCTGGTTTAAGTATTGTACGAAGACGGCTCTCGGATAACCTACGAGTACGATTCCGTCGGAAATATCGTTTCCGTCGATTCCGTCGGTCCGACAGTCGTCCTCGCTCCCGGAGACTTGGACGGAGACGGGGAATTGACTTTGTCGGACGCTATACTCGGATTGCAAATTTGCGCGGGAATGAACACCCAAGGCAACGAAAAATCGGAAGCGGATACGAACGAAGACGGTCGGATCGGAATGGAAGACATCTCGTATGTTTTCAGATGCATTGCCGTAGCCGGCAATGCGAAACAGGTCAAACAGTCCAAAAATTCATTACCCCTTTTCAGAAAGCTCGCTATTGACCATGTACACAAAATTGGGTACATTTGAAGCATGAAAAAACGAGACTTGGAAAACGCGCTCGGAAAACTCGGATGGTCCTTCGCTCGCCATGGAAACAAGCATGATATTTGGACGGACGGCAATCGAGAGGAGGCAATACCGCGACATTCTGAAATAAACGAAAAACTCGCGAAAACAATTCTCAAAAGAGCCAAAAGGAAATAACGATATGAGATTTTACGGAAAAGTTTACAAGGACGGAAAGTTTTGGTTGGCCGAAATTCCAATATTGGAAACCATGACCCAAGGGCGAACAAAGAAGGAAGCTTATGACATGGTAGAGGATTTGCTGGAATCTTTGGCGAACCGCCAGGATTTTTCCGTAACAATCCATCCGGGCAAACACGGCGATTTTGAAGTCAGCTCCAGCGATACGAAAGGACTCGTCGCGCTGTTGCTTCGCCGAAAACGCGAACTTAGCGGGCTTTCGTTGACGGAAGTCGCCGAACGGTTGGGCGCGGATTCGCGAAACGCGTATTCGAGATACGAAAAAGGGAAGACGATGCCCACCTTGGACAAACTGTCCGAATTGCTTCAAGCCGTATCTCCGGGCACGGATATCGTCTTGCATAGCAGCACTGCCGCTTAGCTTTTAAAAGGCGGAACGAATGGGGTTAAGTTAATTTAACGTGGCCACCCATCAAAGATCGTAAGAACAGGGGCATAGAATATATCGTCAATTCTTGAATTGAATGGCGGATCAATGCAAAATTTTACAAGTTCTTTGATGGACATGATTTTGGAGGGGATGAAAATCCCCAAGGTGCAGGTTGAAAGGGCGGTCGCACCTATCATCGCCATGTTTGTTGGAGATGTATTGAAATCGTTCTTGGCCGCAAGCGAATCCGATCGATATGTACTCGTTTCCCAGGAATTCCCGTTAAAAAAGGATAATAATCAATCCACCAATATAGATTTTCTTTTGGTGAACGACCATAGGCATCAATTGATTTTCGTTGAACTGAAAACCGATCTTTCGTCCTTCGATTCCAAACAGGCCAAGATCTACGAGGAGATCAAAGGCCGGGTTGCCAAGGAATCCGCGGCTTTTTTATGGGAGGATTTATCGGAGATTTCGAACCACAGCACCAAGAAATTCAAATACGAATACTTGAAAGCCAATTTTCAAGACCACATTCCCGACCCGGGAAAAATAACCGATGCACTGATCGTTTACATGGTGCCGGAAGCCCTAAAGGAGAAGGTTCGGAGATCGAGCGCAGCCATAGACCACGTGATATCCTTCCGGGAGCTTTCCCGGGACATCCATTCCGATCACGCCTGCGAGTGGGCGATTGTCAGGGAAAAGTTAACGGTTTTGGACGACGGCCAAGCCGGTACCATCGTTGAGGGGGAGGCTTTTTTTGCCAACATTCTCGAGAACGTGGAGAGATTTGCGCAAAGCCGTTCCATCGCCCCGGTGGAAATCAATCTTGGAAAGAGCGGGAACCAAATCCGTCCCAATTATCAAGTCAGGTTCAGCGATGGATTGGAACAGGCGTTTCGGAACAACGGGGCTGTTTTCCAAGAACCCGGATTCCGGTTCAAACCCGACAATCTGGATGTTGGGATAACCTGGGAAGAATTCAAGAACGATGTGAGAAACGAGTGATGCCATTCGGTTCCCACTCGTAAAACCATTAAAACGGAATCTGTTTTATGCGGGCATGCATTCATCGGGGAAGCAAGCAAATCGGAGGAAGCTGCGTCGAGATTGAAAATGGCGGCCAGCGGCTCCTGATCGATTTGGGGCTGCCGTTGGACGCCTGCGATAACAGTCCCTGACATCTGCCCGGGATCGAAGGGCTGGACGGAGCCGAACCGAATTTATCGGGAATTCTTGTATCCCACTCTCACTTGGATCATTATGGGCTTCTGGCCCATATTTCCCCTGCAATACCATAGGTATGGGACCTGCCGCACGCAGGATTCTGAAGGCCGCCTCGCCGTTTGTGAAAGATGGGTTTCCCTGTTCCGGAAAAGGGTTGGAATTACCGTTCCGGGCATAGCTTCCAGGTCGGTTCTTTTCGGGTGACTCCATTTCTCGTCGATCATTCCGCCTATGACGCTTACGCGCTCCTTGTGGAAAGCGACGGAAAAAGGCTTTTTTACAGCGGCGATTTTCGGGCTCATGGCCGTAAATCCTCGTTGTTCGAAAACCTGGCCGCCAATCCGCCGAAGAATATTCATGCGCTCTTGATAGAAGGATCCTCGATCGGCCGCATTGACAACTACCGGAGGTTTCCTGCGGAGGCCGAGATTGAATTTCAATTGGTCGAAGTCCTATCGGCCACCGAAGGACTGGCATTGATCCATGCTTCGAGTCAAAACATCGACCGGATGGTTTCCATTTTCAGGGCCGCGAAAAAAACCGGAAGGAAAATGGTCGTCGATCTTTATGCCGCCGCCATTTTGGAGGCGACGGCCAATCCGAAAATCCCCCAGTCTTTTTGGCCGGAGGTCGCGCTATTCGTTCCCCAAGCCCAGCGCATCCAGATCAAGAAAAACGGAAGCTTTGACCTGTTGCGGCGCCATTCATCCCATCGCATTTATACCCGGCACCTGGAAAAGGCGCCTGGAAAATTCGTCCTGCTTTTTCGCCCTTTGCATGCGCCCGATT
>CAZNTU010000335.1:0-4999 GCA_964575975.1 uncultured Desulfobacteraceae bacterium
CACCCGCTTCAAATAGACGGGCTTGCCGTAGCTTCCCGATTCGACACGTTCCGCAAGATGCTCCCGATAACCTTGCGGACCGAACTCAGCGAAAAGAGAACCGTCCGGAGCCGTCACCCTGACATTCCCGTCATAGAAATTCACCCTCCCCTTCTCGTCCGTCATTCCCATGGAATAAGTTCTAACCCGATAATTTTCGTTCCTTAAAAAATCAATGAAAATTTTGTTTTTTAAAAAATGCTTTTCGAAAATTTCGAGAGAGTCCTGGGCGAACGACAGAGCTTCGGAGGCGATTTTCCGGATTTCGTCCAAGTCTTGGTCGGTCAATCGTTTTAAAACGCCGCCGGCGACTCCGTAAACCGGATACGACGCCGCCCCTCCGACCAGGGCGGTCACATGCCGCGCCCGGCTTCTGATTTCGACAATTCTCTTTCCGAACTCCCGGCCCAGTTTATCCACCACCCCGAAAAAATTCCGTTTCGAGACCGGGGCAGCGGGTCCCACAATGAAATCCGGCCCCCCCATGAAAAAAAAATGCAAAAGATGGTCCTCGAAAACAAAGGCATTGTAAGCCAACTCCCTTATTGCCTCGGCCGCAGGAGGCGGTTTGACGTCGAAAAGAACGTCCAACGCCTTTGAAGAGGCCGTATGATGGGCCACTGGACAAACGCCGCAGATTTTTTGGGTCAGGGTCGGCATTTCCTCGCAGGCCCGTCCCTGGCAGAATTTCTCGAACCCCTTGAAATCCGGCGCCTGGAAATACGCCCGCTCCACCTTGCCCCCATCGCCCAGCAACAGGTGGATTTTCCCGTGTCCCTCCAGTCTCGTGACGGGATCGATCAGAATCTTTTTGGTCATCCGCCGATTTTCCGCTTTTTGGGTTTCAAAATTCCCGATGCGGCGCAGTACCGATAGAACAATCCGCCCGGATCGGGAATCGATTCGACGATCTTGTCCAAGACATCGGATTCCACCGTCTCGAAAAGAGACGACAGGAACGATACGGCCGCCGCTCCCTGGTCTCTCGCTCCGTCCAACGGTCCGAAACATCCGCGGCAAGGCATGTTTCCTTTGATGCATCGGCTTCCGCACCCTCCGCGCGTGCAGGGTCCGAAACACGCAATTCTCTGCGCCAGGAAACAAACGCCGGGGTCGCATTCCGTCTCATGGATTCGCCGGAATTTTTTCGCCCCGAGACTTTCCGGAAAGGTTTCCTTCCTGTCGCAAAATTTGCACAAGGCTTGCCTCGGGGCCAAAACAGTTCCCCGCCGGGGAAGATTTTCGGAATCGAGCGCGACAAACGCCTCCAAAATCAGTTCGGGGGTCGGGGGACATCCGGGAATGAAATAATCCACATCTATTGATTGGTCCAGCGGACGCAACTTGTCCGCAAACCCTTCAAGCCCGAACGCGCTATTTCCATTTTTAGCGAAACCGCCGGGAAGTATTTTCTCCGGGTTGTCGGTCGCGGGCGAATCGACGTATACCTCTTTCATAATCGAGTCTCGATCAAAAAAGTTAGCCAGACCGTAAACGCCGCCCAAATGGGCGCAACTTCCCTGGGCGAAAACCAACCGGGATTTTCTTCTCAAGAGTCTTGAGGTTTCAAGCTGCTTGAGAGAGGCGACTGCGCCGTTGATGAAAACGGCGGCCAACTCGAAGTCGGAGAGTTTGTGCAAGTCGTCGAGCTTGCTATCCAAGGCGAAAGGCCAGAAAACCACCTCGAAATTTTCCAGAACCGAAAGAAGACGTTCGCCCGCGTCCAAGACCGATTCCTCGCATCCGCCGCAGGATGCGCACCAATACAGGGCGATTTTAGGCTTTGTCATAGCAAGTCCTTGGCCATATCGTTTACGATTTCGACAAACCGAACGTGTTCGTCGGCCGATGCCCACGCGACCCGAAACCGCTCCCTGGGGATACCGAACTGCTCCAGAATCGGAAGAACGAACCGGCTTTGCCGCAATGCTCGCTCGATTCCCTGCCGGTAATGGCATTGTCCCGGACGGCACCCGATCACAAGAACGGCGTCCGCCCCGGATTGGAAAGCCTGCAGAACGAACCGAGGAGAAACTCTTCCGGAGCAGGGGACTCTTATAGCTCTAAGATTTCCATGCACGGCCAAACCTGCTCTGCCTGCGCCGTCGGCGGCCTCGTAGGCGCACCAATTGCAGAGGAAGGCGACGATTTTCTTGGAGGACGAGGAGTTCATTCAAACAGTCCCCTCATTCTAGAACCCCCTTTATTTCCTCCTCGATCTGCTCGTCCGAATAGTGGCGATGCCGTACGGCTCCCGAGGGGCATGCGGCCGCGCAAATTCCGCATCCCGTGCATAGTACGGCGCTCACCTCGAAAAATTCTCCCGAACGGTTCGGGGAAATTGCCCCGAACGGGCACGCTCGGCGGCATATTCCGCACCCGGAGCACGCGGTCGCGTCGATTTCGGCGATTTCGGCCGCGAGATGCAGGGTTTTTCCGGCGACCAGTTCGCTTGAAATCAAACCTGCGGCGGCCTGGCCTTCCGCGATGGACCTTTCGATGTTCTTCGGTCCAGCGCACGCGCCCGCAAGATAAATTCCCCTTCTGGCGGAACAAACCGAGGTCATCGATTCCTTTGCACTCGAAAAAAAACCGTGCCTGTCGCACGATATTCCGCAAAGTTGCGCCAGGCCCGCCGACTCCGGCCCGGCTTCCATGGCGACACCCAAAACCACCATGTCGAATACGCCCTTTTTCAGTTTTCCAGATACATCCCCAATTATAATTTTAGGGCGGCCCCCCTCGTCGGAAATCGAAAAGGAATCGGGCGATCCGAGCCTGACCAGTCTAATTCGCGATTCCGATACTGTCCGACCGAAAAAAGGTTGGGCCTCCTTTCCCGGCAGACACAAATCCGAAAAAAACTGGAAAATCTCCGCGTCCGCAACCTTTTGCCTTATCCTTGCCGCGTATTTCGTCATCAGGGAGCAACAGATTTCCGAACAATATTCGTTGTACTTCGAATTTCGAGATCCCACGCAATGGACCAGTGCTATTCTCCTGGGGACATTTCCATCGGAAAGCAAGAGTTCGCCCCCCGTCGGACCTGACTGGCAGAGCATCCTTTCGAATTCCATGCTCGTCAGGACGTGTTCCGTTTTTTTGCGGCCGGTCGAAGGAGACTTGGAGGGGTCGAAAAGGGCGAACCCGGTGGCAAGCACGATGGCGCCGGCTTCTATAACTTTCTGGGAATCTTCTTGGCGGAGGTCAACGGCCCCGAAAGGGCACGCTTTTTCGCACAGTCCGCAGGGAGTTCCGCCGGTCTCGAGACAGTTTTCGGAATCGATCACGGATACGTGGGGCAAGGCCCCCGGATAGGGGATAAACGCGGCCTTCCGCAAGTCGCGACCTTGATTGAACTCGTTGGGAACGGTGACGGGGCAGACTTCGGAGCACGAACCGCACCCCATGCAAACGGATGGATTCACCTTCCGAGCGCTCTGGAATATTCTGACTTCGAAGTGCCCGAAATTTCCAAGTACCTCGGCCACCTGGGAAAGGAGCAGTACTTCGATATTTTCGTGGTGCAAAACTTCGTCGAGGACCGGATCGAGACGGCAAGAAGCGCAGTTCATGCCGTAGAACAGTTCGTCGTGCAAAGCGGCGGTCCCGCCGATGCAAGGGAACTTTTCCACCAGGCGGACCTTCCGTCCCTCCCGAGCCAAGGCTAAAGCGGCCGCAATTCCCGCGACTCCAGCCCCGACGACCAATACATCGGTACTGCACAATATTTCCGGGACCGACAACGGAGTTTGACAGCCCACTCGACGCACCGCCGCGGAAACAGCGGCTCTCGCTTTGGCCCCGGCGGATTCCCTGTCCGGGGAAACCCACGCACATTGCTCCCGAATATTCGCCATGCACAGCAGGAACGGGTTCAAGCCGGCCTGCCGCAAAATTTCGCGGAACGTCCGCTCGTGCTCTTTCGGCGAGCAGGCTGCCGCAACCACCTTCGTCAGCCTTTGTTCCTCGAGTACCCTTTTTAAACGTTCTTTTCCTTTCGGGTCGCAAAGAAGCTCGGTCCTCCCGACGAACACGACATCCTTCAAGCCTCGCGCGAACTCCTCCAAGGCTTCGAAATCCAATGCCTCTCCCAAGCCGGGGCCGCACTCGCATATGAAAACGCCTATTCTTTCGGACAATTCGTCGCTTTGCTCCTATACGTCTCGCGATATTTATCTCCCGTCGCTGAAACCGATCGTAAACGCTCCTTCCTCCGACACGCCCAACCTTATCTCCGAAGGCATGGCGCCCTCGCTCATGCGACCAAGAATTTCCATGGACATTTTCGGAAGAATCGTCCCGCTCATTATATTGTCTATGTTTCTCGCTCCGGTTTCGACCTCGATGCACCGGATAGCGATCTGCTCCATTACGGCCGGATCGGTCACGAGTTTTATCTTGTGCGTTTCGGCCATTCTTTCGCCCAGTTTTTGAAGCTTGAGCCGGACGATTTCCTTCAGGATGTCCTGCGGGAGCGTATAGAACGGGACGATGCACATGCGGGCAAGGAGCGCCGGCTTGAAATGGTCGCTCAAGACGGGACGAATCGCCGAAGCCACCGTTTCCCAGGGAGGCCTTTCGCCGTCCGAGCACAGCTCCGTAATGACGTCCGTTCCCAAATTGCTGGTCAGAAAGATCACCGTGTTTTTGAAATCGATCACTCGTCCTTCGCCGTCGGAAAGCACTCCCTTGTCGAAAACCTGGTAGAACAGGTTCAAGACTTCCAAATCGGCCTTTTCCACCTCGTCGAGCAACACCACGGAATAGGGGCGCTGGCGGACGGCTTCGGTAAGGACGCCTCCTTCTCCGTAGCCCACGTATCCGGGAGGAGATCCGATAAGGCGACTGACCGTGTGCCTTTCCTGGAATTCGCTCATGTTGATGGAAACCATGAAACGTTCCCCCCCGAAGAGAAGGTCCGCTACAGCGAGGCCGGTTTCCGGTTTTCCGACCCCGC
>CAZNTU010000336.1:0-4978 GCA_964575975.1 uncultured Desulfobacteraceae bacterium
ACGGCCACGCCCTAACGGATTCGGAGATCCTGGAAGCCTGGCACGAAAACCGAAAATATCTGACCGCCGTCGTCGACGGCCAAAAAATCGACGGGAACCTCGTCGATTTTCCGGTACTCCTGAAAATCTCGAACGCAAGCGGGACGAACCAGTACGAAACCTCGGATTTCTTCCGGGAATTGAGCGCGTTCGAAGACAGGAAGAAAATAAGCGTCGCGACCGAATCGGGCCGGCAATGCTACGCGGAAATCGAAAAATTCGATCCCGAAACCGGCCAGGCGGCGCTGTGGGCGAAGGTTCCCCTTGTTTCCGCAGACGGCGACACGGTCCTGAAAATATACTACGGCGACGAAATGCCCGAGAACGCGGCCTTCGTGGGAGACATCGGGGAGCCGGCCGGTCAAAGCGCGTGGGACGATGATTTCGCGGCCGTCTGGCACATGTCCCTCGAGTCGGAATCGGGGCACGCGATAAACTCGGTTTCGAACGGCCCCCCCGCGATACCCTGCGGGGAACCGTCATACGGGGAAGGCATGATCGGGTACGATTTGGCTTTCGACGGGGTTTCCGACTGCCTGGACCTTGGAATCCCCCTGTGGCCCCACGCGACGGGAACCGTAGAGGCGATAATCGACAGCCGGAGCGCGACGCCCTCGCGGATTTTCTCCATGGGGGAGTCCTCCGGGGACGAAAACGGCGCGAGGCTCTATACGAGCGGCGGCGTCCTGTTCCTCGACATCAAGGCGTCCGGGTCCCTTGCGGGTGCGTCCAATCCAATAGACGAAGGCTTCCGCGGGATAGCGGCGGTGCAGGACGGCGCGGCGGCCAGGGTGTTTATCGACGGCGCCCCGCAAACGAACGCGGCCGCGACGGCAAGCTGGTTCGACGACATCCCCGGCGCCGATGTCTGGCGGATCGGAAACGGAATCGCAAACGGCGCCGACGCCGACTTTTTCCAAGGCGTCGTGGCCGAGGTCAGGATTTCGAGCGTCCCCAGGTCCGAGGCCTGGCTCAAAGCCGCCCATTTCTCCGACTTCGACCAACTGCTCTCCTACGGCGGAAACGTCGACGACACGCCTCCCGCTCCGGTGACCATCCTGACCGTCGACGCCCAAATCGACTGCGCCTCCGCCGCAGTCAACTGGGAAGGCTACGACGAAACCGGGCAGGACGTCTTTTCCTATCGAATCTACGCCGAAATGAACCCGTTCGAAACCGTCTCCGGCCTGACCCCCAAAGCCGTAACCTTGCCGGGCCGTTTCGAATACACCATTCAAGGACTGGATTGCGGGGAAACCTACTATTTCACGGTCGTTCCTGCGGACCGCTTCGGAAATTTCGAGGAAACCGTATCGGCCCTGGTCGAAGAGCCGATATCGGACAACCTTCCCCCCGAGGATGCGACCAATCTCCGGTTCCAGGGGAACGACGACGCCCTCGTGTTCCTGTGGGACCATTCGCCCAGCCTAGACCTGGACCACTACGAAATCGTCGCGAACGGCGGTCCGGCCCAAACCGTTCCCAAGAGCCAAAGCAGCTACGTGGCAACGGGGTTGGGGCCCGCGACGGAGTTCGCCTTCGGCATCGCGGCGGTGGACGCCGCAGGGCTGAAAAGCCCGGGCGTCTCCATCGTCGGAAAAACGCCCCTCGAAAACCCCGACGGCTTGGCCGCGACACCGGTTCAAGGCGGCGTATCCTTGACATGGAACCCCGTCGCCCTTTCGGAAGAGGTCAAGGAATATCGCGTATACATGAGCCAAAATCCTTTCTCCAGCGTCGAGGGCATGACGCCGGCCGCGACCGCGACAGACACCTCCGCCACGGTTTACGTCACCCAAAACGGCGTCGCTTGGTATTTCGCCGTAACCGCCGCGGACTATTTCGGCGGAGAACGCAAGACGGTCCAGTGCGTGTCCGAAACCACGCTTCCGGTCACCTACGTCAGCGGTGAAATTACGGGAAACACCACTTGGACGCTTGCGAACAGTCCGTATTTTGTCACCGGCAACGTGACGGTGCGCAGCGGCACCCCCGCCTACTACACGAACCAGGATCCCCCCACGGCGGTTCTGACGGTGGAGCCCGGAGTGGAGGTGCGTTTCAAGGGTGGTACCGGGCTGTACGTCGGAAAGGCCCATCCGTCGTACGGCTGGCTCGGCTATTTCGGTTCGTTGAGAGTTGCGGGCTTGGAAGATTCGCCGGTAACCTTCACCTCGATGGAGCAGCCGCCGTCCGAGGAAGACCGCTGGAACGGCATCACCTTCCTGAACGCCGCGAACGACATCGCAGGCTCGGGAAAGGAATCGGTTCTCGAGCGGTGCGTAATCGAAAACGGCGGAGCCGAGGCGGCCAACGTCAACGTCTATTCCTCGGGCCCGATAATCCGGGACAGCACGGTCAGGTGGAGTCGGCTGGACGGCATTTCCGTTACGGGTTCCGGAACGCCGGTCATCCAGAACAACTTCATAAGGGAAAACGCCCGGCATGGTATCGGCGTCAAAGACTCGGGGAACCCGGTGATCGGCGGCGAGGAAGAGGGCTCTGGAAACGTCCTGGCGGACAACGGGGGCTACGGAATCCATTCGGAGGGAGGCTCCGCCTTTTTGAGTATTTTCAACAATACGGTAACCGCTAACGGGTCCGGCGCGGTGAGGGTCGGGCCCAACAACCTGGTGGTAAACAATACCTGCACGGGCAACTCGACAGACGCGATAGAAATATACGGTGAAGAGCTGAAGACCGATGCCGTATGGCGGAAAAATTTCGTCCAGTACTACGTGACGGGCAACGTGACGGTGTGCAGTGGCTCCTACGCGGACTATTCGTCCTCGAACCCTCCGACCCCGGTGCTGACGGTGGAGCCGGGAGTGGAGGTGCGTTTCAAGGGGGGCACCGGGCTGTACGTCGGAAAGGCCCATCCGTCGTACGGCTGGCTCGGCTATTTCGGTTCGTTGAGAGTTGCGGGCTTGGAAGATTCGCCGGTAACCTTCACCTCGATGGAGCAGCCGCCGTCCGAGGAAGACCGCTGGAACGGCATCACCTTCCTGAACGCCGCGAACGACATCGCAGGCTCGGGAAAGGAATCGGTTCTCGAGCGGTGCGTAATCGAAAACGGAGGCAGCTCGACTGCGAATATAAATATCTACTCATCCAACCCTATTGTCCGAAACAGCACAATACGGAAAAGCGGCACCAATGGAATTTATGTAAAGGATTCGGCGAAACCCGTAATCGGAGGCGGCGAGGGTTTGGGAAATATCGTAACGGAAAATAGCGCCTACGGAATCTACACGGAAGGAAGCCCCGCCTTTCCGAGGATTTCGCACAACGCGCTTACGAACAACGGCGCTTTCGGGATAAGGGCGAGGCCGGTCAACGACGTGGAAAACAACTTCTGCTCTGGCAACGGATCGGACGGGATAGAGATATTCAGCGAGGAGATAAGGGAGGACGCCACGTGGAGGAGAAACGCCGTTCCGTACGTCTTAACGGGCAACGTGACGGTTTGCAGCGGCTCCTACGCGGACTATTCGTCCTCGAACCCTCCGACCCCGGTGCTGACGGTGGAGCCGGGAGTGGAGGTGCGTTTCAAGGGTGGTACCGGGCTGTACGTGGGAAAAAAACATCCATCGTGGAGTAATTACGGATATTTTGGCTCCCTCAAAGCCCAAGGAACCAACGAATCGCCGATCATTTTCACGTCCCAGGTTCCAGCTCCGTCCGACACCGAACATTGGAGATGCATATATTTCTTAAACGGCACCAATGACATCCTCGCAACTGGCAAAGCCTCGATCATGGAACACTGCATGATCGAAAACGCCGGACACACTCACAACGCGAACGTCTTCATGGAAAATTCGAAACCGATCTTCCAGAAAAACACCGTCAGAAACGGCATCCGCGCCGGCGTCTATATTACCGGCTCCGGATCCAACGGAGTTTCGATCAACTGCAACAACTTCAAGGACAATCTCGATGGCGTCAGGACCGCCGGAGGAGCCATGCCCTCGATCAACGACAACAATTTCCTCGGCAACCTGCAATACGGCGTAGTCAACGAAAGCGCGTCCACGATCAACGCCGTTTCCAACTGGTGGAACGACGCCGCAGGCCCGGACGGCGGCGCGGGGGACGTCGCGAACGGCGCCGTGAACTACTCGAACTGGCTGACCGAGGAAACCTCGTGCGTCAACGCGCCTCCCACGAATGATCCGCCTTTCGAACCCTCGAATCCCTCTCCCGAGGACAACGCGGTCAGGATTCCCGTGATCGTCGATCAAATTCCCGTCGATGTTCCCCTGGCCTGGACCGGAGGCGACCCCAATCTTTGGGACTCCGTGACCTACGAGGTCTCCTGGGGGCTTTCCCCGGAATCCCCCGAATTCGTCCTGCAAGGCCTCGAAACTCCCGAATGCGTTCTCTCCGGCCTGGAGGAGGGCCGCACGTATTTCTGGCGGGTGAAGGCGATCGACGGCGCCCTGGCCGAAACCGAAGGTCCTCTCTGGTCCTTCACGACCATAGGCGATCTTCCGGACATCGCGGTGACGGGCGTCTCAGTCCATCCGTCCTCCGAAATCGAGGCGGGCGAGGTGTTCGAAATCGTCGCGACCGTCGAAAACGTCGGAGTCGGCCCTGTCGTGGACGAGTTCTCCGTGGAACTCCGCGTCGACGGCTCCCCACGCGAAATCCAAACGATATCGCCCCCCATGGCGCCGGGCGAGTCGATCCAACTGACGTTCCATTGGACCGCCGAACCCGGCGAGCATTTCTTCGTCCTGGCGGCGGAGGAAATCGCCGAGGTTAGTTTCGACAACAACTACTGGGAAGGCGTCCTGCCCCTCGTCTTCAACAATCCTCCTCCCCCCGTCGAAACGGCGGTCGACTGTTCCGGAGACGGCGCTTCGGCCGTCCTGGACTGGAGCGGGTACGACGAGGGCGGAACCGCCGACGTAGACCACTACGAAGTCTACATGGA
>CAZNTU010000337.1:0-4927 GCA_964575975.1 uncultured Desulfobacteraceae bacterium
TTTCGGCGATTTCCATGTCGCATCGAGAATGCGGTCCAAAAACAGGGAAACGGCCGTGTCGCACCTGGCGCTGAACTACATGACGGTCGCCTCGGACATAAGGTCCTCGCTAAAGCTGAACTTTGCCCTCCCGAACTTCTGGGACGAGGTCAAGCGCATTAAGGAACGGAATTGGCCGCTTTCCGCCGAAGACTCATCGGGAATGCGGAACGACAGCCTATGGCCGCGAAACAAATCGGATATGCCGCCGGCCGACAATGCGAGAAGCTTTGGTGTCTTTATTTCGTTTCGAGGCTCTTACATGTCGAGTGCCATCGCGTACGAGTCGCCGATCGGATTTGTTGTCGGTTGCCGAGTCTTAAAGACGATAAAAAGAAGTATACGTTTCAATCTTTCAATCGAGTCGATTCCGAGCATTGGGGGCGGACAAGGACTATCTCCGACTTGATCCGTATCGATGGCGGCAACAACCTGCCTGTCTGGAATAGGGGAGATTAAAACCGAAAGGCCCGCCTCTTCGAAGAGAATTTCATAAAGGACTTCGAGTTGAACAATCTGAATAGTTTGATTGGCGCCAACGGCGCCCGCAAAAGCAATCTGATCGAGTTTTGAGATTGTTGCGCAACATCGTCGACGGCAACCTCGGCGAATAGTTTCCCGGATTCTTCGATTTCCCGCGCGCAATGGATCGCGAAGGCTTTCAAAATGGCCTTCTCCAGCTCCAGGGAGATCGTATTTGCGCCACCCTCATAAACCGGTATTAAGGAAAGAATCGAAAAATAATACCTTCTCCGTATTGCTTTCCAAGGATCACAATGATAAATGTTTCCCAACGATTTCAAATTTCCTAAAATTCGGGCGGTTTCGAGTTGTTGCCGTTCGCCTTTTTGTTTCGGGCTTTTTCTATACCGCACGACATGCGGTATGCGTTTCAATGCTTTAAAAAAGGATGTTCGACAGAAATTGAGCGATGTAACTCGCCGAGCGGAGCTATGCGGAAAAGCCGGAGAAAAACTCGCTTTTTTTCCTTTTATTTGATTCAACAGTACATCATGATGTATGGAAAGTGTAAGCGCCGCAGTCATTGAATTCTCCGGAGAAATCCCCATGGTCGGATAAAGCATTATAAAAAGCGGTTTGAGCAAAGTGCCAATTTTCGGCAAGCCGGCGCCGAGTCCAAGGACGCATTAAATTTTGCGCAATGCGAGATAACGCGATGTTAAGGACACAAATCCAGCTCCATTTGGAGCAGATCAATTGGCTTAAATTGCATGCCTTGGAAAAGGGTATTTCCATGTCCCAGGCTATCAGAGACTGTATCGATCATTACCGCGCGAAAATGGAGCGGATGAAAGAGCTGAACTTGAAGAAGGAGAAGGCGCTCAACGCGGTCGGGACGTTCGCGACCGCGGAAAACGATGTGGGCAACGAGATGTCTCAATGAAAGACGAAAGCGACAAAATCTATGTGGATACGTCGGCTTTTTATGCGCTCATCGACCGTTCGGACCGGTTTCACAACAAGGCTTCGGTTTGTTGGCGCAAGTTACTGGACAGTCGTTGCCGCCTCGTCACGACGAACTACGTCGTATGGGATACCCTAGGACTGCTTCAAAGGCGCATCGGGTTCGATGCGGCAAGCCTCTGGCACCGGGATATTCTAGGAATAATCGACGTCAAGTGGATAGACGCGGACATTTACCAGCGAGCCTACGAGCTGTGGTTGCATTTGGGTAAAAACAGGCTTGGCATGGTCGATTGCGTCAGTTTCGTGGCAATGCGTCAAACCCTGATAGAAAGGGCTTTTTGTTTCAAATCCCATTTCCTGAACTACGGTTTCGCGCTTGTTACCGTATCCTCCTTTCGGAAACGCGGCTGAACCCGGAAGCGTATCGAGAGGCGGCCAAGCCGGTTCTCGAAAGGCCGGACAAACGAAAAGTCGTTGTCGCTCGAGGAGCGCGCGGAAATCCATACGGAAGAAAATTGTGAAACATCAAAGCAAAAAGAGGTTAAGCAAAAATGGAAGCATCGCAAGTAAAAAAAACGTCGCTTAGAGATTTGCTCCACGTTCTTTTCAAACGTAAAACACCGATCCGTGCGTTCTTTTTCGTTACGGTCTGTGCGGTAGCCATTGCAACCCTGCGGATGCAGCCTGTCTACGAAGCTTCGTCCCAGTTGCTGGTGAAGGTGGGCAGGGAGAACATATACATTCCGACCGTTCCGACGAGCGGCAATTCGAGCCCGATAATAAGTCCGAACCGCGAAGAGCGGATCAACTCGGAAATCGAGATTCTCAAAAGCGGGGTGCTGGCGGAGGAGGTCGTCAGGTCAATGGGGCCGGAAAACATTTACAAGGATCTTAAAAGCGATTCCGAATCGAAAATTTCGATATTCGACAAGGCGGTCGCCAAAATCGAAGATAACCTCGACGTGAAAGGGATAGAGAAATCCGATGTCATCCAGGTTACCTTCAGACACAGCGATCCGCATATTGCGGCCGCAGTGGTGAACAGTATCGTGGACTCGTATCTGGACCATCACTTGGATATTCACAAGAACCCGAAATCCTTCGAGTTTTTCCGGAATCAATCCGAGGTGCTTCGAAGCTCCTTGAATCAATCCGAAGAACGACTGGGGGATTTTAAAAGGGAGCACGACGTGTCGTCCCTGAGCGAGGAAAGAAGTCTTTTGCTGGAGAGGGAAGCCGGCCTGCGTTCCTCTTTGAACCAGACGCAAAGCCAGTTGGCGGAGACCGACAAGCGAATAAAAGAGTTGCGTTCGCAACTTGCGAATACTCCGGCGACCATTCTCCGGGAAGAAGAGGTCGATCACAGCCCCAATCAGATTGGCGATTTGCAGGCAAGACTGGTCGAACTGGAATTGGAGGAAAAAAAATTGCTGATCAAATACACGGACCGGAGCCGTCTGGTGCAAAACGTCAGGGAGGAGATGGGGATAGTCAGTCAAAAGCTGGCGGAGCAAGAGCAAAAGCGGTTTGGAGTAAGCCGCACCGGCACGAACGCGAACTACCAGCGGCTTCAGCAGCTGTTGTCCGAAAACGAAGCGGAACACAAGGCGCTGGAGGCCAGGCTGGCGACGCAGACGGCACAGCTTGCGGCGTATCGCGGACAACTTGGCGACTTCAATCGGATAGAAATGGAGCTTAACCAGCTGGAACAGCGGGTGGAAGTGGACAGGCAGAACTATCGTCTTTATTTGACGAAATTCGAGGAATCCAGGATATCCGACGCCATGGATGCCGAGAAAATCGCCAATGTCAGTCTTTTCGAACCCGCGAAGCCCCCGCTTTCCCCGGTCGGTCCCAATGTCCTTTTCAACCTTGTGGCCGGCCTTTTCGCGGCGGGGTTCGGGGCCTTGGCACTGGCGTTTTTCCTGGAGTATTTCGACGACACGCTGGAGAGAACCGAGGATGTGGAGAACTTGCTGCAATTGCCGGTTCTCGCCTCCATACCTCAATTAAACCGATAACGGCAGGTAAAGACATGTACAGCACCTTTTTTGGGTTTTCCGAAAAACCGTTCGACGTCGTTCCTGACCCGAAATTCCTCTATTTGAATCAAGGGCGCAAGGAACCGTTTGCGGCGATGCTCTACGGCATCAAGCATCGCCGAGGGTTCGTCGTCATGATAGGAGAGGTGGGCACGGGAAAGACGACCATGATCAACGCGGTCTTGTCCCAGCTAGACGAAAAAACCAAAGTCGCCAATATTTTCAATACCGATGTCACCTTCGAGCAGCTTTTAAGAATGATCTTGTCCGAATTGGACCTGGCGCGGCCTCTTGAAAGGATGACGAAAGTGGAGGCGCTGGAGAGGTTGAACAAGTTCGCCGTCGGGCAGCTTGCAAAGGGAGGGAACGTAGTCCTTTTCATAGACGAGGCCCAGAACCTCGATCTTAGGTCCATGGAAAACTTGCGCCTTCTTTCCAACCTGGAAACGCAAAAACGGAAACTCATCCAGATCGTTCTCTCCGGGCAGCCGGAGCTGGACGCCAAGCTGAGGCTTCCGGAACTGCGCCAGCTAGCCCAGAGGATCAGTCTCAAGCGGTACATCCTTGCCCTCACCGAAAAGGAAACGTACGCGTACATCAGACATCGACTGAAAATCTCGAATTACAAAGGGCGGTCGTTGTTCGACGGAAAAGCGCAGAGGGCGATCTGGAAGTACTCGGGAGGAATTCCCAGGAAAATCAACATTTTGTGCGACAACGCCCTGCTTATCGGTTTCGCTCTGCAAACCAGGAAGATCAGGGAACAAATCGTCGAGGAGGCGGTCAGGGATCTTACATGGAGCCCCTTTTCGCAAGACGATGCCTTTACGCAAACGCAACAGGGAAGCAGAATTCCCGATCGGAAAAAGAGTTTCTTTTTCCGTCCGGGATTCGCGATACCTGCAGGCTTGGCGACTGCGGCATGTCTATTATATATCGTCGCGCAATACTTTTTCCCTTCGTGGTTGGGCAAGATCGATATTGGAATCGCTCCTTTCGCGAATCGGCAGGACGCCAGCGCGTCGATAGCAAGTAAACCGGCGGGAGGGTTGCCGGTCGTGGACTTGGAGACCTCGAACGCGTTTGAAAAGAAGTCGTCCTTTCAGGGCGAACCTTTCGTCCGGCCCGAAGATGATAACGACGAAAAAGACGCCGGTCGATCGGACGGTCAGGAAAGCGCCGAGCCGAAACGCGAGGAAGGGAGCGGCGGCGGCGCCGGCGACTCGAAGGCGTCGGAAACGGGCTCTAAAAGCGCCGAGCCGGAACGCGAAAAAGGGAGCGGCGGCGCCGCCGGCGACTCGAAGGCGTCGTCGAAAAACGGAAAGGATCGAATTGTATACGTAAAAAGGGGGGACTGTCTTTCAGGCATACTGGCCGAAAACTACGGAAGCTACGATAAAGTCAAGCTCGATGCCTTC
>CAZNTU010000338.1:0-4918 GCA_964575975.1 uncultured Desulfobacteraceae bacterium
ATTGGTTGATTGGTTATTGGGGATTGGTTATCTTGACATCGTAAACATAAGCCGCAACCAATTGGAATATTTCGACCTTGCGCGGTCGGGTCGATAAATTCGGCATGTTACTCGTTAAGTTTACAATGTCAAATTATTGGGGATTGGGTATTGGGGTCTAGTTGCGCGCTCTGAACGGGTAAAGCAGCAACTGCAAACGCGTTGACCGTAACCAAAGCCAAGCGTGTTTTCATTTTGATTCGAAATATGAAAAATACTGTCGTAAATTCGTCCAAACAGGATAAAGAGAGAATCTCGACTGTCGAAAGTCTGATTGGCTGGGTTGTTGTCGGGCTGCTGGTCGTCATTGGGACGATGCTCTATCGGGCGCAACAAGATTTCAACCCGGCGGTCCTTGCGCTTCGAGAAATTCGAAACTCCGAGGAAAGCCTTCCGTCCGCGAACGAGGAAAAACACGAGTCGTTTTTCGCTTTCCCGCCGGGTTTTTCCGAGCTGTCGCCACCCGAAAAATTCGACCCGAACACCTTGTCGGACAAAATCGACGGAAAGGCGGAACTTTACCTTCCCGCCGGTTTCCAGGCGCTTCAAACTCAAAGATTCAAAAAAGAGGGCGTCGCCGACGTTTGGTACGAGTTTTTCGCCTACGACATGGGAAGCGTTTTGAACGCCTTTTCCGTTTTCAGCGCCCAACGTCGTGACGACGCCCGTCCCGAAGCTATCGCCCGCTTCTCCTACAGCTCCGACAACGCCCTGTTCTGGGTCCATGGACCTTATTACGCGGAAATCGTCGCCTCCGACACGACTCCCGACACGCGCGAACATCTGCTTGCCCTGGCAAAGGCTTTCAACGACCGGCACCCGGTCTCCGAGAAAAACATCGAGGAAATAGGCCTGTTTCCGCAAACGGGCTTGATACCCGACAGCATCGCCTATATATCCAATAACGCCTTCGGTTTCGAAGCGCTCGACAAGATCTTCACGGCCAAATACCGGCTTTCCGAGGACGGAGACGAAATCTTCGCGTTTCTGTCGCGGAGAGAATCGGCGGACGAAGCTAAGGAAAAAGCCGCCGCCTTCGTCCAATTCATGACCACCTTCGGCGGAGAGGACGTCTCCGCGAAGCTTGCAATGCCGGGGGCGAAAATGGTAGACTTCCTGGACGCTTTCGACGCCGTCGCGACCGAGGGGCACTTCCTGGCGGGAGTTCACGAGGCCCCCGACGCCGCATCCGCGTCGAACCTGCTGAAAACGATACTGGAGGGGCTCCGGCAGCCGAATGAAGAAAAATGACGATCCGGTCGAAACCGGAAAAAAGCACGACGAAATGAAACGACGCGAGTTCCTGGTCCGCGCCGCCAAAGCCGGGGTCTTGACCGTCGCCGCCTGCTCCCTGGGATATTTTTTCCGCGACCCCGAGGGACCGGGAAATGTCGAGAACACTAGGGAAACGGTCTCCCTGCCGGACTTTTCCATGAACGACAAGAAAAAAAACATCGCGGCGACGCGAGGTTTCGACGACCGCAAGGAAGCCGTCGCCAAGGCGCTCGACGCATTGGGGGGAATCGGGGAATTCGTAAAGAAGGGGGACCGCGTCCTGCTGAAGGTCAACGCGGCCTTCGCCTCGCCGCCGTCCATCTCGGCCACCACGCACCCGGATCTCGTTTCGGAAACGGTCCGGCTCTGCTACGCCGCCGGCGCCGGTTCCGTCATTGTCACGGACAATCCCATAAACGATCCCGCCACCTGCTTTCTCCTCTCGGGAATCGAAAAGGCCGCCGTCGAGCAGGGCGCCAAAGTGATCCTGCCCAGGGAGTCCCTTTTCAAGCCCGCAACCGTGAAAGGCGCCGGATTGATCGTGGATTGGCCGATATTGTTCGAACCTTTCGACGGCGTAAACAAACTGATCGGCATCGCACCGTTGAAAGACCATCACAGAAGCGGAGCGTCCATGACCATGAAGAACTGGTACGGGCTTCTTGGCGGAAGAAGAAACCTCTTCCACCAGGACATCCACGGGATTATCAAAGAACTTGCCGTGATGGTCTCCCCTACCCTCGTGATCCTGGACGGCACTACCGCAATGATGAAGAACGGCCCCACCGGCGGCTCCGTATCGGACCTGAAACGCACCCGAACCGTGATCGTCGGAACCGACCAGGTCGCGGTCGACGCCTTCGGGGCCGCCGTTCTGGAAAAAAAGACGGATTCGCTTCCCCATATCGCAAAGGCCGCAGCCGAAGGGGTCGGGACGGCCGACTACGAGTCCTTGAAACCGCGTATTGTAAACGCCTGATCGTATGCCTTTATGAGAATTGCCACGTCCCGACGACTCAGCCAGGCATTCTTCCTGGTTCTTTTTCTTTGGTTCTGCATCGTCTCCACCATAGGAGAAAAGTTCCACCAGCTTCGAGGCTGGCCCGTGAATTGGATAATCGAACTGGACCCCCTCGTGGGCCTGGCAACCGTCCTGACCACGGGAACCCTATACTCGGGACTTCTGTGGGGCGTTTTTACCATTTCCCTCACGTTTCTCCTGGGGCGATTCTTTTGCGGATGGGTTTGCCCCTTCGGAACGCTTCACCAATTCGCGGGATACTGGTCGAAACGCGGGAGATCCGCGAAGGAAAAGGCGATGTTGAACCGGCCCAGCCCGTGGCAAGCCTCCAAGTACTATGTTCTGATCTTTTTCCTGGCGGCCGCCTTGGTCGAAGCGACCGCCGTGCTGGCCCCCTCCGATCCGTTGCTGAGAGGCTCTCTGCAAATCGGTCTTCTGGACCCGATCATGCTGCTCTACCGTTCGGTAAACCTGGCGGTGCTGTCCATCGTCGACGGGACCGTCCTTCATATCTCGGCTTCCCGTCGATTTTACGAAGGCGCTTGGACTGTGGGCGCCGTTTTTTTCGCCGCCATTGCCCTAAACTTTGTTCGCCCCAGGTTCTACTGCCGCTATATTTGCCCTTTGGGCGCCCTTTTCGGCCTGTGCGGCCGCTATTCCATATTCAGGGTCGGCAAAAAAAGAGCGGAATGCACGGACTGCCTGGCGTGCGAGAAAAACTGCGAGGGCGCGTGCTCGCCCGCGTCGGAGATCCGGATAAACGAGTGCGTCCTTTGCATGAACTGCCTGAAAGACTGCCGGCACGACCTCGTGACGTACGGCGTGTATCCGTCCGAGAGCGGAGAAAGGTCGTCCCCGGACCTGACCCGGCGAGGAATCGTGATGTCGCTCGCGGCGGGAGCCCTCGCTCCCCCCATGTTCGGCCTGAGCGCGACGACCGCGACCAACCGCAATCCGAACCTGGTGAGACCCCCCGGCGCCCTCGCCGAGGCGGATTTTCTGAAAAGATGCGTGAAATGCGGCCAGTGCATGAGAATATGTCCGACCAACGTGATCCAGCCCGCCGGACTGGACTCCGGGTTCGAATCTCTCTGGACCCCGACCTTGAATTTCAGGATCGGCACCAGCGGATGCCAGCACAACTGCGTCGCCTGCGGCCATGTCTGCCCCACTGCGGCAATCAGGCCTCTTTCCCTCGATGAAAGAATGGGAAAAGGAAAATTCGAAGACAAAGGTCCCGTCCGGATCGGAATGGCTTTCGTCGATCACGGAAGATGCCTCCCCTGGGCCATGGACAAACCCTGCATCGTATGCCAGGAAAACTGCCCCGTGAGTCCCAAGGCGATCTTCACGCAAAACGTTTTCGCGCCCGTTCGCGGATACGGGGGAATCCCGGCCAAGATGGCCGGCCCCGCTCTTGTCGAGCTTGTCGATGCCTCGGCTCCCCCTGACGTCTTCGCGACCGGCGACTATTATTTCCAGTTTCGAGGGACGCCCGACATCCCCCCGACAATAATCAAGAAAAACACCGGACGCGAAATCGAATTGTCGGCCCCCCTTCCCGACTTCGTCGCCAACCCCGATTCGCCCCGGAAAGGCCCCGCCGACATCCTGATCTTTCTCCAAAGACCCCAAGTGGACCCGGAAAAATGCATCGGATGCGGCGTATGCCAGCACGAATGCCCCGTCAAAGTCCTGCGGGCGATCCGCGTCACGGCCGACAACGAGTCGAGAAGCAGGGATAGCGGAATGCTGGTCCGTGGAGCGGGTTCGACCGGCGCTTTCAATATGGCGTGAACATTATCAATCTGGCGTGAACATTATAAGGAGACATCGTTATGGAAATTTGCCACGCAAACCCGTGCAGACGTTGCGGGACCTGCTGCCTGAAAGGCGGCCCCGCCTTGCATGCAGACGACAAGGAACTGGTCGAAGAAGGGTACCTCCCTCTGAACCGACTCTACACCCTACGAAAGGGGGAACTTGCCTTCGACAACGTAAAAGGCTCGATTTGTACGGTTTCCGAGGATATTGTCCGACTAAAATACGTCGAAGAATCGACCGCCTGCGTTTTTTATTCGAAAGACGAGAACGCCTGCGCCATTTACCTCAACAGGCCTATCGAATGCCGGGCATTGAAATGCTGGGACACCAGGGACATAGAAGAGGTCTATTCCACCGACCGCCTCTCGAGAAAGGACCTTCTTGAAAATATTCCTCATTTCCTGGAACTGGTCGATTATCACGAAGAAAAGTGCGGCTACTCTACCGTAAAGGAATTGATCGACAATCTGGACGAAGGCCGGAACAAAGAGGCCATGGAACGGCTGCGCGAAATTCTGGCCCTGGACGAGAATCTTCGCTCGGTCATACGCGAAAAAGCCGTCTGCGACGCCGAAACACTGGATTTCCTCCTGGGACGCCCGCTCGCGACGACCTTGCCTGGGTTGGGATTGAAAGTAACGCGGAAAAACGGAGGGTACGTTTTGTCCCCTGCGGGAAGGAGGGGGTGAGAGGCGGAAAGCGGAGGAGGGCTTGGTTTTTATTTCGGCCATTTTGCTTCAAGCCGCCTTGTCAAAGCGT
>CAZNTU010000339.1:0-4904 GCA_964575975.1 uncultured Desulfobacteraceae bacterium
CTGCGGAGCAATGCCATCGGAGACTTGTGGCCGAATATATGAAAAGGCTTTGGAGCGACGTGGAAATCAGGCATTTGGTCTAAGAATCGTTCCGGTCCGTATCCAGTTGCTTGAAAAAAGTCAGCTCCCACTTTTGTTCGTGTTCGTCATGCCTGACGATGTACAGGCCATGGTCGTCCCCCACGATTTTGAAGTAACGATAGGCGGGTGAAAGCCACTGATCGACGATTTCGACAACCTCGATCTTTCTTTCTCCAAAGTGGATTTGCCGGGGAGTTTGCTCTCCCCGGTAACCCGAGTAACAGCTAACTTTCAGTTCCATTGTTCGATTTGTAAGTTTGGATATTTTTGATTATTGCGACTTAAATCGTCGTTGCCGATTATCCCATAAACGTTTTTCGCCTGATTTGTAAAGTGGATTGTCAAGGGTTGGGATTTTTCTCGGTAAGTTTCATTTTTGATTGAGACCAGGAGAATTCGCGAATGAATACATTGCGGATTGGAGCTTATTGTGCTCCCCGAAATTATTGCGGAAGGATTTTATTCAAAAAATATGGCGCGAAATTGCAGGAGTTCGTTTCGGAAGCAACAATGAAATATGCGGCTTTCGACGGAGTTGGCGGACCCGCGATTCCATATGTCGCGGCGTGGGAGGACGATAGGAGCAACATGTGGTACGAGTTCGCGGGCGACGGTTTGCTTCGTCTGCTGGAATGCTCTCCCGAAAACGCGGCCGAACGGATTAGGGAAAGCATCTTGGAGCGCCGCGTTTACAAGAGTTTCGACTTAGAGGCTGGCGTGCGAAGGGAAAGCCTCTATCTTCAGGATCTGGAAGACCGCAGGGCGGAACTTAGAAAAGAGAGCGTACACGACGGTCGGGTTGAGGCGGTTTACAAGCTGATCCTGAAAAACGGGGGCATTGTCTGGATGAAAGACTTGGCCAACATTACGGTTTGGCCCGCCGACGGCGTCAATTTGGCGCTTGGCTCGCTGACTGTGGTTTCAAGGGAAATGGAGTCGGAGCAGAGGATCGAAAACCTCCTTCGCGAGCTGGGAAGCGCGCTCGAGAAAGTCAGAACCCTCAAAGGACTGCTGCCCATATGCGCAAACTGCAAAAAAATCCGCGACGACCAAGGATACTGGCTTCAAGTCGAGGATTACATTCGGCGGCATTCGAAAGCGGAGTTCAGCCACGGCCTGTGTCCGGACTGCGCCAGATTTCTTTATCCCGAAATTTTCAGGGACGAAGAAAAACAAACGAAAGCTCTATCTCCGATCTCCATTTCGGTTCCGGATTGCCTCGCGTTCTTGAAAAAACGGTGAGTTCGAATCCCCTGGCTGCTTTGGAATGGACGAGGTATCGGCTGCTTGCAGCAAACCCTCATGGCAATTTTTCCAGCCAGGAATCGTCGTCGAACCATTTCGCCTCCAGTTTTTCCAGCAATCCGACCGCTTCCGCTCTTTGGAGGTAATTTTCCACCCAATTGACCATTAGGTGGTCCGATGCGGGCACGGCGATTCCGATGGGTTCGTAGGACATGGGTTTCAGCAGGGCCATCAGATTCTCTTGGGGATATCGAAACAGCGAAACGGCGCAAACGGGAAAGTCGGCTATCATCGCGTCGACTTTGTCTTCCAAGACCATCTTGATGGCTTGGTCGTAATCCTTGGCTGTTTTCAATCTGGCTTTGGGAAGGTTTTTTTCCACGAATTCTTGGCTGGTGGAGTTTTTGAGGGCGGACAGCCTGATGTTCGGGTTGTTCAAAACGTGGCCGTCCTCTATTTCGGCAAGGGTTTCCGTCTTTGTCAACAACGATTTGCCCGAAATATAGTATGGTCCCACGAAAGCGACCTTCAGATTTCTTCTCGGCGTCATAGCGAAACCGGAAACGATCATGTCCACGCGTCCCTGTTCCAGGGCCGGAAGCAAGTCCGGAAAATCCATGACTTCGATTTTGAGTTCCACTCCCATGGCTTTTGCCATGAAAGCCGCCAAATCGGGCTCCAGTCCGAAGATCCGGCCGTCTTTGTCCGTCATGTTCAGCGGCGGCATGTTTCCGACCATGCCCACGACCAGTTCGCCGCGTTGGAGGATGCGGGAAACGACCGGAGTCGGCGACATCGTTAGATTCAACGTACCAGTATTGTGGGCGCATCCGACGAACCATGCCATGACAAACGCGGTGATAAACGCAAGAAAGGTCTTTTTCATCCAACTTCTCCTTGGATTGGTTGATTTTTCGACAACCGAACTGTTTTCAAACGAGAATTCGATACCATTAAATCCGACGTTTCCGGCTCAATTCCAGAAAGAACTCGTGAAATCTCGGGTCGTCGGTCAGTTCCGGGTGAAAAGCCGTGGCAAGCCAATTCCCTTCCAAGGCGGCTGCAGGCGTCCCGTCTTCCAAGCGGGCGATCACGAGAGCGTTCCTTTTGGCCTCGATCAAACGAGGGGCTCGAATGAAGACGGCTTGGAAAGGTTTGCCGTCCTTCAGAACAAGCGGCGCACCGACTTTAGCCACAAAGCTGTCGATCTGCCGGCCGAAGGCGTTTCTTTGGATCACGATGTCCATGACGCCCAAGGTCGGTTGATCGGAGCCGATGTCTTTCGCAAGAAATATCATGCCGGCGCAAACGCCCCAGACCGCATTGTTCCGGGCGAACTCCCTTAGCGGTCCCATCAGGCCGAAAGACCCCGCGAGTTTCGCGATCGTGGTGCTTTCCCCTCCCGGAACAATCAGGCCGTCCAAGCCGTCAAGGTGTTCCGGGAGCGTCACTCGCACGGTTTCGGCCCCCAGTTTCTCCAGCACGTCCATGTGTTCGACAAACGCCCCTTGTAGGGCAAGCACGCCAATTTTCATATTGACAGCCTCTGCAACGGAATTTACCAGCCCCGCGTGGAAATTTGTTCGTTTTCGGAAAGGCTTTTCGCCTCGATTCCGGTCATGGGTTCTCCCAGGTTTTCGCTGATTTTCGCCAGAATCTCCGGATTGCGGAAGTGGGTCGTCGCTTCCACGATGGCTTTCGCCCGCTTTTCGGGATTGGAGCTTTTGAAAATCCCGGACCCGACAAAGACCCCGTCGACCCCCAACTGCATCATCAGGGCGGCGTCGGCCGGGGTCGCGATCCCGCCTGCCGCGAAGTTCACCACGGGAAGCTTCCCGAGTTTTCTTGTTTCCAGAACCAGTTCGTAGGGGGTGCCGATTTGCCTGGAATAGCTCATCAGTTCCTCCTCGGCCATGGTCGCGAGTCTCCGGATTTCTCCCAAGACCGACCTGGCGTGGCGCACCGCCTCGACTACGTCTCCCGTCCCGGCTTCGCCCTTGGTGCGAATCATGGACGCGCCCTCGCCGATTCTTCTCAAGGCTTCGCCCAGGTTTCGGCAACCGCATACGAAAGGGATTTTGAACGGGTGCTTGTAGATGTGGTTGGCTTCGTCCGCAGGTGTGAGGACTTCGCTCTCGTCGATATAGTCCACCCCGATGGCTTCCAGGATCTGCGCCTCGACAAAATGGCCGATCCTGCACTTGGCCATGACCGGAATCGTGACCGCATCCATGATTTGCCGAATCAAGGCCGGGTCCGACATGCGCGCCACGCCGCCGTGCGCCCGGATATCGGCCGGAACCCTCTCCAGTGCCATAACCGCCACCGCGCCCGCTTCCTCGGCGATCTTCGCGTGTTCGGCAGTCACCACGTCCATGATGACCCCGCCTTTGAGCATCTGGGCCAAGCCTCGCTTGACCGTCGCCCCCCCGACTTCCTTTCCGGTCTCTCCCGGCAATTTTGCCTCTTGCGAATCCATTGCGTCTCCCTTGCAAATAAGTGTGAATAATCCGCGGATTTCTAAAACAACCCGCCGATATTTGTCAACATATTATAATGGTAGATGATATATAGTTTCGGGACGCGGAATCATCCGGCCGAAATTTTCGCCTGGTTGATGACGAGGTTGTGGGATTTGCCGAAACTCGAGATGAGGGCAGGGTTGAATCCTCCCGAGTCGTAGACCCGAAAAAAATCGCGATTTGCCAGAAGATGCAGGATGTAGGTCATATGTCCCGAATATCCGTTCGAATCGATTTTTTGGAGAAGCGGAACCGTTTCCCTGGACAAGGCTGCCGCTTGCCTGTGTACGACGGGACCTTTGCCCTCGCATTTTTCGAGCGAATACAGGCTTCTGCAACTGAAAGGGCGAACCTCGTATATCAGGCAGGTCCTGTCGTCCGGTTTCAGGAAAGGGCAGGGCGGCGCTCCGCTTTTTTCCTTGGCCTCCATGTTTTTCCGAATTTTTTTTTCGACGGCTGTTCTGCTTTTTTTCGCCAGCCCGCGCACCCGTTCCAAAATCAGGCGACCTTCCAGCGTGGTGATGTCCACGCTCCCGAAATGGGTGCAGCAAAACGCGCACCCAGGCTTGCACATGGCCTTTTCCTTGTACGGCGCGATTTTTTCCTCGAAATCCCGATAGGTTTCCGTCAGTTGTTGTCGTTTTTCGTCCAAATTCATCCGTATTTTTCCTGCCGATTGAAGTCTCGGCTCCAATAGTTTTTTTTGAAATGCACGAGATAGTTGACCAGCAAATCCCCGCCAAGCCAATAGTCTTTCTTGAGAAGATTGTAATGCATGCCGGTGAAGTTCAGTTTCAGCAAGCCGGCTTGGTCTGCATAGCGCTTCATTTCGGAGGGCTTGACGAATTTTTTGAATTGATGGGTCCTGCGGGGAAGGATTCGGAGAATGAATTCCGCCCCAATTATAGCGTAAAGAAAGGCTTTGGGAGTTCTGTTCAAAGTCGCGAAAAAAAGATCGCCCCCCGGTTTGGCCATCCTCGCGCAGGAACACACGGCGGAGGCGGGGTCGGGCACGTGTTCCAGAAGTTCCATGCAGGCGACGATGTCGTATTCGCC
>CAZNTU010000340.1:0-4875 GCA_964575975.1 uncultured Desulfobacteraceae bacterium
GGGAATCGAGGAACGACACGGATTTCAGATCGGACAGTTATCCAAAGATAATGGATGACAGCGCTGTATTGCGTCCAATCGTTTCTTACAAATTTACGACTTTCGAGTAAGTTAAATGATAGAAGATCAGATTTTAGCTGAAAAAAGAAAAATAAAAGATGATCTGGCATCGCAATATGGTTACGAAATAAGGAAAATGCTAAACGATGCCATCGAAAGACAAAATAAATCCGAACACAGAGTTGTGAATCTGATTAAGAAAAAAGGGGCCAACCAATCAGTGCCTCGGAACGAAACAAAGACGCCGAAGCCGCGCGCAACAGGCTGACGGAAAGCGCGGAGGCATGCTTATTTCGTTCCATGGCCCTCATTCCAGCGGCCGCTGAATTCGTCGTTGAGTGGATAAATCCGGGGCGATAAAAATGTCGCCGTATCGAAGGCGATTTTTCCGGTCGGCATTGCGCGTCGTTGCCTTCGAGGGCTTGCGCCAATCCATCCGATTCGGCAGGCCGACTCTCGCATTTACCAATCCCCAGAAAGCCTCTTTACGCCCAATCTCATGGGCCACAGGAAACAGACTGCGGACAAGGACAAAGCCGCAAGGAAGGACCCGCCGGCCCAAAGCCAATCAAAAAGCGAAATTTCTCTCTCCCGAATGCCCGACATGAAGATCTTGTAGACCGGCCCTGCCTCCAGGACGATCACGAGACAGATATACGCCGCGGAAACCAGCATGAACAACAGCCCTCCGTAACTGGTGACCGCCTGGGCCGGGTTTTCCGACTTGAAATTCGGATACAGCGCCCCGAGCCCTATCCCCATGCCGACCACGGTCGGAGTCGTGACCAGTATGGTGACTATCGACAGAGCCATCATGAAAGCCGTCGCCTGGAGCATGATATTGGTCGCGACGATCAAAGTCTCGGCAAGAACGAGAAGGGGAACGAAATAAATCCAGAATTTGATCCATAAGTATGTTTTCATATCGATAGGCGCGGATTTGACCAACCAGAAAGCTTCCTTCTCCGTGCTGACCGCGGAAAATGCGAACCGGGCCGTGACGGCCGTCAGAACGAACGCGGCCAGCCCCATGTTCAGGAAGGCGAGCAAGTTCTGAAGATACACCGTTTTAATGGGGGCCTTTTCAAGGGGCAGCACCTTGAAATTGTACACGTAAATGACCACCAGCGCGGCGACAAGGACGATCTGGGTCCATTGCGTCTGGTCGCGGAAAAAAGTCTTGATTTCCTTTTCGGCCAGAGCGCGAACATTCCCCGGAAGAAAGCCGAAAATCGGTTTTCTCCGGCGCGATTTTCCGAACATCCTCAAGGGGGCCGTCTGCGCCCTGGAAAATCCTTTGAAATAAAAAGAACGGGCGAACAGGACATTGACGAAAAACAAGAGCCCCGCGAAACTGGACGCCAACGCGATATGAAAGAGAGCCTCCTTGCCATGTCCGGACAACGCGGCCTTTACTCCGTCGTATACCCAGGTACTCGGCAGAAAGGGAGACGCCGACGTGTCCATGGCCTTTAAATAGACCAGAGCGGTGACGAACACCTCCGGATCGACCAGGCGCTCGGGCCGCAAAAGTCGAAACGCGAAATACACGATCAGAAAAAGCGACAATCCCAACACAATGAATATGGTTCGCATCCGGTTCGCCGGGACGACAACTGCGGCTGTCATTACGGAAAAGGCCGAAATGGAAGAACAAATCACGGACAGGCAAACCATGGCCGCCGTCGATATTCCATAAAAAAACGGGCCGGCCTTGTATACCGCCCCGTACGCCACAAGCACCGGAAAGCTGTATAGGACGACCATCCAGGAACTGTCGAACGTGCTCTCCAGCCATCGCGCGATAAAAATCTTGTAGTCCCGAGCCGGAGCGGAATGCACGAGAAAGAGGTCCCTCGCCAGGTACAGCCTGGAAAGGCAAGCCAAAATGCCGCTGAAAACCAGGAGCGAAAAGAAGATGACGAACATCATGGACAACAGCTTGTAGGATAAAATATCCCCCAGTTCCTCGACGCCCTTGAAATAAGTCAGCACCTTCAGGGACATCAGGAAAGCGCCTATCCAAAAACAAACCCCGACACTTCCCAAAACCGCGAGTTTCAGCCTGGGTCTTCTTTCGAATCTCGAAGCGCCATGATTTTTAGCGGACAGCAGCCTCGGTTTTAACAGTGTGCGGACTTCAGCCATAAAGTTTTCCGAACAAACCCTGCTATTGAGTCAATCGAATGAAAACCTGCTCGAGATCGGATGAAACTCCTTCGTCTTCCCCCTCGGCAGTTTTTTTCAACTCCGCGGCCGTTCCGACCGCGATCAGAGTGCCGTTGCGAATGACCCCGATCCTGTCGCAAATGTCCTCGGCCACGGACAACGTGTGCGTCGACATGAAAATCGTGACGCCCTTGGAAACCAACTGCCTGAACAGTTTCTTGACCATGCTGATGGCGGCCGGGTCCAGTCCCACCATGGGCTCGTCCACGATGATCGTCTCGGGGTCGTGCAGGAGGGCCGCAGCCATGATCAACCGCTGCTTCATGCCGTGGGAATAGGACTCGATCAGTTCGTCGCCCCAGTCGGACAGGGAAAACCGCTTCAGTTCCTCGTCGGCTCGCCGATAAAAGTCGCCGTCCATTTTGTACAGGTCGGCGGTGAACTTCAGAAACTCCAACCCGGTCAGTTTTTCGTAGAGGTAGGGCCGGTCCGGAATAAAGCCGATTTTCCTTTTGGCCCGCTCAGGCTCCTCGATCATGTCGATTCCGCATATCTTGACCGAACCCGCGTCGGGAGCGATCAGACCTCCGAGCATTTTTATGGTCGTGGTTTTTCCGGCCCCGTTGGGTCCAATGAAGCCGAAAAGCTCTCCTTTGTTCACGGAGAGGTTCAAATCGTTTACAGCCTCGATTTTTCCGTATTTTTTTTTCAGATTTTCGACCTCGATCATGAGCCGTTTCCGCTTTCGCCCGAAGTTTTTAAAACCTTGATTTTCAATTTTCCCAAAAGACCCAATATGTTCACCTGCTCCTCTTGCGTTTCCCTGGCGAACCTGATGTGGGTCACGTCGGCCGGCAGCTGGCCGAACAGCGAATCGACCGTAACCCACTCCCCTACGTAAACCTGGTTCCACGCATGGTAATAAAAGGCGCCGTTTACGTAGGCGACGCCGGCCTCCACCCGCGCCGGCACCCCCGCCGCGCGGCAGAGCGCTGCCGTCAATACCGAATGCTCGTTGCAGTCCCCTGCCTTGTTTCGAAGCGTGGACAAGGCATCCGGAAGCGACAAGACCGGTCGTCTGTCGATGTTGTCGCGTATCCAGGCCATTATCTTTTTCACCTTTTCCAGAGGAAGGTCGTCATTGCGAACAATTTGACCGATCACCGCCTTTATTTGGGAGCTGTCCGATTGAATGAAAGGACCGGGCTTGAGATATTTCGACGGAAACGCCGCGTCTCTTTCCGGAATTTCTTTCGATTGTCCGCCGATTTTTTCCTTTGTGATCCGAAGAACGCCGTTTTCGAAATGCTGTCGTCCTCCATGGACGCCCCTTAAAAAGGATTCTTCCACCCCGCCGATCTCGTATTCGGCAAAGGACGGCTTTTCGGGAGCCTTAAATTCCAGGTTGGACTTGATGGAGACTGCGGCGGTCAAATCTTCTCCCTCCGCGAAGGAAACGCCAGAGACGGCGTCGGATTGGATCGTTTTCTCCATTGCAATGCCCAACCCCCCCTCTTGCCTGAGCAGTTCCCCGTTTTCCCCGATCCATGCGGTCTGCCGAATCCCGTTGAATTCCATGCTTATCTTCGTGGCATCGAATTCGCTTCCCATCGCGACGACGCTCTCCCTTCCTTCGGCCGTGACCGTAATACGCCTGTTGGCCATGACCGCCGGGTCGAAAATTTGAAAATCCATCTTTTCTCCCAGTGTCAAACCGGATGCGAGGATCGCTTCCACGATACCCGCCGCGATGTAGGGCTTCTCTTCGATCCGGATTTTCAAACCGCTGGTTTCGCCCCCGGATTCGGTGCGAACGTGAAGCCTTTTTCCGAACACATGGCCCTCTGCCTTGAAATCGAAAGGCCCCGAGTAGATACGGAATGCAAAGGAAGATAGAGACAAGTCGTCGAAAAGCTCCGCTTCGGTATTGAGCCGGATGTCCTGGGTCACCCCCATTGTATTTAGCCGCATGAAAAGGGCTTCTTCGATTTTGAATCCTTTTTTCGTCCTGAAAAAAACGGTATGAGCGTACCCGATTTTGCGGTCGTTCTGCACAATTTTCATCCAGTCGTCACGATCCGGCACGGCGCGGGCGTCTTCCGGAAGCTTCGCGGGCGAAGGGGATTCTATTCCGCCGATTATCCCGAGTCTCGCCGAGAACAAAACGGCAAACGCCAGTCCGAATGCGAACACGGCGATCCAGTAGGGCTTCATTTCTTTATGGACGAACATGGCAACGACGGTTTCAGGTTTAACAAGTGTTAGGTGTTGGCATTTGGGCGTTGCACATTGAAGGTTTCGATTCGAGTTGGCTGTCGAAAACACGGCCTCTCGAAGGTGGCCAGACCATCCTGGTCTGGCGCGCCGGGATTCGCGACAACGTTCGACCTTTGCGGCCTCGGACCAGAGCTGGAAGCTCTGGTTGCCTTCAAGGGCATCGGAACGAAATAAGGCGCCAAAGTGGCGCGCAATACAGACTAACAGCAAGCGCGACGTCAAGCACCCGTTTCGCCTTGCCGGTTCCGCCTACACCGGTAAACAATCCAATAAGGCAGGGAAAAAAGGCGTCGCGTGCTACTAAGGTTTCTTGAAAACCTGATATGATTGACAGTTTGTCAAGGGAAAAAGAACTCCCTTCCTTTATTT
>CAZNTU010000341.1:0-4870 GCA_964575975.1 uncultured Desulfobacteraceae bacterium
GGGGAATTGCGTCGTCCCGCATCCGAGCAGGGGGGAATTGCGACCCGACCGCACTTGTTGAAATATTTCAATTGGTTGCGGCTTATGTTTACGATGTCAAGATAAAAACGGGAATTTTTCCACTAATTTAATAATCACGCTTTGCGTGATTCACGAAGTGCGTTACTATTCGGCAAGATGATTAAATCGTTCAAGTGCAAGGATACCGAAGCGCTCTCCAAAGGCCGACGCGTTAGGCGATTCGAAACCTTCGAAAAAATAGCGCGGCGAAAACTCCGGCAACTTGAACTCGCCGGTAGGCTTGAGGATTTGAGAGTGCCTCCCGGCAACCGTTTGGAAGCGCTCAAGGGTGATCGTGCCGGTCAATATAGCATACGGATCAACAATCAATGGCGAGTCTGCTTTCAATGGTCCGATGCCGGCGCGCATAATGTCGAAATTGTCGATTACCACTGAGGAGAGTTTTCATGGATTTATTAGATCCAATAACCCCTGGAGAGATTCTCTTGGAAGAATTCCTGAAACCGATGGGGCTTAGCCAATATCGTTTGGCAAAAGAGATCGGTGTTCCAGCCCAGCGCATCAGCGAGATCGTTTCGGGCAAGAGAAGGATTACGGCCGATACCGATTTGCGATTGGGCCGCTTTTTCGGCCTTTCAAAAGGCTATTGGCTGCGCGCACAGGTCGCTTACGATATTGAAGTCGCGGAACGTGCTATCGGCAACGAGCTGAAGACGATCAAACCTTGGTCCCCGCAGGCGGCCCGAACAGCCGATTCGGCCGAATCCAACGCAACGTCGGGTTAACTGGCGGGTATGATTCGAAGGGCTTGGTTTTTATTTCGGCCAGAGAGTTTGCAGGACGCCCGTAGCATAGCCCCTTGTGGGCGTTGCGGGAACGGATTTATCTCATGGCGAGCGGCGTTCCTCCCCAAAACGCCCACAAGGGGCTATGCTACGGGCGCTGATCGATTATTATTCAGGTGATCCATGACGGATAAATGCGATAGTCTCGACCCGATAACTCCAGGCGAAATCCTTCGGGAAGATTTTTTGGAGCCCTTGGGCATTGGCGTCGATCGGCTTGCGAGGGAACTTTCAGTCCCTCCCGACAGGGTAAGCGAGATCGTGAGCGGAAAAAGGTCTATCACAGCCGACACGGCATCGAGGCTGCAAAGATATTTTGGAATCGAAGCCCAATTCTGGCTGAACCTGCAAAAGGAGTTTAATCGAAGGAACCGAGATTGAATTGGATAACAAAATCCCGAATTCTTTTCGCAACAGTCCCAGTAGGGACGAAAGACAATAGCCCGGCAATTCATTGCCGGGGTCGCGGTCCGGTCTGTCCCCAAGTCCCGGCAGGGACGACAGAAGGCACCGGCGCGACAATCTTCTGTCGTCCCTAACGGGACTTTGCGGTCCTCCCGCGATTCTACCCCGGCAATGAATTGCCGGGCTATTGTCTGTCGTCCCTCCGGGACTGAAAGGCCCGAAACAGCGGGATTGAAATTTGTCCCGTTAATTTTGTTCCCGGTATTTGGCCAAGGAAAATGGAGTCCGAATAATGATAATTCTTGAAATAAAATCGGATTTCGAAAATGCCGAATCGCTGATTAGATCGGCAATTTATTCCGAGATTAAAAGGCTGGAAATAGGCCTTGCAAAAACCGACCGGGAAATTGCAACGTTCGAGCGGAAATATCGGATATCCTCGGATATGTTTGTCAAAGAATTGGCCGCCGAAGATCTGGAAAGCGGGGACGAAGAGTACATAAGTTGGATGGGAGAGATAAAGATTAGACGGAAAATCGCGGAGGAACTGAAAATGCTGAAAGAAACGGAATATGTTACTCAGTCAATATCCGATTGAGCCGTTGCGGCAATTCCGACTGCACTTGGTTTTAAGAATCGTAAGCATGTCGGAGGCTGTACGGAAATAAACCCGAAAAACGCTTTTTATTTTAGATAAATATAATAACGACAAACCATGCCGGTTCTTATTTTAAAAAACGGCCTTTTTTTAAAATAAGAACCGGCCGAATCTTTCCATATTAAAGAAAGGTTTAACAAGATGGGCGACATCGAGTCCAGGCGCAGGGCGGGAACCTACATCAGGCAGCTCGAAGGATACGCGGCCTTCGTACCCGCGCCGCTTCCTCCCGATCCCCCCGTGAAAACGGACGCCGAACTCGTACGCCTTTTATCCGACGCGGACAGGGCCTTGGGCCGGTTGGACGGAGCCACCTCCGTCCTTCCCAACCCGGACCTGTTCGTGGCGATGTACGTCAAGCAGGAGGCGGTTTTCAGCTCCCAGATCGAGGGGACGCAAAGCACCCTGGAGGACGTGCTGGAATACGAGGCGGACCCGGCGGGCGACAAAAGGCCGAAAGACGTGGAGGAGGTCGTCAATTACGTCCGCGCCATGAATTACGGTCTCAAGGAACTGAACAATCTGCCGTTGAGCCTGAGGCTGATAAGGCAGATTCACGCGGAACTGTTGAAAGGCGTTCGGGGCGGGGAGCGAACTCCGGGCGAATTCAGAAGATCCCAGAACTGGATCGGCCCGGCGGGCTGCACCCTTGCCGACGCCGAGTTCGTGCCTCCTCCTCCCCATCACATGAAAGAGGCGTTGGACAACTTCGAAAAATTCCTCCACTCCAATTCGAACCTTCCGATTCTGATTCTTTGCGGATTGGCGCATGCGCAGTTCGAGACCATCCACCCGTTTTTGGACGGCAACGGTCGAATCGGCCGGCTCCTGATCACGTTCCTCTTGTGCGAGAAGGGCGTTTTGCAAAAGCCGCTTCTTTATCTCAGCTACTTCCTGAAAGCCCATCGGGCGGAATACTACGACCGTTTGACGGCCATCCGAAATGCCGGCGACTGGGAGGGCTGGCTTCGCTTTTTTCTTCGCGGAGTGTACGAAGTCGGCAAGGCGTCCACCGCGACCGCGCGTTCGATTCTCGAAATGCGCGAAAGGCACAGGATTCTGATCGCGGAAAAGATGTCCAACAGCGTATCCGGCTTGAAGTTTCTGGACCGCCTTTTCGAAAAGCCGATCGTCAGCGTCCGCGAGGCCGAACGGCTCATGGGAGTATCCTACGTGACGGCGTCCAACCTGATCGCGAACCTGGAGCAGGCCGGACTCTTGAAGGAAATCACGGGACAGCGGAGAAACAAGATTTTCCGGTACGAACCCTATGTCGCGTTGTTCAGCAAGCAAGCCATTTACTTTCCACACGAACTGGACGATCCGGGGCCGGAGATGACAACCGGCTCGCCCGCCTCGTCCCCGCAGGCGTAGATAATGGACAAATCGAAAAGAAACCTGATTCAGAAAGCGACCCAGGACGCGCGGAATCTTCTCGAGGACGAATTCGGCCGGCAACTGGAAGGAACGTTCGATATTCTTCCGGACGGGACCGTCGCGCCGGAACCCGGCGAGCATTTGGACCCCGCGCAGCGAATCGTCAGAAGAAAAATCGTGGCGGCCATCGAGCACGAGAAGGCGGGCGGGGTCTCGAAAAGGGAAGCGGCGGCCGCTTATCTTCGCGAGGCGGCTTTCACCTTTCTCAACCGATTCGTCGCACTGAAAATGGTGGAAGCCCGAGGACTGTCGCTGGAATGCGTCTCCAGGGCGGAACAGTCGTCCGGCTTCAAGGAGTTTTGCGGATTGGCGCCGGGCCTTTCGGAATTGCCGGACAAGGGATACCGCCTGTACATCGAGAGCCTGTTCGACGAGCTTTCCACCGAAATCAAGGTGCTGTTCGACCGACGAAATCCCGCTTCCCTCCTGTGGCCGAGACAAAAGGTTCTGGAGGAACTCCTTGCCATACTCAATCGCGAGGAAATAAAGGATATTTGGGCCGAAGACGAAACCATCGGGTGGGTCTACCAGTATTTCAACAGCGGCGCGGAGCGCAAGGAAATGCGGAACCAGTCGGCCGCCCCGCGCGATTCACGGGAACTGGCGGTCCGAAACCAGTTTTTCACGCCGCGCTATGTGGTCGAATTCTTGACCGACAACACCCTCGGGCGAATATGGTACGAAATGACCCAGGGGGATACCGCGCTGAAGGAAGAGTGCCAATATCTGGTCAGAAGGCCCGACGAAGTTTTTCTCGATGCAGGTGGCGAATGCGTGCTGGATTGGCTGCGCGGCCAAACGTCGGAAAGAGAGCCCGAGGTTGTCAAAATAGCCCACGCCGTAAACGGGTATCTGAGGGCCGGAGGATTGCACGATGGAGCCGAGGATTGGTTCAACGGGAAACTCGAAAAAATCCGAAACGATGATCCCGAATCTCTCTCCACGCAGGAAATTCTCGATTTTCTGTTCGTGCTTCACCGCGCAAGCCGTTTTTGCGACGGCTTGGTGGAAAAGCACGATATGGAAGTGCAAAAACTGATGGCGGTACTTCGAAAGCGAATCGCACGGTCGAAAGAAGAGGATTCGAGTACCGAAAAGCTGATCGCGCTGCCAGAATTTATTCCAGTGAGAAGAATGAAGGACCCGCGCGACATCAAGGTCCTCGATCCTGCCTGCGGCAGCGGCCATTTTCTGCTTTACGCCTTCGATTTGTTCGAAAAGATTTATGTCGAAGCATGGGACACCGAAAATAACGTATCGATTGGAAGGGAGGAAGAAAGGCCCAGCCTCGTGACTCTTCGGCAAGCCTTTCCCGATAGAGAAAATTTTCTCGTAGAAATTCCGCGATTGATTATAGAGCGTAACCTTCACGGCATCGACATCGATCCGCGAGCTGTGCAAATTGCGACCTTGGCTCTTTGGATGCGGGCGCAGAAGTCCTGGAAAAATCTCAAGGTAAGCGCGGCCCAACGGCCCCGGATCGCCAAATCGAATATCGTCGCGG
>CAZNTU010000342.1:0-4850 GCA_964575975.1 uncultured Desulfobacteraceae bacterium
ACATTGCATCAATCAAATCCTGTGCCCTTCTTTGGCAATATTGCCATTTGCATTCTCGCTGAATCGATTTGCTCTTTTTAATAATGTTTTCAATTAATGGAGCGACTTTGTGCTTTGATTCTACAAGAATTTCTTTGGAAATCGGAGCGCCGACATTAGAGTAAAAAACGGGCCTGCTTTCGGAATAGCGCCCAAAACCCCGCTCTCCAATATAGCATTGACAGAGCCACTCGATCATACCCGGAACGATCTCATCATGACAGAATTCAAGCCCGCCAATTTCCCTGAATTCACGAAGGAGGGTACCATGTTTATCATTTCTCTTGAAATCATAACCAATAGTTTTCATCTGTTCCAAATAGCTAGAATAGAATGTCTTTAATATGCTTTTCTTGAAGTAAGGTAGAATCCCTGCTGCGAAGGATACACGAGCTGTAAATAAATCCAACCCATTTCTTTTAATCTTATCAGAATAAAACTGAGAAACTTCGATTTTTACCTGATCTTTTGTTAGTGGAGAAAGCACACCTAAAGAAATATAGCAATTCTGGCGCACAATATCGGGATGCTTACTGTTTAGAGCTGTCGATACGAGAAATTTATATATTTCAATTTGGCGAACGGCAGGGGCAACACCATATTCTTCTCTGACGGTATGGTCTAATGTCACAGCAGTTGGTTGTTCGACAATTTCTTTGATATCGGTTAATCTGATAACCTCGATGGGATCCTTGGCCAGCACAGCTTCAATGGATGTTTTGAAGATATAAAAACAATCTTCAATTGTTGCCTCATATTCGTCATCTTCGTGTTCTAAATCCCTTCGTATATCATATACGCGTGTAATTCTTCGCCACTCTGGCCTTGACAATAATCCCATATAATATGCAAGATCTATTGTTTTTGAGACATTATATTCTTCTATATCCTCCGGGCGGTTAACTTGAGGAAGCCTATTTGCTGTGGCTGCTTCCTTGGCGATGTCGATACCTGCCACCAAAATTTTCTTTTTGATGTCGTGAATAGCTGCATTAAAAAGCCTTTGACATGCACTGCTGGGATCGACAGGTAGCAATTTTGTTACTCTTTGAACAAGATTTTTTGACTGCCACTCAGGTCTAATTTGGAGCATCAATCCCTGGACATCACTAGCAACGGCCATTTCTCGATTGGCCGCTATCATAATTGCCTTTTCGTTGTCTTTTGTCACAAGGCACCTCGCACTAAGGTTGTGGACTCATTCTAACCAATTATTGTACGATTTTCGTTTATCATTTCATATTTCGTATTGAACGACAAATCAAACATACTTTCATTATCATTCATTAATAATCTCTCAAAATCTTACGTCATTGAGAATAATGCCCAAGTTTTTGGTTCCCTTGGTATAACATTTTTTCACGCCCTACAACCTGCACAAAATCAACAATGTTTAGGACCTCGTCGAACGAAACTAGGTTGAGGTGCCAAATGCGGAGAAAAATTAGGGCCATTGCGGTCTCAACAGTGTTTGTCACGGTTTTTCCTTTTCGGCAGGACATGAAAATCGAGCTGGCTGCCGCAGCATTTTCTTTTGTGCGCAGAGATGTTGAGACTTCCGACTCAATTTGAACCGACAATGTATTTAAACATCCTGATTCAAATAAAGAACGCATCAAAGTTTCCCTTGCCTCTCGGTTTTTATGCGTAAACATGATTTTCAAAATCCAATTATACTCGGCATCTCGTCGAAAAATGGCTCCGTAATCGAAACGGCATCCTACGGGATCAAAGCCCAAGGTCTTCGAGAAACTCCGACGCCGGTTCGGCGGCTGTCACAAGCAAGCGGTCCCGGGCGCGGGTGCATGCCACATATAAAAGGTGGCGCTCCGTGTTGTAGACCTCCTCCAAGTCGGATTCTTCGGAGACGCTCTCGATTCTTTCGCGCAAGGGGATGATCTCGTCGTCGCAGGCCATTACGGCTACGGCTCGGAATTCCAGGCCCTTGGCGAGGGGCATGGCGCCGACGGATACTTTGCCGGACTTGGTCGCGGCGGTTTCGTCCAGGAACAAGCACGCGGCGCCGGCCTTTCGCACGGCCTCTTCGGCTCGGTCGAATTCGGCTTCGGAGCGTACGAAAACGCCTATTTCATTGGGCTTTATCCCTTCGTCGAATCTTTCGGCCATCCATTCTCCGACGGCTTCGGCTTCCTCTTCGAAACTGGCGAGCACCATGACGGTTGGGGGAGGGCCGTTGAAGACCGAAATGGTGCCGCGGCGTTCCTCCCGGTTGCCGTCGATGTCGCAGATGGACGGGCCCAGCAGGCGGTCCGCATGGGTTCTGATCTGGTGCGAGGTTCTATAGTTGACTTTCAGCGTGCGGGACCTGCCGCGAATATCCACGCCGAGGGACGTCCAGGAAAAGGGTTGCTGAAAAATCCTCTGGCCCAGATCGCCCGCGAAAAACAGGCCGTCGGGTTTGCCTCCGGCGAGGGACGCCAAAAACTTCAGCTGGGCGATTCCGATGTCCTGGGATTCGTCCACGACGACATGGTCGAACGGTTTTTGTTCGTTTGCCGCGAACATTTGGGCAAGTCGCCCGAACAAATCGGAACCGGTCGATAATTCTTGAAGTTCGAGTTCGGACCGGACCTGTTCGTAAACGGACCACAGTACCGCTCGCTGTTTTTCCGGAAGGCGCGTCCTTCTTCCCAGACGCTTGACGTCCCGGTAGTCCTCCCAGGTTTTCAGGCCCCACGCGTCCACCACTTGATCCCATTCCGTCAGCAAAAAGTTCATGCCGAATTTGTGTCCGTCCGTTTTTGCCGAGGCCTTCTCGATCAAACGCCGTATCTCTTGGCCGGACGCGATCGCGGCGGGGCCGAAATTCAATTCGTGGAGTCTTTTGCCGATGGCGTCCATGGCGTAGACTTCCATTCTTTCGGCCAGGTGCGGCTCGCCGTCGATCAAGCGTCTCAGCTTGATTTTCAGGGCGTTGGCCAAGGTTTCGGAGAACGTGCAAAGCAAGACCCTGGCCTCCGGATTTTCCCGGGCGAGAAAAACGGCCCTGTGCAATGCCACGATGGTCTTGCCGGTTCCGGCCGACCCCGAGACGCGGGCGGGGCCGTTGTAGGTTCTTTCGACCATTTGCCTTTGTTCCGGGTGCAAGAAGACGGTCCATTTTTCCCAGGGAAAATCGAGCGCGCGCCGCAGTTCCTCCACGTTTTTTACGACCCGGAACCGGCGCAGGGCGTCGGGGTGCTCGAAGGGATCGACGACGTCCGGGTCCGGGCGGGCGACTTGCGGTTTGACGCCTACGGCAAGTTCCAGAAGAGCTTCGGCGGCCTCTCCCGGCAAATGCTCGGCCAGTTCCAGCAACGTGTCCTCGTCGGCTTCCCGCACATCGCCTATCCATTCGGCAGGCACGCCGTAGTTCAGCAGGTCGTCTTCGGAAACATCGGCGAACAAAGGCGTTTTGGACGGGGCCGGTGGTTTTTCCTCGACGTATTTCGGCACGGTGTATTCCCGGACGGTCTCGCGAATTTCCACCAGCTGGGCGGCGCCGGTTTTCGGATGCGTTTCCAGCTTTCGGCATTCGGCCCAGCCATAGGCCTTGTCGTGGTGATCGACATAGCAAAGAAGAAGACTGTCGTCGGTTCTGTGGGCGATCACCCGGATATCGCGGTTGACACGGAACGACAAAAAGCCGGGGTCTTTGGCCTTTGCCAGCTTGTGGGATTTCAATCCCGGGTTTTCCGGGTTCAGTTGCAGGTCGAAAGCGGCGGTCTTCGTCGCCTTTTGCTCCTTGTCCGTCAGTTTCGCCAGGCTTTCCGTGAACGTGTCCGCGATTCGGAATTCCATCATTTCACCCGAAACACTTTCATCACCTCGTCGCCGAGATGATTGATCGCCTTGACCGCGACGCGGCCCGAGGCGGGTTTGTCGAAGGGACGGGAGACGTCGCTGTGGAGAGTATCCCAGGCCTCCCTGTCGATTTCCGCCTTCAGCGTGGTCTTCAGGGCCTTGTACGGATCGTTCGCGCCGAGGAAGTATGCTTGGCGGACAAAGAAGCTCTCTTCGTTGTAGTCGGTATCCACGAACCAGCAGGCGATGCCTTCGGCCCCGTCGCTGCGGATTTCGCCGGTGTTGGGGTGGAAGACGTCCACGCCGTTGATTTTCACGCGGATTTGGCCGTTTTCGGCGTCCAGGATATCGATGTCCGGCTCTCCGAAAATCACGAAGAGGTTGCCCTTGCCGGTGTTTTTGAGATCGTCGGCCATGTGCAGGTCCGCGTTCATGCGTGCTTTGAGGATCGGGATTCTTCCCAGCTTGTTGAACTCCGTGGAGCGGGCGTCGTAGCTGAAGGCGCAGGCGACCAGCACGTCGAAGCCGGCGTCCGCGGCTTCGCGGGCGGCGGAGACCAGGTCGGGGCGTGACACCGTGCCGAACTCCGGGCCGATGAAAATGGCGGCCCGCCTTTCGACGCCGCCTTTTTCCTCGTCGCCTTCGAAATAACGCCCCTCGGCGCACACCAAATCCCCCGGCCACGGCTCGATGGACGAAAACTCGATCTTGTCTTCCTTGTGAGCCTGTTGCACGCCCGCCATTTTCAGATTCTCCAAAATCATGCGGACGAAATCCCGCTGTTCGCCGAAACCGTCCTCCGATTCCGCCAGGTTGTCGATCAGCTCGTCGTCTTCGTTCACGCCCATTACCCGGTGGGGCGACAGGCTTTCCACCGTGAACGGGCCGGATACGCGAACCTTCTTGTTGTCTTCGTAAGGCTTGTCGTAAAGATATTCGAAGTCGGCCTTTGCCGCGATGGAGGCGTCGATTTCCTTTTGACGGGCGATGCGGTGTTTCCACCATTC
>CAZNTU010000343.1:0-4840 GCA_964575975.1 uncultured Desulfobacteraceae bacterium
TTCGACCGAAATATCCATGAGAACTCCGATCATTGGTCAGTTGACGATAGATGAAAATCGATAATAGACGGAAAGTTAAAGAAAATGAGGGCGCGATGTCAAGAGAAAAAGTCCGTTTCGACAAATAACCAACGATCCGAACACCCGAGAAGATAATTGCAATAAAAGTTAGCCCGTGCTAAAAACAATTTGCATGGCAACGGTACGACGGTTGTCGGTTAAGCGACCACTTTTCTATAAAAAAAGGACTATAGACGCAATGAGAGGAAAATACACGGGCGAAAAGGCCAGGCAAAGAAAACAGAGGCAGTCGAAGCGCAGAGAGCATATCCAGGCCATCCGCGAGAACAGGGTGGAGGAGGACTTGCCGGAGCCCCTGCTGCCCGACGTTTTCTCGGACATGCGGGAAACCTACTGGGACGCGCTGAAGTCCGTGCCGGACCCGAGAAGTTCGCACCACCGGGTCTACCCTCTGCACTTGATTCTACATCGGGTCGTCTCCGGCTTCGTCGGGGGAAACAGGCACATCGGGGTCCTGTTCCCCAAGAGGCGAGCGAACGTCGAGCCCGGCAAAAGGAAGCTGGGCGCCCTTCCCACCCGCAAGGCCGTCTACACTCTTCTGAGGAGAATCGACCGGGAGAGGGCCAACGAGGCTCTGGCCCCGCTGTGGGAGCGTCTGGGATATACGCCGGACCTGGTCGTTCGGCGCAAGCTGAGGAATCCGAAGACGATTCTGGACGAATTCAGGGAGGAACGAAAGCGGGCCGAAATCGAGAGGCTGAAAAGAATTTCCGGGGAGCGGAAGGCCGCGGAGCGCTCGAAGGGGATGAGCGCCGCCAAGGCGAAGCGTTGCGGATCGACGAGGCGGGCGGGCGGGAACGCGCCGAAGGAAGACGCGTCCAACGAGGAGGCGTCGAACGAGGAGGCGTCGAAAGGGACGGACTCCGTCGAGCCCCGGCAGGCCCCTCCGCCGACGGGAATCCGGCACGATCTGCTCCTCGACGGCAAGGTGGTGAAATCGTCCTACAATTCCGGCGCGAAGGAGCGCTTCGTCCACGTGACTGAGGTTCGGGCGGACGAAGACGACGGGAGAAGCCGCTTTATAATAGGAGCGCGCCCCACGGAGCTGGACCGCAACGGGGAGTGGGGGGCGGCGCTGAGCATCCTGGACGCCCTGACGCCTCTTCCCGGAGACAGGGTCGTCCTGGTCAGCGGGGACGCCGGATTCTGTGTCGAGGAGTTCTGCGAGTGGCTGAACGCGAATCGTTTTTTTCTGCCTCTTTCGGATAAAGGAGAACGCCGGCGGCGTTTATAATAGGGTGGCGGACTGGGCCGGAGACGCGATCGAACGGAACCCCGAGGGCGACTTCCGCCAGGACTTCCGCCTCGAAGGCTCCGAGATTCACGGCCGGATACTGTGGAGACTGCCGGGATTGAGGAACGCCCTCTATCCCGGAATCCAGGAAGGCTTCGCGGTGGAGAAGGCCAACCTGGTGTCCGGCGAAACGGACCGGCAGTTTTTTATAACCAACCTCCCTTCGCAACATTGGGACGCCCGAAGCGTACTCGACAGGATCCTGCTGCACTGGGACACCGAGACGGGCGTTTTCGGAGTGAAGGACAATACCTTCCGCGAAGACGGTGTGCGGTACAAATCGATCGCGGGGGCGACATCCCACGTGTCCTTGCTCAACTTCGCCTTCAATTGCCTTTCGGCGCCGGTCTTCGACGGATATTGGAGAGGGGAGCCGACAAGTTGCAGGATTCAATTCTGGAAGGATCACCCGGAATACAATCCATTCGGTGCGGAATGAATGGCAATAGTCTTCTCGGATGACGATCCGAAACGGCCTCGAATTTAATGGTTTGATTTGCGGCGGTTTTGCGTTATATTAACAAACTTTGGGAATCGTGCGGAACGCGCGTAAGATTCGATATTTCCAACGAATTTCGAATAACAACAATACGAAAAAACAACAAGGATACAGATATGGTTCAAGCAAAAAACGCCGAAGAATTTATCGCCAGAAACCGGCAAGCCATCGCTTCCAACCCGGACTGCGGCACCTCTCACTATAACTTGGCCGTTGCGCTGATGGGACAAGGAAGATTCGAGGAGGCGGAAAAATCTCTCCTTGCTGCTGTAGAATGCAGTCCCAGCCTGGCCGAAGCATACGTGCTTCTCGGCGGAATCTGCCTGCAAAGGGGGGATTTGGAAGGGTGTCTGAAATACAACAAGAACGCCATTCACGCCCGCGCGGGTTTCGCCGAGGGGCATGGAAACATCGGGTTCGTGTATCTTCAGATGGGCAAGGTTCAGGATGCCATCTACCACCTCGAAAAGGCGGTGCGTTGGAACGTGAGGTTCATACAGGCCTACGCCAATCTTGCGAACGCGTACATGATGAACGGCCAACTGGACGAAAGCCTCGAAACCAACAGGAAGCTTTTGGAACTGGAGCCCGGTTTCGCGGTGGCCCACAACAACCTCGCCATTCTTTACCTCGAGAAGGGGGCGTACGATCTTGCGGCTATGCATTGCGAAAAAGCCAAGGAATTGGGCTATCAGGTCGCGCCCGAGATCGAGTCGGAAATCAAGAAGAATCTGGAACATCAACCCGAATAGAAATTCGACGGCCGGCGGTTTTCCCGCCGGTCGGCATCAAATTGATCGCTATTGACGAACTTCAAATTTTTCATCGCCGGAGACGCGAACCCGATAGGCGAAAACGACCCGTTCATGAGCCTGCCTCTCCCTGTCGATCGCGGCCAAGGTCCCGCCGAAGGCGACAGGCATGTTTCGATGGCCGAGTATTTCGGCGCTGTGGAGACTTTTCTTTCGGAAAATCGGCTGAAAAGGATAGTATCGTCGATTTATCAAAAATCAGGTCGAAAAGTCTCTCCCGAAAGCATTGACGAAATTGCCGTAGTCCTGGAAAAGCACGGGGAATTTTATCACCCCGCGAGAGTCGCGGCGATTTCGGGCGACGACGTTTGGGAATTCGTTGTGAACGTCGCCGTCTCGAAAGCCGGTTTGAATTGCGCTCCGAGAGAATTTGGGCTGTTGAAAAAATTGAGAGAGGAGGGACGGGAAAATTTCATTCCCGGCGTTTACGAGTACGGCATTGTAGAGTCGCCGAACGGAAAGAGAAGTTTCGCGATCTTTTCCGGCGAATGGTTTTCCGGATTTCACGAATTTCATATCGCATCGAAGCGCAAGTCCGACGGAGGTCGAATCCATGTATGGGACCCCGACAATCCTATGCTTTTTCTGAACGAAGAACAAACTCGCGATTTGTACCGAAAAATCGCCTTGGTTTTGGCGTACTATTTCGACCTGGAATCGTTCGAGCAGATTCATCCATGGAGCCACGCCGCCGGGGATTTCGTTCTGAGTCTCGAAGGCGGAGATGTCCGATTGAAGCTGGTCACGGTTCGAGGATACAAATCTCTTTTCGACAGCGAGGAAAGGGATTTGGCTGCGGTGATGGAGGCGCTCCTTGCGTTTTTGGCCGATCTTTCGGTCAAGAACCGTTTCGACCGTTTGGACGGCGTCGGCGATTTGGCTTGGGCCGACGGCATCGCGGTTCCGGCGACGATCGAAGGGTTCTTCGAGGGGCTTCGAAAAAACGCGGAAAACACCTCCGGGTTCGAAGATATCCCGGAATATTTCGGATTGTATCTGGCATCCTTGGAGGAACAAGCGATTATAGACCATTTCCGGGACGTCGTGGCGACATATCCGCCTCAAGCGCCCGAAACTCCCTTCGTTCGGGATAAAATAGCGGCGCACGCCTCTTTGTTTCATAAAAGCGCGGGAAAATTCTTCCTGTCGATGGCGCGAAACTTCGGACCAAATTCATAAGATTGGGAAAATTCCCTTTTTTATTGACAAACCGAATCAATGATAATATATCTGCCGCTTTAAATGGGTTATTGGCGTCTTGGCTCGCAACGGTCTTGACAGTACGCGGGGACCATAATATAGGTTATGGACTTTAACGGCAAGCCCGTAGGACGGTGCTTGTTCATGAATACGAAATGATTCGAAACGCATTTTTTATTCCGAATAAAAGTTTCAGAGGCATCCCCCGGCCGAGAGGAGGTGACCCGAAAAGTCTTAGAGGGAATGTTCCATTTTCTTCAGGAGAGAATCATTATTAACTTTTATGGAGGTTAACACGATGAAACATGAGACCCCAATGTTGGACCAGTTAGAGTCTGGCCCCTGGCCCAGCTTCGTGTCCGACTTGAAGCAGGCGGCTGAGAAGAGAGCCAAAAACGAAGAAGGCATTGAGTTTCAAATCCCTACGGATGTCGTCGAGGACATTTTGGGCATACTTGAGCTTTCTTTCAAGCATGGCCGGACCCACTGGAAACACGGCGGAATCGTCGGCGTCTTCGGTTACGGCGGCGGCGTTATCGGCCGTTACTGCGACCAGCCGGAAGAGTACTCCGGAGTCGCCCATTTCCATACCATGCGCATCGCTCAGCCCGGCGGTAAATTCTACACCACCGAACACCTGAGAAAACTTTGCGACCTGTGGGACTTCCGCGGAAGTGGAATCACCAACATGCACGGCTCCACCGGCGACATCATTTTTCTCGGCACCACGACCAAACAGCTCGAGGAAATTTTCTTCGAACTGACCCACAACATTGGACAGGATCTCGGCGGTTCCGGCTCCAACCTGAGAACCCCCGCCGATTGTATCGGCCAGGCCCGTTGCGAATACGCCTGCTACGACACACAGGATCTCTGCTACGACCTGACCATCGAATACCAGGACGAGCTGCATCGCCCGGCTTTCCCCTACAAGTTCAAGTTCAAGTTCGACGG
>CAZNTU010000344.1:0-4824 GCA_964575975.1 uncultured Desulfobacteraceae bacterium
CTCCCCTTTCAGCCGGCTGTGCTTCTCGTCCGCGGCAAGGTTTTCGGGGAGAAGCCCGGGGGACTTGACTGCGGTCCCGACGACGCTGTTTCTTCCGAGGCTTTGTTCCATGCGATGCCAGTACTCGTCGTTCCTGCCGAAAGATGCAGGTCAACGCCCGGAACGGCGCGTTTACCTTCCCGGGAAACAGCGCCTTTTCGACGTCGTCCGCGAACGCCGTATGGTACGGCATCGCGAAGAAAGGCCTGACGGTGTACGAGATCGAACCCACGACGATTCGCCTTACGGGGATCTTCAGCTTTTTCGGACGCCGAATCTCCTTCATCCGGTATCCGTTCCGGATTCCGTCGGCGAAAAGTTCGGGATGTTTTACGATGAATTCGTCCGGCATTTTCCCGGACTTTTTGGGATCTTCGATCAAGACCATATATAATCCTTGATCGAAGGGCAGAACGATTGTACGATTGTTCCGGGGAGTCGGCTTTCTTGTCTGGATTTTGTTGCTCCTTTCGTTTTTCAGGTTAAGCGTTGCAACTCGACCATAAACGAAATTTCGCTAAAAATCCAGTAAAAAGCTCACTCCCCCAAATCCGTTATAACCAGAAAAAACCATTGGATAAAACTATTCTTCGGCAGGTCATCCGAGAAGAATTGAATCGAGCCGCAACTTCAAACGCGCAGGTCGTAATAAGCTCCGGCCCGATTTCCGACAGAAATTCAAATAATTCCCCTTGTTTATCCGGCTCCTAACAATACCCTAACATTATTCTAATAAAAGGTGGCGCTTTGCATCGAGGTGGATTATTTTAGTCCGATTCGCTTCGTGCTTTCGTTCGCCGGAAACTTTTGCGGCGGAAAAGACGCGCTTTTCACCTTAAAACAGGGGATCGAATGGATATATACGTACTTGCCATCGGCATTCTTTTTCTTTTCGCGCTAATGGACTTGATGGTGGGCGTTAGCAACGACGCGGTGAATTTCTTGAACTCTTCCGTCGGTTCGCGCGTGGCGCCGAGACGGGTGATCATGATAGTGGCGAGCTTGGGCATCATGGCCGGTGTGACGTTTTCCAGCGGCATGATGGAGGTGGCCAGGAAAGGCATATTCCATCCCCAATTCTTTCTTATGCCGGAACTGATCGCCATTTTTTTGGCGGTCATGATCACGGACGTCATTCTGCTCGATCTTTTCAACACGTTCGGACTTCCGACCTCCACGACCGTATCGATCGTTTTCGAACTGCTCGGGGCATCGCTTGCCATTTCGATCGCGAAAATCCTCCAAAACGACCAAAGCCTTCTTACCGTCGCCGAATATATCAACACGGGAAAAGTTCTCGCCATTATTTCGGGAATTCTGTTGTCGGTGGCGATCTCGTTCGTTTGCGGCGCGCTGGCCCAGTTTTTTACCCGCCTCCTGTTCACTTTCGATTACGAAAAGCGGGTGAGAAGATACGGGGCGTTATGGGGCGGAATCGCCCTTTCCATGATCTCCTATTTTATTTTGATCAAAGGGGCCAAGGGCGCGTCTTTCATGACCGCCGAGACGATAGCCTGGATCAATACGCACACGTGGACGATACTCGTCTCGGGATTCGCGGTATTCGCCGCGATTTTCCAGGCATTGACGTGGACGAGCAGAGTCAATATCCTGAGACCCGTCGTGCTTGCGGGAACGTTCGCCCTTGCCATGGCGTTCGCCGCCAACGACCTGGTAAACTTCATCGGGGTTCCTCTTGCGGGTTTCCAGGCGTTTTCGCTGGCGAAAGCCTCCGGCGATCCTTTGACCGCCTCCATGGAGGGGCTTCAGGGATCGGTTCATACGAACACGTTGATTCTCCTTGCGGCCGGAGCAGTCATGGTCGCAACCCTGTGGTTTTCGAGGAAGGCCCGCACGGTCACCAAAACCGAGGTCAACCTGGGAAGGCAGAAGGAGGGATTGGAACAGTTCGATTCGTCCCATTTGTCCCGGATAATCGTGCGCATGGTCCTGAGAATGTCCGAAGGCATCGGCAAGATCTTTCCCGCAGTCGCCAAAAAATGGATGAAGAAACGGCTGAATTCGCAAGGTTATCAGCCGGCACCGGGTTTCGACGGCAAAATTCCCGAATTCGACTTGCTCAGGGCCAGCGTCAACCTGATGGTGGCAAGCGCTTTGGTATCTTTGGGGACAAGCATGAAACTCCCGCTTTCCACCACGTACGTGACTTTCATGGTGGCAATGGGAACTTCCCTGTCCGACCAGGCGTGGGGACTGGAGAGCGCCGTTTACCGAGTGACGGGGGTATTGACCGTTATCGGGGGATGGTTTTTCACCGCTTTCATGGCGTTTTCCATATCCTTGCTTTGCGCCTCCGTGATCGTGTATCTGAAAGGGGCCGGCATAGTGCTCCTGATGGGGATCGTCGCATTCTTGATTCTGCGAAATCTGCGTATTCACCAAGCCCGCGAAAAGGCGAGCCGGGAAATGGAACTTCTAGACCTCAAGCGGGTGACCGACGCCGAATTCGCAGTTCGGATCTCTTTCGAACACAGCGGACAATTTCTCGGGGTGGTTCTGGAAAATCTGAGCGCCTGTTTCGAGGGAATCCTTACGGAAGACAGGAAGCTTCTCAAGCAGCTAAGGCGCGAGACCAGCAAGATGCAAACCTGGTCGAACATCATCGTGGCGAACATATTCAAGACGCTGCGGCTTTTGGGGCGCGGGGAAGCCAGGCGCGCGGGCGAGTATTCCTATGTCGTGTACGCCCTTCAGGAAATAACGGAAAGCATCCGGGACATGATCCTGCGATGCCACGTTCACACCTCGAACCATCACTCCGGTCTTTTGCCCGAACAGAAAAAGGAGCTTCAGCAGGTGCGCAAGGCGATGGAGTCGCTACTTATAGAAACGGCCAAAGCGTTAAGGGCTCGCGAGCCGTTCAAATACCGCGACATCGCCGCGCATTACGTCAATTTGAAAACCCTGGTGGAGGAATGCGACCGCAGCCAAGTCGCTCGAATCAGGAAGGGGGTCTCGAAAACCCGGCTCAGCATACTGTTTTACGGCATCAACAACGCCTGCCAGAAAATCGGCGAACAAACCTTGAAGCTGCTCACCGTTTTCGAGGAAATTTTGCAGCCGGATTCGGCGTGCGGCGCGGAGAAGAATTGATCTTCAGGGAAAGGTTGGAAAAATGGACTCCGATATCGCAAAAACGATGAGGATTTTCGAGCAAATCAGCCAAATTCCAAGATGCTCGAAAAAGGAAGAAAAGATATTCGCTTGGATTGTCGCATGGGCCGAGGACAACGGTTTTCCATGTAAAAAGGACAAGGCCGGAAACTTGTCCGTTTCCGTGCCCGCCTCCGAAGGAGCCGAAAACGCCCCGACCGTGATCCTGCAGGGCCATATGGACATGGTGTGCGAAAAGAGGCCGGATTCCGGCCACGATTTCGACAAAGACCCGGTCGAGCTTGTCTACGAAGGCGCCTGGCTTCGGGCGAAGGACACGAGCCTCGGGGCGGACAACGGGATAGGCCTCGCGCTTGCCATGGCGGCCGCCACCGGAGATTCGACTCCTCGCCCACCGATAGAGCTTCTTTTCACCGTGGACGAGGAAACCGGTTTGACGGGCGCGGGAAAACTGGAACCCGCTTGGCTGGACGGAAAAATTCTCTTGAACATCGATTCGGAGAACGACGAGATTTTCACGGTCGGTTGCGCGGGCGGACTGGATACGGTAATCGAGCTTCCGGTGCGAAGAGAACGGTCCTCGTCCAAGCGCATAGAGTACCGCGAACTGAAGGTCGGCGGTTTGAAAGGCGGACATTCCGGCGTGGACATCCACGAACAGAGAGGCAACGCCGTTAAAATCCTGTCTAGAATCCTTCTTATGCTCCTGGAAAAATTCGACGTCCGCCTCGTCTCGATTTCAGGAGGAAGCGCGCACAACGCGATCCCGAGAGAGGCTTCCGCGCTGATTGCCCTTTTGCCCGAAACCTTACCGGCGGCGAAGAAAGCTGTATTGGAGTTCGTAAAAACAGTCGCCGAAGAATACCGAAAGATCGAACCGAACCTGGAGGCGCATTTTGAGGAAACCGGCCGGGACAAGTCGGCATCGACCGCAACCGAACCGATGACCGAGGCGGACGGGTTGAAAACGGCCCGGCTGCTCCGTGCGATACCTCATGGCGTTTGCGGCATGTCCCTCGACGTTCCCGGGCTGGTGGAGACCTCGAACAACCTGGCGACCGTGAAAACTAAGAAAGACGCGGTCGAGATCGTGACCAGCCAGAGAAGCAGCGTCATGTCGAAACTCGACGAAACTGCGGAAACCGTAAGGTCGGCGGCGGAACTGGCCGGCGCCCGATGCGAGAACAAAAACGGATATCCAAGCTGGAAGCCGAACATGGATTCCCCTCTGCTATCCGAATGCGTTCGAATCTACGAAAAATTGCACGGGAAAAAGCCTAAAATCGAGGTAATCCACGCCGGACTCGAGTGCGCCGTGATAGGCTCTAAATATCCGGGCATGGACATGATTTCCTTCGGGCCGAACATTTCGGGCGCGCACTCCCCGGACGAAAAACTGCATCTTGGATCGGTCAAGAAAATCAAAGCGTTTCTGGACGCCTTGCTAAAAACCTACGCGTCTTTGTAGAAAACTGCTTCGGGTCATGCCAGCCCCCACCGAGTCGTTCATGATCAGGGCGGCCTTTTTAAGATGCCGCAAGTTTGCGTTGACCCGATACCCCTGAATCACGTCCTCTTCCAGCCCGCCGCGGTACAGGTCGAAAGGAAGCCTCTGCATGCAGACAACGGAGCAATTGCCCCGCTTGTGAA
>CAZNTU010000345.1:0-4821 GCA_964575975.1 uncultured Desulfobacteraceae bacterium
ACGAAATGAACAACCGTCCGGACTGGATACGAATTCCGCTGAAGGGGATCGAAGGGCTGTTGCGGCAGGCGGGGGAGAAGGGGTAGGTATTATAGGTATTAGGTATTAGGTATTAGGTATTAGGTATTAGGCGTTAGGCGTTAGGCGTTAGGTGGGGTGATGATAATTCGGGCATTTGATATTTCGAATATCGAACGGTTTGGCCGAAATATAAAAAAGGCCCGAATGTTGACGCCAAATACCTAAAACCTAACACCTAAAACCTAACCAGGAGGCACAATGAACCATGAAACGAACAATCGGACGGACGACGGCCGCAGTCGGGAGACAGAACCGGTCTCTTACGATTCCAGTCTCCTGACGGCCGACGACGTCTATCTGTTCAACGAGGGCAACCATTTTCGCCTGTACGAGAAATTGGGCGCCCATACTCTAAACAAAGACGGCAAAAACGGGGTCAATTTCGCGGTCTGGGCGCCCAACGCGGAACAAGTGACGGTCATTGGCGATTTCAACGGCTGGGACAAGGATTCCCACCGGCTGGCCCCGCTGCGAAGTTCCGGAATCTGGGAGGGTTTTATCCCGGGGCTGGAAAGCGGAACGGTCTACAAATACCATATCCGTTCCCGGCACGACGGATATCGGGCCGACAAGACCGATCCGTTCGCCTTTTTCGCGGAGTTGTCGCCCCAGACCGCCTCCGTCGTCTGGGACATCTCATACGACTGGAAGGATTCGGACTGGATGAACGACCGCCGACGGCACAACTCCCACAATGCCCCGATTTCCATTTACGAGATGCATCCGGGCTCTTGGAGCCGGGTCCCGGAAGAGGACAGCCGTCCGCTCGCATACCGCGAAATGGCAATCAAACTGGTCGATTATCTCCTGAAGACCGGCTTCACCCACGTGGAGTTTCTGCCGATCATGGAACACCCCTTTTATGGGAGCTGGGGGTACCAGTGCCTGGGATATTTCGCCCCGACAAGCCGCTACGGCGTTCCCCAGGATTTCATGTACTTGATCGACCTGTTTCACCAAAACGGCATAGGCGTCATCCTGGATTGGGTCCCGTCCCATTTTCCCAGCGACGAGCACGGCCTTGGATATTTCGACGGAACCCACTTGTTCGAGCACGAGGACCCTAGAAAGGGATTCCATCCGGACTGGAACAGCTTCATATTCAACTACGGCAGGCACGAGGTGCAAAGCTTCCTGATCAGCAGCGCGCTGTTCTGGATGGACAAGTACCACATCGACGGTTTCCGAGTGGACGCGGTCGCGTCCATGCTCTACTTGAACTACTCGCGCAAGGACGGGGAATGGATTCCCAACCAGTACGGAGGCGTGGAGAACATCGAGGCGATCGAGTTCCTGCGGAGGTTCAACGACGAGGTTCACAGAAACTATCCCGACGCGATTACCGTGGCGGAGGAATCCACCGCATGGCCGCTGGTGTCCCGTCCGTCCTATGTGGGAGGACTCGGGTTCGACATGAAGTGGGACATGGGATGGATGCACGATGTCCTGGAATACATGTCCAAGGACCCCGTTTACCGGACCTATCACCACAACAAGCTGACTTTCCGCATGATGTACGCCTATACGGAAAACTACGTGCTTCCGCTATCCCACGACGAGGTGGTACACGGGAAGGGCGCGCTTCTCTCGAAAATGCCCGGGGACGACTGGCAAAAGTTCGCCAACCTGCGTCTTCTTTTCGGGTACATGTACGCCCAGCCCGGAAAAAAGCTGCTGTTCATGGGCGGGGAGATCGGGCAATGGCAGGAGTGGTCCCATGATCGAAGCCTGGACTGGCATCTGCTGGAATATCCGCCGCATGTGGGGCTTCAGCGATGGGTGGAGGATCTGAACCAATTCTATCGCCGTCGGGCCGCCATGCATTCCGCGGATTTCCACTCGAACGGCTTCGAGTGGATCGATTGCAACGACGCGTTTCAATCCACTTTGAGCTTCGTACGGCGGGACGATTCCAACTCGGACGAAATCATCGTCGTGTGCAATTTCACTCCCGTTCCCCGGTACAACTACCGCATCGGGGCAGCGGAAGAGGGAATCTGGCGGGAATGTCTCAACAGCGATTCCCGCGATTACGGGGGGTCGAACCAGGGGAACCTGGGCAACGTGGAAACTTCGCCGGTTCCGGCGCACGGCAGGCCGTTCTCGTTGAACCTCGTGCTGCCTCCGCTGGGAATCGTGTTTTTCGAAAAGCAACGGTGAACAAACAAAGGTGAACAAGCATATGAAAATACTCTTCTTGACCAACGAATATCCTCCGCACATCTACGGCGGCGCCGGCGTTCATGTCGATCAACTCGTCCGGGAATTGCTTCGTATCGAGGATGAAAAGCTTTCTCTCGAGGTTCTGTGTTTCGGAGACCAGGACGAGTCGGAAGGAAACAAGCGGGTCGCGGGAGTCGGCGGCCCTTCCGATCCGAGCTTCAAAGCGTTGCGGCACGAAAAGGTCTTGGGGCCGTTGTACCGAAACCTTGTCATGGCCGGTGTGGCGGAAAAGGCGGACATCGTCCATTGCCACACCTGGTATTCCCATTTCGCGGGATGCCTGGTCAAGCAACTGATGGGGATTCCCATGGTCGTCACGTCCCATTCGCTGGAACCGCTGCGTCCCTGGAAAAAGGAACAGCTGGGAGACGCCTACCACGTCACGTCGTGGCTGGAGAAGACCGCGCTGTCGAACTCCGACGGAATCGTCGCCGTGTCCGAGGCGATGAAATACGACATGGTCTCCCTTTTCAACATGGAACCGGGCAAAATTCGCGTGATCTACAACGGCATTGACACGGACCTGTACAAAAAGATCGAGAATCCGGAAATCTTGAGAAAACACGGGATCGATCCGGGCAAACCGTACGTGCTGTTCGTCGGAAGAGTCACGCGCCAGAAGGGGATTATCCACTTGGTGAGGGCGATCCCTCGCTTGAAGAAGGGAGTTCAGGTCGTCCTTTGCGCGGGCGCGCCGGACACGGAGGAGATAGCCGTCGAGATGCGGCAGGGAGTCGAACAGGCAAAACGCCTCTCCGGGGCCGACATCGTCTGGATCGACCAGTGGGTCGCCAAAAAAGAAGCTGTCGCTCTTTACAGCCATGCCGAGATATTCGTTTGCCCCTCGGTCTACGAGCCGTTCGGAATCATCAACCTGGAGGCCATGGCGTGCGAAACGCCGGTGGTGGCGTCGGCCACGGGCGGAATCCGGGAGGTCGTGGAGGATGGCGCGACCGGCGTATTGGTCCATTTCGAACCCGGCCGCGATTCGGACCCGGAAGACCCGGAAAAATTCTCTCGCGATCTTGCCGACGCCATCAACGCCTTGCTTGAATCTCCCGAAACGATAAAAAAAATGGGCGCCGCCAGCAGGCGAAGGGTCGAAGAGCTGTTCAGCTGGAAAAGCATAGCCAGGCAGACCCTCCAATTCTACCGGAAACTGATTGAGGCGGCAGGCGGACGCCGGTAAGAAGCGGCGCGGGAAAGAACCTCCGAGGATTCCAAAAACCCGGAGGTTTTTCGCCGGAGCCGATCGGATACCCTTTGTCCTTGAAGAAATCGTAGTCCACGGCCTCGCGAAATCGTTCCACGTAGCCTACAAGTCTCCTCAGCCTGTCGTTGCCGTTGTCCGAATGCATTTCTTTCTTCGGGCAAATCCTTCTATTTGCCGAAAAGTTCCTCGGCCACTTTTTCTCCGACAATGTCGAATTACACCCGCGACGGGTTATGCCTTGTCAGAAAGTCAACGATTTTCATTTTCCAGCCATGCAACATCTACTTTGTCTTTAGGCCGCCCCGCTTTTTTCTTGTTTTGAAGAAGATGCGGGCGGCTGATGACCTGTACACTGATATCATCAACAACAATTACTTCCCGCAACCCCCACGCATCTTCAAACGTCACTCCATCAATTGAAGTCAAAATATCAATGCGTCTTGGAATAATTCCAATCTGGAAAATTAAACCGGGTTTCATAAGATCATCCCTTGTCAGATCAAAGAGCGGGGCTCCGAATTTTGCCAAAGCTCTGATGATACGTTCCGCATTTTCCTTTGAACATCTTATCCAGAGGTCAATATCTCCGGTAGCTCTGACAAATCCATGAGCGGCCAAAGCATACGCTCCGACTACCAGATACTCAACCTTCTCCTCGTTGAATGCTAACAATATGTCTCGGAAGTCTGGATTCAGCAATTGACTCTCCTTTGAATGCCCATGCGTCCAGTGTAACCTGCCACATCATACCGATTCTTTCAGACGGTGTGGTGCTATACAGATCCGAATCACTGTCTTGTCCATGCAGAGTAACGATTCGGATAGGACGAGTTCTGTCTTGTCTCATAGCAATATTCCTATAACCTATTTAAAATATAACATTTTAGATTATTGAGATACGAACGATGTCAATATCGGGTTTTTTCAACAATACATCGCGCAAAATATTGTTGTTCGATTTCTCAGGAAACAGCCGATTACTTCGCATACATCGGCAAGGTCCAACACCGGATATTGATGAACAATTTCCTCGCATGTCGAGCCTTTCTCGAAGGCTTGGATGACGGTTTCAAGCGTAACCCGCGTATCTCCGACGCGAATTGCGCCATCGGCGTCTTTTTTGAGGGGAATGGGGTTCGATTCAATTGCGAGTTCCATGATTATTATCCATTTTTTTAGATTGTACACTTAACATTTTCTTGATATTTTAACCAAACATCGTATTAATGTAAAGAACCGATCTGACAGCGCAGCAATTCTAATTTTGACTGCTTCGCCGCCTCGTTCCCACGTGAAACGTGGGA
>CAZNTU010000346.1:0-4816 GCA_964575975.1 uncultured Desulfobacteraceae bacterium
CCGACCTCGATCTCCCGGCTCCGGGACGCGCGGACGGTCTCGTCCTCGCGCGGCCTGATTTCGACCGCCATGTCGACGTCCTCGAGATCCTCCAGGTCCGCGTATCCGCCGACTACGACCGGCACGGTTTCGAAGGCGCCGGGCGAAACGTCGAAACGCTCCGAAAGGTGTTCCCTTCCTGCGACGGCTACGCGCAGCCGGGCGTTTTCGACCGGCTCCGCCGACAGGTTGTCCACCTTGAATTCGACCCGGTTCATGACGCCGCGTTTCAGTTTCGAGCCGTCGGCGAGGCCGAATTCGAGCAGGGGAAGGAAAATGCTTCGCCCCGCGCTTTCCGCCTGGTTCTCGTCGACGGCCACGACCGTGTATCGGCGGGAGTCGCCGGAAAACCCGGCGTCGACGAAGGAGGGCTCGGTCAGCAGGGCGCCGTTGAGTCTTGTTCCCCGTTCGCCGGAGCCGTCCGTTCCCAGATAGAGGTCGAAGCCGAGCAGGTTGTCGGCCGGGTGGGACCAGGAGACGACGGGCGGCCGGTCGCCGGTCCGCTCGACGCGAAGGTTGGCCACCGGAAGAAGGTCGAAGTTGAGGTATTGCGACAGGGAGACTTCCGACTCGTTTCCGGCGGCGTCGACGGCCGTGACGGCGTAGCAGTGCTCCGTCGGGGACGGCGCGGAATCGACGGCCGAAAGACCCGGAATTTTCGTCAGCGCGGGCGCGAGGCCGTCGAGATCCACGATTTCGGTTCCGGCGGATCGGTACAGGTTGAAGGCGATGCCGGTTTCATCGGGAGCCGTCCCGTAGTGCTCCCAGGAGGCCTGGACGCCGTGCGGGACCAGCCGGAGAACGAGCCCGAACGGAGCTTCGGGAGCGATGGAATCCGACACTGCGGAGACCGGGTCGCAGGCCGCTCCCGTCGATTCCTCGCCGTTTTCGGATCTGACGGTCGCGACCGCGTACAGGTACGCGCCGTCCTCCGGGGTCCGGTCCTCGAGCCGCGTCGCGCCGGCGGACCGGACGAGAGGCGTCGGTTCGGCCTGGCCGGGGCCTTGCCGGTAGATCTGGTAGTCGGCCGCGTTTTCGACTTCGTTCCAGGAAAGCTCGACGACGCCTCCGGGCAGGGCCTTCGCCGCGAGTCCCTCGGGCGGCTCCAGCGGAGGAAGATCGCCCTGGTAGATTTGGAAGGCGTTGGGGCAGGCGATCCTGTCGCTTCCGTTTTCCAAATCGTCGGTTCCCCGATATACGAAGGACAGGGTCTCCGGGGAGGCGAGTCCGGCTTCGGGGGGCAGGACGAACTCCGCCCGCCATGTCTGGGCGTCGCCCGCCGTCGCGGGGATTTCCGCGACGGAGCCGACCGGGGTCGCGTCGCCCGAGCCGGAAAGCCTGCAGGACAGCTCCGGGGTCGCGCCGGGTTTCGTCTTCTCGTTCAGACCGAAGACCGCCGCGACGGTCTTGGGGTTTTGCCCGTCGTTTTTCACCGGGCTTGCCGGAGAGATTTCGATCCGGCGCACGATAGGACCTTCGGTGTCGATCGAAAGGGTCTGCCCCGAGTCGATTCCGCTCCCTCTGTTTCCCGCGCGGTCGCGTCCCGAAAACACGGCCCGGGCCGTGCCGGATTTCGTTGTCTTTTCGATCTCGAAGGAACCGGAGAACGCCGTCTCCGTATCCTTTGCGAGATCCACCATTATGGGCATTCCGTTTTCCGGCGTGACGCTCAGGAAAGGAACGGTCGCCAGGGGTTCGCTCGCGGTCAGAACCAGTTCCACTCTACCTGGACCCGTGCGGCCCGTGGCCGGGTCGTGGATTCCCGACGGGGCGTAGGAAATCGATACCGCCCGGGGCATGACGCTGTCGGCCGCGGCCGACGCCAGTCCGGAAAGCGGGCTTTCGTTTCCCGCGGCGGTCTCGCTGGAGATCCGATAGTACCAGGCGCCGTCGTCGGGAGGAAGGTCCGTGTGGTTTTTTCCCTTCACGGGGAGGTTATTGAGCTTTTCGGCCTCCGAAGCCGCAGCGAATTCGGAACCGGACCTGTAGAGGTTGAAGCCCGCCACCGGGATTCCCCACGGTTCTTTCCAGGACAGTCTTATGCCGCCGCCTTCGACTGCCTTGGCCGAAAAATCGAGAGGGCTTTGCGGAATATTGTTATCCAGCAAGACCAGGACCTCGGCGCTTGAAGGTCCGGCGCCCGCCCGGTTTTTCGCGGCGGCCGTCAAAACATTTTCTCCTTCGGAGAGGACGGCCGTCCCGCCGAAGGCGCCTTTCGAGTCCGCCTGGATCGGGTTGCCGGTTTGGTTTCCGTTGACGAAAAGGAGAATTTCGGTATTTTTTTCGGCGGTTCCGGACACCGCGATGGAAGACCGGTTGAAAACCTTGCCGGAGACGGGCGCGGTAATTTTCGGAGCTTCGGGCGGCTCCAAGGCTACGACTACGGTGTATTCCGAAGTCGTGGAGTTTCCCAGGGAGTCGTACGCGACAATGGATATGGCGTAGGCCTTGTCCTCGACCGTCGTCACGTCCCATTGAAAATCTGCCCGGGAACCGCTGTAGTCGGTACGGGAAAGAACGCCGTCGACGTGGAACTCCATCCGGCCGATTCCCGCCGTGTCGGCGGCGACCGCGGTTATAGTCGCGGCTTTGGAGACGACATGGCCATCCTGGATCGGCGCGCCGTCTATTTTGACTTCGAGGATTTCCGGACCCTGGGTGTCCGCGTAGGGTATCGCGGAAACGGTCTGGACCTGTTTGCGCTCCCCGTCGGCTATGTTACGGGCGGTAACCGCGAAATAGTAGGTCTCGCCGTTGGCAAGGCCGGTTATCGTCGCGTGGTTTTTGGCCGGTCGTTTTGGCCGGCGCCATGCCCTCCGCGTTCGCGACGGGAAACGTTCGTTCCGAACGTGCAAAACTCGGTTTCCACAACACCGAGGGCGACCTCGTCCGTCGGGTCCTTTGCGGATTGCCCGCCTGCCGAGACGAATCCAGCCGGACGGCCTTCGAAAGTCCGACGACGCTTTCGAAGAATGTCCTTCCCGACCGTCCTTGAATTCCAGAATCGCACACCTTTCGGTACGCTCGGAACGAAAGTCCGCTATCATAACCAGCATTTACCATCTCTTCGAGATCGAATAACTGTTCACCCTGCCCGGCCCGTCGCCAACCAAAAGCAATTGGCTTTCTTGATCGTTCTGAGTCACAGCTAAAATTCCTGTGGTTACTTTTAACAATTCTTGATACACAAGTTTTTTATCCAGTGAAAAAAGGCATAGCATAGAAAGCCCCTTGGCCGAGGAAAATTTTACCAAAACCGCAAGATATTCCTTCTTATTGAACACTACCGATTCGACTCTGATTGAATAAATCTCCGAAGGACCGAAAGGCAGTCTATAGCAGAACACATTATTTCCATCATAATCGAACACTTCAATTAAGTTAAAATAAAATCCTATTATTAAATTCTTATTTAACCACTTACATATGTCAAATCCAAGAATATTTTTTGGTTCCCATTCACTATTTAAATATCCGTGGTTGTTCCAAAACTGAATTTTTCTAGCATGATTCAAAGTTATTATATCGTCCCCTCCTTTTGTACCGTCGCAAACTGAAACAGCCGTGTATATTGCCGGTTTCGTCGTCCATACTATCTTCCCTTCTTCGTCCAACTTAACCAGGCTTGTCGAAGCTATGTAATACTCGGGTAAACCATCATTGTCAGTATCTCCAAATGTCATATGGAATGCAGCCGGATCATCGTATTTCCAAACAGGTTTTCCGTCTCGATTTAAAACTCCAACCGGATTCTGGTCTTTTATTACAATTTTGTATCCTCCTGTAGATTCCATAAATACATCGGAATCTAAAACCCCGATCTCCCATTCAAATGTAGTAGTTGATTTTAATTTGCCTCCGAGATCCGTGACAAACAGATTGAATTGATCAAATATGCCTATATCCGGTCCTTTCTCTAAATCCAAATCATTGCATATTATATTGGTAATAAAGGTCATATTTTTATTTGAGTAAAAAACTTTTTTTATTAAACCTAATTCATTGCAAATTATTTTTGGACTTGCATCAATTTGCCGAAAAAAAGCTTTTGCACTTTCAATCATAATGAAATTTAAAACTAGGAATAAACTTAATATGAAGCGTATAATATTATTGTTCCTTTTCATGGCAATAACTCGGATAATTTGAAGGTTTTCAAAAAGAAATAATTAGCAAAGGCTTTACCCCTAAATCTTCTGTCATTCGATCTATATATTCATCGTAACTATTCTTTAGATCGGCACAACCACTGCAATTTCCTTGAGCATTTAAAAAAGCCTGTTCAGCTATAGAGTTACTACTTACTCCCCAGTAATATCTTTTCGCAAAAGCTAAACAATCATTATTTCCATTATACTGTATTCGACAAATTCGCCTCATTGTATCTCTAAAAGCTCTATCACAGGAAGATTTTATCCCCCAATTTGTCGGCGTTCCATTAGGAGGGCAATTCGCATAACAATTATCGTGTTCTATACAAGCTTGGCTAAAATCAAACCCTCCAGGTTTATCCGGTACCGCTATCTCGGAAAAAATGCCAGAACCACAATATAATCCTCTTTCATCTTTGAAAGTAATCGGATTGTTTGTAGCGTAAACAAAAAAGTTAAACCCTCCATTTACTCTGATCGGATCAGTCCTGATATATCTTCCGATCTCTGGCCCATAATACCTCCACCAATTGTAGTGAAGACCGGTTTCCTCATCATGATACTGGCCAGGAAACCTCAGATTGTTCTCGACCGTCTCGGACTCTATTGTCGATTTCCCAAAGGAC
>CAZNTU010000347.1:0-4793 GCA_964575975.1 uncultured Desulfobacteraceae bacterium
CGAAGGAAAAGGCACGGGTCTGGGGCTTTCCACGGTCTACGGAATCGTCCGCCAAAGCAAAGGAGGAATAAGGGTCCACAGCGAGCAGGGGAAAGGGACCTCGTTTTACGTTTGCTTCCCCGCACATACAGGCCCCTCCGAGGCGGAGGAACCCGCCGGGTCCGGTTGCCATGGAACCTCCACGCAATCCGTTCACGACGAAACCATTTTACTCGTCGAAGACGAGGACATGCTTCGAACCACGTTTCTCCGAATGCTCAGGAGCAGAGGCTTCCGTGTTTTGGAAGCCCGAAACGGCGCAGAGGCGATCCGCGTCTGCGACGAATTCGAAGGCGAGATCCAACTCATGATATCCGACGTGGTTATGCCGGAACTGAGCGGACTCAAGGCGGCGGAGGCGTTGGCAGCCAAGCGTCCCGACATGAAAGTGCTCTTTACGTCCGGCTACCCGGACAAAGCCGCCGATTTCCTCGACGACGTCTCCTGCGGACACATCCCGTTTCTTCAGAAACCCTTCGGAGCCGACAGTCTTTTGACGAAGGTTCGGCAAATTCTGGATTCCTGATCGAGGTTCTCCAATTTGACCCCGAACGAATACGAAAGTCTTAGAAACGAACTGCTCGATCTGCTCGCCGAGGCCGCAGAATTGGAATCGCTGTCGGAACGCGCCCGCGACACGATACGTCGAATCCGGAAAAGGGCGCTGGAAAACCAGTTCACGATCGTTTTGGCGGGCGAGTTCCAAGGGGGCAAGTCCACCACGTTCAACGCGTTGTGCGACGGTCGCGAACTCAGTCCCAGGGGGTCGGGAATCAAAACCAGCGGGTGCGTCGTCTCCGCATCCAACATCGCCGACCCGTCGGAACCCGAAAGGGCGAAAATATTATGGAAAACCTCCTCTGAGCTTGTCGACAGCTTTTCCGACCTGCTGCTGCCTCGCTTGAGACAAATCGATCCCGTCCGTTTCCGCGATACCGACGCCTCTCGGCTTGGCTCGACGATCGATATGAACCTGGAGCCGGACAGAAGGCTCGTCGCCAAGGCCGCGGAACTGGAATGGAAAGTTTACGAGAAAAGCAAGGCCGGCTACGACGGCGGAAACCTCGACGCGCTTCGCTACGCGAGCATCGCCGCCTATTTCATGGACGATCCCGTGCTAAGGGAGCTTCGCGAAAAAAGCGTGTTTTCGCCGGAAGCGGTCGGCCCGATGATCGTGTTTCCCGAGGACTGGGAGCCGCGCTGGCTAGCGAGGAATCCTGGCGCTTTCGATGTCCGGGAGGTCGTTTTCGTCTTCGTGGCCGCGATAGAAATCAGGATTCATTCCCCCAACTTGGGCAGACTGGGTTGCGTTCTCGTGGATTGCCCGGGGCTGTTCGCCAGCCGTTGGGACACGGATATCGCCCGCAAGGCCATGATCGACTCGGACGCCATTCTGTATTTGTTCGACGGTTCCAGGACCTTGAAAATGTCCGATCTGGCGGCGCTTTCGTTCGTTCGCAATAACGGCATGGAGTACAAGCTGTTCTACGGGTGCAACATGCGGGGCCACTCGAGGAAGGACAGCGACCGGATTTTCCGGGCCAGCATGGAAACGTTGAAGGAGAGGGGTTTTCGCTTGAGGGACCAGGATCAGGTCCTCTTTCACGCGCTCCTGGCCCTTCGCGCCGCCCAGGCCGAACGCTTGCTGGAAAACCGAAATTCCGGTGCGCAAAGAGGCGATCCGGCCAAGGAAAAGACGGATGCCCTGCTTTTCTACGAGATTGTCCGGATCATGACCGTTTTGAAGACGGGCGGCGACTTTTCCGCGCTTGACCCCCCTCTGGTCGATTCCGCGAAAGAAGCGGGGGGGGTGCAGCGACTCATGAACGTCGTGGAGGAAAACGTCGTTCAAAACAAAGCCCGCTCCATTCTCGTCGATAACGGTTCCGCCATCGGCGCGAATTGTCTTCTGGAAGCGGAGGCCAATCTTCGCAACAAGGAAATTTCCGCGTTTCAAAAGGAATCCGATTTCAAACGACGCGTCGCGGAGGCCGAAAACGAACTGGGAAAGTTCAAGGAAACCTGCCTGCGCATCGTTTCGAAACTGGACGACCGCACGCCGGACGAACTGCTGGCCGAGGACGTCTGGGACCGTCTTTACGCCCTGAAACCCCGGTTGTGCGATAAAAGCGCGGAAAGAATCTACCGGGAAGTCTTGACTCTGAAAAACCTTCCGGCGCTTCTGTGGGACAAGGATCGCCTGAAACTTTCGATTTGCAACATCGTCAAGGCGGAAACCGACGAAGGTTTCAAGGAGGTCGTCGGCGGGTGGACAGCCGAGATCAAGGACGGGAAAAACGCCGTTTACAACCGGGGTCTGACGGGCCTGATCGCATCGGTGAACCGGGAGTTGAAAAGCGCCTGGAAAGATTCCGCCCTGTCCGAACTGGAACTTACGTCGGGCGTTTCGATCCCGGAGTTTTCGGGGGACTTGAAGCTGGACGAAGACAAGGTTTTCCGGGAATTGGAGGAAAGCGAGCTGATGGAGAACATCAGATCCCACGCGTTCATGACGGCGGGAAGCTTCACAGGGTTGTTCACGGCGGCCTCCGGCGTGTTCGTTGCGATTTTCGCCATGGTCACGCGGGTTTTCTGGATTGTGATCGCGTCGGCCGCCGTTCTTGTCGTCAACATAGTCCTTTTGTTTCTTACGAAAAGCCTTACCGAAAAGACGTTGAAGGAAGAAGTCCGTCGGAAACTGTCTCCCGCCTACGAGGCGTTGTTCTATCATTTGGAGCCCGAAGTCAAGGCCAAATGCGGGGAGTTGCCCGCGAGCGTAAGGCACATTTACAAGCGGGCGTTCCTGTCGGCGGCGGAAACACCGCGACGGATTTACGAGAAGCGAAAGAAAGAGGTGGAGACCGATCTGGCAAAAAGCGGCGAGGAACGTCGGAGAATGGCCGAACACGCACGGAAAGTGCGGGAGACGCGAATTCGACCCTTGCGAGTTCGATTGGCGGAGTTCGCCTCGAAGGTTGATAATCTCCAAGGTTAGTCTCTCCGAAACATACGACAATTGGCAGCCTTCGGGATGCGGACGAAATATCGGACGGTGAAAAAGATCAAGATATGTTGTACAATTCCCGAAAACCGTGAAAACCGGAGGAGGATATGGCATTAACGAATTTCGACACTTCTAATCAGACCTTCCGAAATCGGAGCCCAAATGAAAAACAAGACCAAAGGACAGCTGGAGGCCGAAATTTGCGAGGCCCTCATCAAGTTCGAGAAGGAATACATGGGGCGAGGTCCTTTGGAAACAAAGGCGTACATTCTCGACGACATGGTTTTGGTCAGGCTCAGGAGCGTCCTCACTCCGGCCGAGTTGAAGCTTGCCGGCTCGGCCGACCGCAAGGACGGGAGAGAATTGATCAAGCGCGTCCGGATCGCCCTTTTGGAACAGGGGCGTCCCTTGTTGACCGAAGCGGTGGAAAAGATTCTGGGCGTCAAGGTGAAAAGTCTTCACACGGACATCAGCACGGTCACGGGCGAAAGGGTGGTTCTTTTCTCCTTGGCATCGCCGCCCGTGATAGTTTATCCGAGGGACCGGGCGTGAAAGCATCGAAACCAACCCCCCGAAAAACCGATTGACAAAATGCGCAAACATGGTAAAAATCCCGCGAACCAGCCGAAGAAAAGGCGCGGAGCGCAAATTGTTCGGGGGGTTTGGTTTCGGAAAAACGGCTTAGAGTTGGAGCGGCCCCTTCTATGAGACGGAAGGGCGCGCGAAAAATATAAGGCCGCCGTCTGTTTATCGAAAACAGGCGTCGGCCTTTTTTTATGCAAAAGGAGAACCTGTTATGAAAAGTCATGCCAACTATTCGTTCCTTCGCCAAGGCAAGGTGCGGGACGTGTATTCCGCCGGGGACGACCGCCATCTTCTAATCGTCGCCAGCGACCGTATTTCGGCTTTCGACCATGTTTTGCCGAACGTGATACCCGGCAAGGGAATCATTCTGACGCGAATGTCCAACTTCTGGTTCGACAAAGCAAAGGAATTGATCGAAAACCATATCGTGGAGACGGAACCGTCATTGGACGATTGGGTGGACGACGGCCGATGGGGCCGCGAACAATTGAGGGGGCGCGCGGTGCTCGTCAAAAAGGCGGAGCCGCTTCCGATCGAGGCCATTGTAAGAGGCTACCTGGTCGGTTCGGGATGGAAGGAATATCGACAAACCGGACATGTTTGCGGCATCGCTCTTCCGGAGGGACTCAAGGAGGCGGACCGCTTGCCGGAACCGGTTTTCACCCCGTCGACAAAAGCCCACGCAGGAGCCCACGACGAAAACATCTCTTTTGAAAAAGCCGCCGGTTTGGTCGGAACGGAAACGGCCGAAAAAGTGCGCGACATCAGCTTGCGCATCTACAACTTTGCCGCAATGTTTGCCAAGGAGCGGGGCATCGTCATCGCCGACACCAAATTCGAATTCGGGATGATAGACGGCGAACTGCTTCTCATCGATGAAATCCTGACGCCGGATTCCTCCCGTTTCTGGCCGGGCGACACCTACCGGCCCGGCGAATCTCCGCCCAGTTTCGACAAGCAGTTCGTGCGCGACTACCTGGAGAGCGTCCGGTGGGACAAAAAACCGCCTGTTCCGGAATTGCCTGAGGAAGTCGTGGCCCGGACTGCGGAGAAATACGAAGAGGCTTCGCGCCGTTTGATCGATTGAAAATTATAAGGATGAGGTGTTTCGATATGAATGCGTCAGCAGCGGAGACTTTTCCCGTGGTGGCCGTTGTCATGGGAA
>CAZNTU010000348.1:0-4789 GCA_964575975.1 uncultured Desulfobacteraceae bacterium
CGCCATCGAGGTTCGGGGACTCGCCAAGAGTTTTGGCGACGTTCAGGCCGTTGCCTCGGTGGATTTCGAGGTGAATTCCGGAGAGCTGTTCGGTTTCCTGGGTCCCAACGGAGCGGGCAAGACCACGACCATCAACATGCTCACCGGCCTGGCGCGCCCTGACGCCGGAACCGTCCGCATCGGCGGCATCGACTGCACGAAGAGGCCGCGAGCCGCTCAACACCTGATCGGCGTGGTTCCCGACGAAAGCAATTTGTACCCCGAACTCTCGGGTTTCGACAACCTGTGCTTTTGCGCCGCCCTTTACGGCATGGGCAAGGCCGAGCGACGGGCGAGGGCCGGGGAACTGCTGGACGCCTTCGATCTGACCAAGGCGGCGGGACGCAAGTTCGGCGGCTATTCCAAAGGAATGAAGCGGAAGCTGACCATCGCCGCCGGAATCATCCACAAACCGAAAATCCTGTTTTTGGACGAACCCACTACGGGTATCGATGTCGCCAGCGCCAGGCAGTTGCGCCGGCTCGTCGACGATCTGCACGAGAAAGGAACGACTGTTTTTCTGACCACCCATTATATCGAGGAGGCGGAGCGGTTATGCGACCGTATCGCTTTCATTTTGTCCGGTCGCATTGTCAAGGTCGATTCCGTCGAACGCCTTGGTCAGCCCGTCCGGGAAAAACATGTGATGCAGATCGCCTGCGTCAACGGTTCGAACGATCTTTCCGACGAACTTTCAGCAGCATTCCCCGGCCTGAATTTCACCAACCCGCAGCCGGAATTGATCCGAGTGGAAGCCGACGAGCCCGTCCGTGTCGGGCCTTTGGTCCGCTTTCTGGAGGACCACGGGGCCGAGGTGTTCGAGGCCAGAAAAATCAAACCCAGCCTCGAGGATGTCTTCGTCCGCATCACCGGTATCGGCGCGGACGTCATGCGCAAGGAGAAAGAAAAATCCGGAGGAAAACAATGAAGAATTGGATCGCCTTTTGGAACATATTGGCAAAGGATTTCCGCACCTACTATCTGAAGCCGCCGAACATCAGCTGGGGAATTATTTTTCCGCTGGCCTGGACCGGCATGTTTTTCATCAAATCCGGAAGAGGTCTGGAAAGCATTTCCTCGATACTCCCGGGGGTGATCGCCTTGTCCATTTTGTTCGGCACGACCTCTTTGCTCGCGGTGACCGTGACCTTCGAAAAGAAAAACCGTTCGTTCGAGCGGCTGTTGCTGGCCCCCATCCCTCTTGAACTGCTGATGCTGGCCAAGACCAGCGGTGCGATCCTGTTCGGGGTGGTGAACGCTTTCGTCCCCGTCGTCATGGCGGCTTTTCTGGCGGACCTGGGCCGGGTGGACTGGTTGGTGTTTATCCCGGCGGTTTTTCTGATCTCCGTGGCGTCGACGTTCCTTGGCTTGTTCATCGCCGTGGCGGTCAGCGAGGTCTTCGAGGCCCAGACATTTTCCAATTTTTTTCGTTTCCCAATGATTTTTTTGTGCGGATTGTTTTTCCCCGTCGGCGCGCTTCCGTTTTTTCTAAAGCCCCTTTCCTACGCGCTGCCCCTGACCTACGGCGCGGATTTGCTTCATGGAGCCATCCATGGCGGAAATATCATGTCTTTTCCTCTTAATCTGTCCATCCTTGCCGCGTTCTGTGGCGGTTTGTTCATGGCGAGTCTCCGTAATATCAGGAAGCGCTGGATTGCCTGATTGCCCGGACAGCGATGAGTTTCTGCTGCAAGCCGTCGGGCAAGGCGATCTGGCGGCTTTTTCACGTATCGTGGAACGCCATCGCGGTTCGTGCCGCCCTTGACGCTCTGCCCCCCAATCAACGTTTGGCCATTGTGCTCCGCTATTATGAAAACTTGGGTTACAAGGAGATCGCCTCGGCTCTGGAGACGACCACCAAGGCCGTCGAACGACTGCTGGCTCGTGGTCGGGAGCGCTTAAGAAACGTGCTCGGCCGCCGGGGAAGCTTTATCGATTTCTAAGCGGGATGGCGCATTCAAAAGACGCTCTTTTTTGGATTTCCGTATCTCTTTGTATAAAAAGAATGAAAACATGACGAAAACTATAATTGAAAAGCCGAGAAGCGCAGCTTCCGAAAAGAGATGCTCCTCTGGTCTGCGGCCATGTCCATGACCGCGCCCGGGAAGTCTCAAGATAAAAATCGAGTCGGGAATAAGACCGGTTGCTATTCTATCCATAAGATTTCCGAACGCGATCCGAGTATGCGTAACCCAGTGGGAAAACTTCTCCAAGGACAAAATAACATGCACACTCGCAAGAGCTGTAATGGTCGGTAACGTAATTTTTTTCCATATTTCAAAAACGCCCACCGAAATGCCGAATAATTTCCCGATCAATCCCATGGAGAGCCACAGGGCACAGGGTACTATAATCATTGCCCATATGGCTTCAATCCATCCGGCAAGCGCCTTGACCCCGATCGCTTTTTTTGCCATGTCCGGGAAAAATGCATAATAGCGGTATCCTGCTTGCCAGTCGTGAAACACATGTTCAAGGACAAATCCGGAAAGAAAAAAGCCAAGAATTGTAATCCCCCAACCGTAATCTTTCCATTTATCGTCCGGTACCGATGGCATGGGACGAAACGCGGGGGAAAGATCTGTATTGGCCTTCACGCACTGACCGCACAGAATGCACGGTGAAGAGTCGCTCAGTTTTTTCGGATTTAAATGACTTGGGCAACTATCTTTGGATTTGGAGACGGACATGCATCTCTTGTTTTCATTTGGCAATGCATGGCGTATTCTGAGCATCCCCCTTCTCCCCAATGCTCTGAGCAGCATGTCCGCAGGACAAAAGTACTTGCAGAAAATGCGATTTCCGAAAAGCAGTCCCGCGAAAAGCGAAAAAACCGCAAGAAAGGAGGTGAAAAACCATGTGGTCATGCGCTAAAAGCCGAAAATACCTGAACGCTTATTTAGACGCCGAACTGCCGGAGCGGACACGGCGAGAAGTCGAACGCCATCTGGCGGAATGCCCGGCTTGCCGTCTTGAATTTGACGGGTTGCGGGGGCTTGCGCCGCTTTTGGAGAACGACGAAGTGCCTCCGGTTCCTTCCGGGTTGTCGGCCCGGATATTGGCCGAAGCGACCTTCCGGCAGAAGCGAAAAGAAGCCGGAAAAACGTCCGGCTGCGAGTGGCTTGAGTTCCTGTTCCAGCCCTGGCTGGTCAGAGGGGCGACCACCGCCGCCTTGGTCCTTGGCCTGGCCATGGGGACATTGATGGGGTGGACAAGCTACCTGCGCCCTGACTCGGCTCAATGGATGACAACAAACGAGAATGCGGCGGGGAATATGTATGCCATTGATGTTCTGGGCGCGGAGCCGCGAGGCTCCATTGAAGCCGCGACTTTGGCGCTTCTGGATGACGGAAGGTGAGGAAAACAATGTGGAACAACCTGCGTAAACCGCTGTTTGCCCTTTCCTTGGGCTTGAAGTTGGAGGCAGCTCTTTCGACAGCGCGGGAAAACAGGGGCGACTATCTGGCCGCCCGTTCTTCCCTGGAGGCGCAGGCCAAAAACGTGGATATCGCCAAGTCTGGACATCTGCCGACACTATCCTTGCGAGGCGCTTACGGTGGACGCTGGGCAGTCGGCCCGACGACCGGGACGGGCGATGAACAAGGAGACGTCGGTAGTGTCGGGCTGATAATGGAAGTGCCGATTTTCGAAGGAGGACAGGTGGACTCGGACATCCGCGAGCAGAAGGCCAATCTTGCCTCCGCCCAGGAGCGTCTTCGTTTGCTGGATCTCCAGGTGCGACTCGAAGTCGAGACCGCTCTCTCCAACGTGGAATCCTCCGGGGAACGTGCGGCCGCGATTCGAAAATCCATCTCCCAGGCCAACGAGAGCCTGCGCATAGAGCAGCTTAAGTACAATCTGGGCAAGGGGGCCATCGTGGATGTACTCGACGCGCAGGCCGCCCTGCTCGAATCCGAAACGACGTACTACCGGGTCCTGGCGGAGTACCACACAGCGGTTGCGCAACTGAAATTGGCGATGGGGGCGGAATGAAAAAAAAGATTATCTTGTTCACGATTTTGATCGTCGGAGCGCTTGCGGCCGCCGGGATCGTATTCTTCCATGGAGTTCCTGCCGGAAAAACGGAAACGGAACAGCCCGGCAAGCAGAAACAGCCTCCCCGGGTGCGCGTTATTCCCGCCGCCAAGTCAAGCATCTCGAAAACCCTGGAGTTGACCGGCTCCGTGGAGCCCTATCGAGTCGCCCAATTGGCTTCTCCCGCCGAAGGGCCGGTGGTTGATGTTCGTGTCCGAGAGGCGGACCGGGTTTCAAAGGGTGAATCGTTGCTTTCCATAGGAAGGAAAAAGGGTGTTGACGCATTGATCGTTTCTCTTCGGGAAGAGCTGAAAAAAGAAGAGGACAACCTGAGCCGGACCCGGCAACTCGTAGAAAGTCAGGCATTGCCCGGCGAACAGCTCGACCAGGCCAGGGCTGCATACGAGAAGGTCCGCGCCTTGTTGATCAAGGCCGAGGAGACGGCCCTGGATTACATCATCAAGGAGCCTTGGGCCGGGGTGGTGTCTCGGGTGGAGGTAAAGGAGGGCGAGTTTGTCTCGCCGCGTGCGGTGCTGCTGGAAATGTACGATCCGGACAGTCTTGTTATTCGCGCTTCGATTCCCGAGAAACACGCGGCGGAGGTCTCCGCCGGAATGCGCGTCGATGTACGCTTGGACGCCTACCCCGATAACGCTGTCCCAGGTTCGGGTGGACCGCGTCAAAGCCGCTGAACTCGGCGTGTCGGTTTCGGATG
>CAZNTU010000349.1:0-4784 GCA_964575975.1 uncultured Desulfobacteraceae bacterium
GCTAAAATTCGCAAACGATTGAAAATTGCCTTTGACGAGAAAAATTATGCCGAAAACCGCGACCGCATGTCAATCGCATTTTTCAACGAATCGGTTGTTCCAAAAATTTTTCGTGCCATCGCCTTGTCTCGATCGCCGTTTTTGTGGCATATAAATAAAAATTTTCTCGTTCGATTTTTCGAGTGGTTTTTTCTCGAAAAAAGACGATGATTCGTATCGATTCAGAAGGCCGCGAAAATTTACCAGGCATGCGATTGACGGGTGAGGGCAATGAAAGAGGCAAAATACGACTTGATACTTGACGGGATCGATCCGGAAGTTGAAAATCGCGATGAAGTTATCGACAGGATATCGGCTCTGTTTAAAATGGACCGAGCGAATACACGGCGTCTTCTATCCGGAGGTGAAGTCGTGATCAAGAAAGGATTGAGCCGACATAGAGCGATTGCTTTTCGGGAGGCCATAGAACGGAAGGGCGCCCGGTGCCATGTACGGAAAGAAGCCTCCCCGGGCTCTACTTCGGGAAAGAAAACGCCCCTGGTTGTCGAGGAATTCGAATGCCCGAAATGCGGCTATCGGAGCAAGTTGCCGGCCGAACTCGCGAAAGGGGACGCATGCCCGTCGTGCGGCGTTATCGTAGAAAAATTTTTGGCGCTCCAAAGAACGAAACCGGAAAATATCGCGAGAACCGGGAATAAAAACGATGCGGAAGACGATCAGAGGCGGAATTCGAAATCCGATTTGGAAAAGGCGGCGGAAATCGTGCCCGGCGGGGGATTTGTCAGATGGGCAAAATGGGGAATTACGCTTGTAGGTTTATCCATCCTCGCGACTACCGGCATTTCGATTTTCGAAACGCCTTCCTACCAGGTCCTTTACAGATTGGAAGAGCCTGACCGGGTATGCGCGGACAGCCCGAACGCCAGATTCGCGCCCGAACTTGGGCAGGCTGCGGCCGATGGATACCAGGATGAAGAATTATGCGCCAAGCGCTTTAAATTGGATATTTTCAACGGGGGCATGAAAACTCAGCCGCAAACCGTGGTTCGTCTGAATTTAAGCGAAGATGCAAAGGACAAGCTGGTTCTGGAGCCGACTTTTCTTTCATTCGACAAACGGGTCGTGGATGTGAAGGCGAGACTCAGGGGAAATACCATGAGTTACGCGCTCGGTCCGATAGAGCCTTTTGATCATGTGACCCTTCGGATGAGTTTTGTGACGACTGCGGATAAGGACATGGACTGGTCGGAACTTTTTGGAAGGATCGATATCGCCAAAGGAGATGTCGTATATTCGGAAGCTCCTAAATTTACGCTTATTACTCGGACAGTTCTCGGCATGCTTTCCGTTTTCGATTCCGGATTGATGGATGTCGCGGAGACGGCTGCGGATCTGTTTCTCGACGGGGATGCGAGCGAAGGCGAAATCGAACTCGTCAGCCAAGAATTCGATTCCGGGGGCGCCGATCTGTCGGTTGCCATAGAAACCCCAATCCCCGAATACGCCCGTTACGGCGGAGGAAATCAAATCTACAGCGTTTCCATCCAGGTTAAGAACCACGGTCCAACCGATGCCTCCAATGTTCTTTTATCTTACAGAATTCCCGACAATGTGTACGTTCAAAGCCATGTTCTTGAATTCGATCGAAAGCGCGAAACAAAAATGGAAATTATTCAAGAAAGCAAAAGAAGACCGAATGAAGCGGAGCTTCCCAAGGAATGCGAAGAAAAGGACGACGGCATGGTCGCCTGCAAAATAGAAAGGATCCCGCCCGAAGAAGGAGCGAGAGTGTTTCTAAGGGTGGCCGCGGATACACCCGGCACATACAAATACTGGGCCGGGGTCGAAAGCGAAAAGGTCGACCAAGACTTTCGGGACAACGAGGATACTGTATGGGTTACCGCGGAATGAGGCGCGCCATTCCGTAAGGGCCTCGAAACGAAATAAAGACACCAAAGCCGTTCGCATTATCGGCCGACGGCAAACTCGACGGCATATTCGCTTTGTTTCGCGGCCACAGGCTGTCGTTCCGCATTCCCGAGGCGTCTTCCGTCTTCGGCGGCAAAAGGAGAATTCCGTTCCGTTTCCGGGCAATCCGAATCTTTCCGGGACGGCTCGCGGTTTCCCCCGCTTGCCGAATGCGAAACGCCTGTTTCGCCTTGCCGACTGCCGGTTCCGTCTTCCCCGACGAATAAGCTAATAAGGGAATCGAAATATGTTAATTTACCGTTTTAGGACTGATCGTAATGTCATACAACGGCAACTTTCGAGTCCCGCCCAATAGCGCTCGATAGCGTTATACTTGCCGTGATACGGAGGATGGTAAACGAGACGGACCTCGAGACCCGTCGCGTCCGCGAATTCCGCCATCCTGCGCAAAAATTGACTGCGGCGTCCGCTGCACTCCGGTCCGTTGTCCAAATTGACGAAGAGGCGTTTTACTTCCGGAAAATCCCGTTTTCTCGCTTGCCACCAAAGCGCGAGCCCGTCGGCCATAAAGTCTCCGGTCTTGCGGCTGTCGGCGAAGAAGAGAAACGCCCTGGGGTGATGAAAAACTTTATTTTACAGGCGATTTTTTCCATCCGGGTTTTGTTCCGCAAAGATTCGACGGCGTCGCGGTTCGGTCGTAGGGCGGGCGGGTCGGAACCCCGGCCTTTCGAACTGCCCGCCCTACGTTCCCGGCCGACGACGCCAAGGCATTTTGGCGGAACAAAAATAAGCGGAATTTTCTTCATGTTTCCGACACCAATTTCCATCACCCCAGTCATTGGCCGTGGAGCCTACAATAAAATAATCCTTTAGAAGGCGGGCATGCGATTGATCCAGGTTACTACAGGGAAGCTGGTTCTATCGAGCTTAGTATTCCGGCGGAAGCGAAAAACGACAAAGGCGCCGAGTCGATAAATGCAGGAGTGTCTTGTGAGTGGAGCGGGAAGAAGCCTAGGCAGCCAACCACTAAAACGCCATTTCATCACTGCACCAAAAGTTGCGCCGCGACTACAGCGAATTGGGAGGTCCCTTCATGGTTGCATTTCAAGGGTATTCTGACGCCAATTTTGGAAAGATACGCGAAGAAAAGTTCCTCAACGGTCACGAGATCGTTCTCTACGCCACCGGGGAGTTCGGTTAGGAACCGAAGGAGTTCCCCGACTCGGAAATAGCAAGGTGTCGTCCGCGACCCCGTTTTCATCGCGAGCCGCCGTTTTCAGCACGGTGTAGAGCCGCTCGCGGTCCGGTTCGGGTAAGTTCCGGTCCGGATGTTCGCGCCAGACGCTCCTGTAGGTGCGTTTCTCCAGCTCCAGGAGGCGATCCAGGGCGGCCAGGATCTGCGCTTCGTCCAGCGTCGCGTCGCCTGCCGGCGAACATGCGCGGGCGCAGGCATCCTCGGCGACCTTTTCGTGGCAATAGGGCGAAAGCCAGCCCGGACGCCGGAGGATAAGGTCTTTTGCGGCGGAGGTTATGGAACGACGGCGTCGCCGGGCAATGTCGTCGAGAAAGTCGCGCGCCGTACTCGGCTCGAAGGGGCGAAAAGGAAACAGTTCGAGGTCGGTCATGAACCTGGCCCCTGCGCTCGGCTCTTCCTGAATGGCGGCGCAAAGCTGCCGAAAAAGTCCTCCTCCCGATACCCTTCCAGGTCCAGAACAACCGCGCGAAATCCGTTTTCCTCGGCGGTTTCGCGCAGCCTGTTCAGCAGCATGGTCCTGCCGATGCGACGCGGGGCGAGCATCAGCAGATTGCGTCCTTCGCCAATGTGCCGCCAAATTGCGGCGGTTTCTCGCACTCTGTCGAAAAAGATCACGGTCGTCTCCTTTCATTCGCAGGTGCATGCGCGCGGACAAATTTTTATAGCACGGATTGTATCGCAACAAGATTTGAAAGCGGGAGGCAACCTGGAAAAGATTCCGAAGTCCGGACAATTCAATAGGACATCCTGGGCGCTTACGCGCACGGCGTCGGAAACATGCCGCGCCTCTCCGGCGACCACTGCCGGTTCGGGGACCAGCAGGAGGCCAAGGGCGTGTTCGACATCGACTCCGCGCAGCCGATTTCCATGGCGAAGCAAATGCGCGACGACAGGAAACTGCTTTTCCGAGTTGCGCCATATCCTCGTCCGCGCTTCATCGTCATGGAGAGACGCATCGCCTGCGGGCCCTGCCGGATGCGCGAACATGAGCAGGCGACCTTTTCGACGCGTTCCCGGCGGCTTGACATCCATTCGGCGCAAATATAAACTAAGCCGATGGCTAAGCCGAAAGGTTTTCACCGTGAAAATCACGTATACGGCATTCTTTTCGATCGGAAAACCCCGGAAGGACTGGATATGGAAATTGGAATACACGAGGCGAAAACAAAGCTCTCCAAATTAATACCTTTGGCGCTTGCCGGCGAAGAAATCATCATTACCAAGGCCGGCACTCCGATGGTCAAGCTCGTTCCCGTCGAGAAGCCCGGAGACGAAAGGCTCTTGGGGGCGTACGCCGGGAAGGTCAAAATTCGCGCGGATTTGCTGGAGCCGTTGCCGGACGAAATCGTCGAGGATTTCTGGCCGAAAGGGCGAGAAGATGAAATACCTTCTTGATACCCATACGTTTCTTTGGTCCGCCGCCGAGCCGGAGAAGCTGTCGTCCGAGGTCCTCGAGATTGTCAAAAAAAAATCGAACAAGCTCTATTTAAGCTCCGCCAGCGCTTGGGAAACAACCGTATTGTGGAGATTGGAAAAACTGGAACTTCCGGCCGACCCGATGAAATTCATACCGGAAGCTTTGAGAACGCTGGATGGGATC
>CAZNTU010000350.1:0-4710 GCA_964575975.1 uncultured Desulfobacteraceae bacterium
CTTGGTCCACCGGAAACACCCCCCTAACCCCCCTCAAGGGGGGAATTGCGGACCAGCCGCACAGGTCCAAAAGATTCATCGAAAAAGGAGTCGAGGCCATGGCCAAAATCGGAAAAAACGCTCCCTGCCCCTGCGGCAGCGGCAAAAAGCATAAAAAATGCTGCCTGGGCAAAAAAACGCTCGAAACGAAAACCTCCGTTTCCAAACGACCCTATCACTGGGATCTGGACGAAATCAGGCGGTTTTCCACCGACCGGATCGTATCGAAGCTGCGGGAATTCGGGGTCGATTTCCAAGTCGAACAATTCGAAAAGGACGTGAAAAACCACTTTTCGGCCGGCGCGCTGGCCCGGCGCTGGGAAAAAATCCACCCGATAAACGCGACCGGTTTCGACGTCGATTTCATCTGGATGGCGTGCATTGTTCTGTGGGAAAGGCTGGCGCCCGAAGTGCTCAGCGCGGAAAAGCTGGACGATATGATCCAGGAAGGATACGCCGCGCTCGACCTAAACGGTTCCGCGGAGGCTTGCGGAATCTGGCTGAGGGCATGGGACCTGCTCAAAGCGAGATTTCCCGCCGGGACGAAATCCATCGAGGGGGCCGAAGGAAATCTTTCGGACGAGATCTCCGTTTTCAACTGGCTCCAGGACCTGGAAATGGAGCTTGGAAACGCGGGTTTGCGCGACAAGGCTTTCTACGCGAAAAGGATCGAATTCTGCCGGGAATTCCTCTCCTTGTTTCCCTCGTCCGACGACGAGACGACGGTCTCCATGAGGAGGGCCGAGGCGGAATCCTATTTTTACCTTGGCCGGCGCGAGGAAGGCGAGAACGCTTTTCGATCCCTTGTCGCCGATCATCCGAATTCGGCCTGGGGGTACATCGGCTGGGGGGACATGTACGCGTTCGACTTCGGAAATTTGCGCAAGGACCGCAAAAAGGCGGAGACGATCTATCGCATGGGGTTGGACAAGGACCTGGAAGAAAAACAGTTTCTGACGGAAAGGCTGGAACGTCTGGAAGAATCGGAACCGTAAGGGCTTCGGAAACGAAACAAAGATGCCGAAGTCGCGCGCAATACAGGTTTGCGGCAGGCGCGCCGGCATATTTCGATGTCAATTCCATTTTTTCACAGGCGAGAAAACAAGGGTTGTTTTCAAAACGACGAGACGTCGAAATCCTCGATGCGATCGTTTTCAACCCGGGCGGAAAGGGCCTGCCGCCTGCCTACGGCGTGCTTACAGCGACGAAATATACCTTTCGAACTCCTCGAGGCTTTCCGCCGCGACCGCTTTCCTCTGGATCGCCTCGAGAACATCGTCGTCGCGGACGCCCTTCAGCTTTTCGGCCGCCACCTCGGGAACAATGCGGAAACGAAGCTCCAGAATATTGTATATCGATCTGAGCATGCCTTTGCGCTCCCCTTCCCGAAGCCCTTCTCGCCTTGCCGCGTTCAGCTCGGAGACTTCGTCCTTGAGCGCCCTCTCCCTCGTCTCGGCCCTCTGGCGGGCCTCTTCGTCCGCGCTCAAGGCTTTCAGCGCGAAATACGCCTTGTGAATGTTGGGATTGGCGTAGTTTTCCATAACGGTTTCCTCCGTTTCGTTCTCGGCGTTGTTTAAAAATCGAATCCATTCGCCCAGCTCCGGCGGGACGTCCTCCGGATTCGTCCGCTCGAATACGGGCATCTCCACGACGTGGAGGACGAGGTCGTCGGTCAGGCATATCTCCGGATGCCGAATGTCCCTGAAGGAGAACCGGAAATGGAACTCCGGGCAGCCTTCGAACTCCTCGTAGTCCAGAAAATGGATGCCCACCACCGGCTTCAGCTCGGAGTAATCGTCCCCCGCCTCCAGCTGCTCCGCGTAGAGCCTGCATAAATAATAGACGGAGCGCTTGGAGTAGGAGGCGTACTTCCGGACCTGCATCTCGACGTCGAACTTCCTCCCGGACTCGTCCTCCGCCTTAATATCCATCACGACGAACTTCTTTCCGATATCCTCGGCCAGAATCGAGGGGTTCCTGACCTCGACGGAACGAATCCTCCCGCCTTCCGGCAAACCCGGCACGCAGTCGATCAGGTTCGCGAGAATCGCGGCGTCCCGGACGAACAGCATCTTGAAAACAACGTCGATCTTCGGGCTCAAAATCGGTTTCATACTCGCGCCTCTCCGGTGTTTCGAGTCAACCTGCGCCTTCTAAAGCTACGGCGATTTCGTTTTCCGTTTCACCTATTATATATTGCCGGTCGGCAGCGGGCAACACGTTTAAAAACCATTCGCAAAACAACGACGGTCTTCTCGGGTGCTTGCAGTTTCCGCCTTGCCTGCCGAATAAGCCAATAAGGTTGTCTGTAATACAGGGTCGGAAGGTTCCGCGGCCCTAAGGTCTTTGATGGAAAAGACATAGACGCAAACACGAGTTTTATCTTTATCCGTTTTCGGAAAAATTTGTTTACAATCTTAACGCATATTTGATATCGAAACGCGATGAAAGTCCGGGTTGCGGCTCAGTTCAACATCGTTTTATCCGGCGTGCCGCTCGCTTCTTCAGTTTAAGATCGTCGGAGACTGAAAACGAATTCCGGATAGGATGGAAATATACGCCAAGTTTCTGCGTAGCCGGGTAAAACGCTTACCGTTATATGCCAAATCGAAACCGGCGACGGAGAACAAATGACAAATTTCAAAGAAAAATCGAACTTGATCTGGGCGGTGGCCGATCTTCTGCGCGGTGACTACAAGCAATCCGACTACGGCAAGGTGATTCTGCCGATGACGGTTTTGCGACGCCTGGATTGCGTGTTGGCGCCAAACAAACAGAAAGTGCTGGATTATCTCCCGAAGGTCGAGAAACTTTCCGATCATGCCAAAGACCTTTCCTTGAACAAGATCGCCGGGGCCAATTTCCACAATTGAAGCCAGTTCGATTTCGCCAAGCTCGTTTCCGATCCCAACCACATAGCAGCCAATTTGCGTCATTATATCAACGGCTATTCCGCCTCCGCCCGCGAGATTATCGAATACTTCAATTTCGACGACCAGATCCAACGCATGGACGATCCGAAAGCCGACATTCTGTTTCAGGTGGTCAAAAAATTTGCCGAGATCGATCTTTCGGATATGAGGACCATGGAGATGGGGTACGTGTTCGAGGATCTGATCCGGCGTTTCGCGGAGCAATCCAACGAAACCGCCGGGGAACACTTCACCCCCAGGGAAGTGATCAAGCTCATGGTCAATGTGTTGTTCAACGAGGACAGTCAAGCATTGACCCAGGCGGGCATCGTCAAAACCCTCTACGACCCCGCCTGCGGGACGGGCGGCATGCTCTCCGTCGGCGAGCAGCACCTGAAGAATTTCAACCCCAAAGCCAAACTGGAACTCTTCGGCCAGGAGATCAATCCCGAATCCTACGCCATCTGCAAATCGGACATGCTCATCAAAGGGCAGAACCCGACCAACATTAAGTTCGGCAACACCTTTACCATGGACGGCCTGAAAGACGAAAAATTCGATTACATGCTCTCCAACCCTCCCTTTGGCGTGGACTGGAAAAAGGCACAAAAGATCATCACGAACGAACACAAGGAAGACGGCTATGCCGGCCGGTTCGGGGCCGGATTGCCTCGGATAAACGACGGTTCCCTGCTTTTTTTGCAGCACATGATCTCCAAAATGAAATCGCCGCAAACATGGGGCAGCCGCATCGGCATTGTATTTAACGGCTCGCCGCTGTTCACCGGCCAGGCGGGGAGCGGAGAAAACGACATTCGCCGATGGATTATCGAAAACGACTGGCTCGAGGCCATTGTCGCCCTGCCGGACCAGCTCTTCTATAACACCGGAATTTCAACCTATGTCTGGATACTCAACAATCATAAAAGCGAGGCGCGCAAAGGCAAGGTTCAATTGATCGACGCAACCGGCGCCAAGGATGAAGAGCTGGTGAAAAACGGCGAGCGGGACAATAACCGCTTCTGGGAAAAGATGCCGCGCTCCCTTGGCAACAAGCGAAAACAGATCCCCGAAAACGGCGACGACAAAGGCATCGGCTTTATCACCCGGCTTTACGGGGATTTCGAGGAGAACCAATTCGTCAAAATCCTGCCCAACGCCTTTTTCGGTTATTGGCGGGTCGTTGTGGAGCAGCCCCTGACCGACGAAGACGGCAACGATATCGCAAACCGGGACGGCAGCCCCAAGCCGGACCCCGAATTGCGCGATTACGAAAACATCCCGTTTCTAAAGAAACTCGTCAGTCATAAGTTTGACCGATACCTTCGGTTGCAAAAGCGCGCATTTCTCCAAGCGGCCTTCGCGAATTGCGAATTCCGAACCCCTTTTATGACAACGGTTTCCGCTCGGTCGGAAAAAAAACGGGCTTTTCAGGCCCGGCCGCCCGACAAAATCCTCTCTTGAATTTCTCGAATTACGCCGCCGGAAGCGACTTTCGAGAATATGTGGGGCAGGAAACCGGAGAGCACGCTCTTTACCGTTCTCTCCGACGGAATCCCGCGCGAGCGGGTGCGCAAATACGCGTCGAAGCGGTTCCAGACCGTCGCGTTGTACTTGATCGAAACCATCTGAAGCAGCCCGAGAGCTATCGCCCCTATCATGGCGAACGCCTCGGTCCTCCTCCGGCAGTTCCGGACCGCGGAGGCGCCCGCCGGCCCCGGACATTTCAACTTGGCGTTCTTCTTCGGCTTGCGGGAAT
>CAZNTU010000351.1:0-2846 GCA_964575975.1 uncultured Desulfobacteraceae bacterium
TCATCCATCGTGCTCTCCAGAAAAAAGGCCGGAGAAGGACTCTACCCGGCCGTGGACCCGCTACAGTCCAACTCGAGCATGCTCACCCCCGATATCGTCGGAGAAAGGCACTATCGCATAGCCGGCGAAATACGCAAAAATTTGGCCGAGTACGAAAACCTGAAGGATATCATCGCCATGCTGGGCATCGAGGAGCTGTCCCGCGAAGATCGGAGGACGGTCCACCGAGCCAGGCGCCTGGAACGGTTTCTCACCCAGCCCTTTTTCGTGACCGAGCAGTTCACCGGATACGAGGGCCGCATGGTGGACATAGAGGACGCTCTCGAAGGCTGCGAGAGAATTTTGAACGACGAGTTCTCCGAACAACCCGAGGAGGCCGTCTACATGATCGGCGGCATAGAGGAGGCCAGGACCCGATGAAACTGAAAATTCTATTGCCGACGGATATCTTTCTGGAAACGAACGCGACGAAAGTCAAGGCGGAAGGGCTCGACGGATCGTTCTGCCTTCTGCCCCGCCACAGGGATTTCGTGTCCGCGCTGGCTTCGGGCATTCTCGCGTACGCGGAGGAAACCGGCGACGAACGCCACGTGGCCGTTATGGAAGGGATATTGGCGAAGAAGGGCGACGAAGTTTTGGTGTCAACGCGCAGAGCAGTCGGGGGAGAGAGCCTCGAAACGCTTCACGCGACCGTGCAAAACGATTTCCGCAGGTTTGCGGAAAAGGAGAAGAAAATGCGAAGCGCCGCCGCCCGAATAGAGGCGGGCTTCATCAGACGCTTTTTGGAGTTCCGGGAACATGCCTGAAAACGAAGAAAAGAAAAGGCACGGCCCCGAAGGAAAACGCGACGAGGAGGCCTTTCCCGAAACGATCCTGAAAAAGCAGGAACGGAAGCTGAAAGCCCGGAAAAATTCGGATCGCGGGCTCTGGTTCGGTCTGGGCATGTTCGGCCTTGTGGGATGGTCCATCGCGGTCCCGACGGTGATCGGCGTTTTCATCGGCGTCTGGATGGACAGCAAATGGCCAGGCCGGCCCTCGTGGACGTTGACCATGCTGTTGGCCGGCGTCGCGGCGGGGTGCTGGAACGCTTGGTATTGGGTGAAGAGGGAGAGTCGAGGGGGGGATTAGAGGCATAAAAGTTATCGTTTATGGGGATCGATTAAGGCGTCCAGGGGAGGGTGCCGCGCCGCCGTGGAAGGCGGCGCTACCGGGGACGGGGAAAAATGCGCGAAGCGCGGAAAGGCGCGGGATGTATTATTTGTTGTATATGCAAAAAAGTCTGTTATGCGCGGCCGCCGGGGTCGCGATCGGGTGCTTTCATTTCGGGGGACTTTGGCTGACCGTGCGGGGCTTGGGGGATGGCAAACCCAAGGGGGTCCTCTTTTTCGCAAGTTTTCTGTCCAGGTTTTTCGTCACGCTGGCCGCGATTTTTTTGGTTAGCGACGGCCTGTGGTACGGCGTTCTTTTTTGCGTCGCGGGGATGTTGTTCGCTCGGCGCTTGTTCGCAAGGAGGATCGGCCTTTCCAAGGCGGCGGGCAAAAAGGAGTTGTCTTTGTGAACCTCATGGACATCAAGGATATCACGCCGGACCAGGTGGTGTTTTTCGAATACCAGTTCTTCAAGCTGAATCTGACCATCGTCGTTACCTGGGCGATCATGGCCCTGCTGGTGGTCGGTTCCGTTCTGGCCACGAGAAGGCTTTCCTCCGGAAGACGGATGTCCCGGCGGCAGAATTTTCTGGAAATCGTGGTGACCGGCGTTCGGGATCAGATCGAGGAGATCGGACGGCAAAGGGCCGACAAATACATCGGGTTCGTCGGCACGCTCTTTGTCTTCATCGCCACGTGCAACCTCCTGGCCGTCGTGCCGGGTTACGAATCCCCCACGGCGTCGCTTTCCACCACGTCGGCCCTGGCCATTTGCGTGTTCATCTCGGTTCCCTTGTACGGCATAGCATCGAGAGGGCTCCTGGAGTACTTGAAACAATATTTCCGGCCCACCGTGTTCATGCTCCCCTTCAATATCCTGGGCGAGATTTCCCGCACAGTGGCGCTGGCGGTCAGACTTTTCGGCAATATCATGAGCGGTTCCAAAATCTCGGCGATCCTGCTGGTAGTCATCCCCTTCGTCTTCCCGGTGGCCATGCACCTTCTGGGACTGCTCACCGGATTGATCCAGGCGTATATCTTCGCGGTCCTGGCAATGGTGTACATCGCCTCGGCCACCCGAGCGCAGGAGGAAGGCCGCTCCGAAAGCAGCAAGGGCGACCACGGAAACGGGAAAGGTCGATCAAAATGACAGCGGAGATCGATTCGCCGATCCTTTCGAAAAGGAGACCCTTATGGACAGCGTAACTCTCATCGGCATAGCGTCCGTCGTTACGGCGGGGCTGACCATCGCAATCGGCTCCATCGGCCCGGCTTTAGGGGAAGGTCGCGCCGTGGCAAGCGCCTTGACGTCGATGGCGCAGCAGCCCGACGAAAAAAACACCATCACGCGCACCCTGTTCGTGGGACTGGCCATGATCGAATCCACGGCGATCTATTGCTTCGTCGTGTCCATGATCCTGTTGTTCGCCAATCCTTTCTGGGACCACGTGATCCAGACCGCCAGGTAGCGAGGCAAGGACCATGCTAGTCGATTGGTACACGGTGGGCGCGCAGATAATCAATTTTCTGATACTTCTGGCGCTTTTGAAGTATTTTCTTTTCGACCGCATCGTAAAAGTTGCGGACCGCCGCGAAAAAAACATCATGGAACGCTTCGAGGAAGCGGAAAAGAAGAGGAACGCCGCGGAAAACGAACTGGCGGAATACCGAAAAATGAAACGCGAGCTGGAGGAGTCC
>CAZNTU010000351.1:2946-4707 GCA_964575975.1 uncultured Desulfobacteraceae bacterium
TAGGGGTGGAGCTGGTCGCCGGCGGCAAGAAAATCGCCTGGAGCCTGAAGGAATACACGGGTGCGCTCGAAAACCGGATCAGGGAGAGGTACGAGGCGGAGACGGGCGAAAGAAGTTCGGGAGCGAACGGAAGAAGGGCCGATGAATCGAAGAGGCCATGACATCTATGGAATCATGGAGGATCTTTTCTCCGCCATGGATCGCGCTCTGGAAGAAACCGAACCCGGCCTGGCCGTGCGCGATTTCGGGACGATCGACTTCATCGGCGCGGGCATAGCGAGAGTGTCGGGGCTCAAAGGGGTCCGGGCCGAGGAGCTTTTGCTGTTCGAGGGAGAAAAGTCCGGCATCGCTTTCAACCTGGACGAGGACGGCATAGGGGTCGTCATGCTGGACGAAAGCGACGATCTTCGAGCCGGAGGGGAAGTCCGGCGTACCCATGACGTCGTCTCCACCCCTGTCGGGGACGATGTCGTCGGAAGAATCCTGGACCCGCGCGGAAATCCGGTTGACGGCGGTCCTCCGCTCCGGCATTCGGAAAGGCGGCCGGTCGAACGGCGGGCGCCCGAAATCATGGACCGCGCGCCGGTGACGACGCCGCTTCAGACCGGCATCAAGGTCGTCGACGCCCTGTTTCCCATCGGCCGGGGCCAACGCGAACTGATCCTGGGGGACCGGCAAACCGGGAAGACCGCCATCGCACTGGACGCCATCGTCAATCAAAAGGGCAAGGACGTGGTATGCATCTATTGCGGCATCGGCAAAAGAGGCTCAGCCCTGGCCAAGGTCGTGGCGGAACTGGAGACCCGCGGCGCATTGGAATATTCCTGCGTGGTCCTCTGCACGGAGGAAGACCCTCCCGGCATGCAGTACATCGCTCCGTACACCGCCGCAGCCATGGGCGAATACTTCATGGAGGAGGGCAAGGACGTGCTGATCGTCTTCGACGACCTGACCCGTCACGCGAGAGCATACCGGGAACTGTCCCTGCTTCTAAGGCGTCCCCCGGGACGGGAGGCCTATCCGGGAGACATCTTCTATATCCATTCCCGTCTGCTGGAGAGATCCACCCATCTGAGGGAGGAACTGGGCGGAGGCTCCATGACCGCCTTGCCGATCATCGAGACCGAAGCGCAGAATATTTCCGCCTACATTCCCACGAACCTGATTTCCATCACGGACGGTCAGATTTATTTGTCTCCCGGCCTTTTCAGAAAGGGGATTATGCCGGCGGTGGACGTGGGAAAATCGGTGAGCCGCGTGGGAGGAAAGGCGCAGCTTCCGGCCTACAGAATCGTGGCGGGCGATCTGAGGCTGACCTACTCCCAGTTCGAGGAACTGGAGTCTTTCGCCCGGTTCGGCGCAAGGCTGGACGAAGAGACGGAGAGGAAACTCGCAAGAGGAAGGCGCGTCCGGGAAATCTTGAAGCAGTACCGGTACTCGCCTCTTTCGGCGCCGGAGCAAATCGCCGTGCTGGTAGCCTTGAACCGAGGCATTTTCGACGATATCGCCATTTCGGACGTTCCGGAGGCCGAGAAAAAAATCCGCCAGGCCGCGAACGACCGGCAAAAGGATATCATGGAATCCATAGCGTCCGGGGAAAAGCCGGGCGAGGAAACCATCGAGACACTGGTGAGGACCGCAGCCGAGGCCGTCGAAAATTTTGGACCTTGTGCTGTTGGTTCGCAATTCCCCCCTTGAGGGGGGGGCAATGCTGTTGACTTAAGGATTCGCAACGAATCGGTTTCCGGGCGGGGTTCGGTT
>CAZNTU010000352.1:0-4671 GCA_964575975.1 uncultured Desulfobacteraceae bacterium
CAAAGCGAGAGAGGGGGGCAAAATTTATATCCAACCGAATTTCGGAACGATTGCGGTTCTGTCGTCGGTTCGCCCTCCCGCAGAAGGCTTCCCTTGTCAAATTCCATTTCGGTTTCACCGAAGAACTCCTGACCGCCAGACGACATTTCCATCGTCAACACGTTCCCGAACTTGTTTCGGGAATCGGCCGACTTCGCAACCAAGCCCAATACCGGCGACATTTTTTCCGCCTGATTTCGCTACCCATCGCCCCAGGCCGAGCCATGGAAGCCCCCGGCCCGCAAGCCCGGCCCCGGACGCGTTCCCCTTTTGCCAAGGCAAACCTTCCGCCAGCGCCGCGCAGGACCCCGTCTCCTCCCTTCGAGGGGCCGGCCCCGAATTTGCCCGTCCATAGTCCGTCTCTGCCGAATCATCGATTCAAGCGCCGTTTTCCGACCATTTATCAATCATTATGTAAATATTTTGGCGCAATATAAGTTTACAAATACATTTCGGCCCGCGTTCGCTTTTTTGGTTGACACGGAAACTTTTGTCCGGTAATTATTGTTGACACGGAAACCAATTGCGCCTTACGAAAAGGTGAACCAACCATGAAGGAAAACGATCCGTACGAGGCCCTTCTCCGGACGGGAAAAAAAACGGAGCCGCCCGAGAGCGAGGCGACGATCATTCAATTGCTGCTGAAATGCGGCCTGTTTCTCCAAAGGGAGATGAACCGGGTTTGCGGGCGATACGGCTTGAAGCAGCAGCAGTTCAGCGTGTTGAACGAGATCGTGTGGCAAGGGCCCATCAGTCAAAAGGAGCTGGTCGAGAGGCTTCTTTTCGAAAAATCGAACATGTCGAAAATCGTGCGAATGTTGTCCGAGAGAAATTTGATCAAGGTCGCGGTCGCGCCGGGGGATCGTCGCCAGACGCTTCTTTACGAGACTCCCGAAGGCGTCGCCCTGTGGCGGGACTGCATGCGGGACTTTCACGAGTCGAGCGCCGAATTCGCGTCTTCTCTGTCGGACAACGAGGCGGCCGAATCGATCAGGATGTTGAAGAAACTGCAAAGAGCGTTGAAAAACGAGTAAAAGGGGGCATAATGGCCGAGTTTCAAAACGTGATGGAAATTTTTAAATTGCTGGAAAAATCGAACTGCGGGGAGTGCGAGAATTCGACTTGCCTGGCGTTCGCATCGAAGGTTTTTCGCGGAGACCTTCAAATTTCCGACTGTTCTCGTATCCCGAAGGAAGTCGCCGACAAATACGGCGTTCAGGAAAAAAGAAGCGTAGGATACGAGGTCGATATGGAGAAGATGATGGAAAGCCTGAAAGCGAAGGTCGCAGGAATCGATTTGGCCGAAGCCGCCCGCCGAACAAACGCTTCCTACGACGGCGACAAGCTTACGGTGAAGGTATTCGGCAAGAACTTCAGCGTGGACGGAAACGGGAGGCTCTATTCCGATATACACGTCAATCCATGGGTGACGGGGCCTCTTCTGTCGTATGTCCTGTATTGCAAGGGCGAGCCGGTTACCGGGTCCTGGACGTCCATGCGGGAGTTGCCCGGGGGAAAGGACTGGTTCCGCTTTTTCGACCATCAATGCGTCAAGCGCATGAAAAAAGTCGCCGACTCCTACACGGAGCTTTTCGAGGACATGGTGGACATCTTCAACGGAAAACGGGTGGAGAGCCATTTCCAGTCCGATATCGCCGTCGCTCTCCAGCCTTTGCCCTTGGTTCCCATGTTGGTCTGCTATTGGAAACCGGAGGAAGGCATGGAATCGGACTTGAATTTGTTTTTCGACGCGAACGCCGAGCAAAATCTCGGCATCGAGGGACTTTACGCCCTCGGAGCCGGTATCGTCCGCATGTTCGAGAAATTGGCGCAGCGGCATGGAATCGCCGCCGCCTGAAACCGAACAACGCCTCCCCACCGTCCGCGAAACCTGGATTTCGGACATGCAGGCGAATCCGCCGGTTTTTGGGCGGAATCGAACACGAAAGCCAGCGCCAGCAGCGACGAACAGCGAGGGGGGGGGTAATCGGGAAAGAGGATAAACATGGACCATGCATACCGGCGTATTTTGGAGTTTTCCCTTCGGTCTTCCACTTTGGATATCGGAGAGCGATGCTGGTACGCCCACTTTAAAACGGACGCGAATTTTTCCCGGCTGCTTCCTTTTCTCCAGTCCGTGACGGAGAGCGCGATCCGTTTTGAAAACCCGGACCACCTTCAGTTCCGGATGGACGGCGTCTTTTGCGCGCTTTATCCGCCGGACCGTGTCGCGGCAAGATTCTTTTACGACCGGCAAGACGCGATTTCGTTTGCAGGCCGGGTCATCGATCTGCTAAACGACGTGGAGGAACGCAAATCCGAGATAAAGCCCCTGTTTTATTCCCATCGAAGACCCCAAGTCCCGGAAATCCTGCGTTTGCTTCCGTTGACGAATTGCGGCCGTTGCGGATTCCCGACATGCATGGCCTTTGCCGGCGCCGTTAGCCGGATGAAGAACAGGCTTTCCGAGTGCCGTTTTCTGCCCGAGCCCGCGAGCGTCAGAGTCGTCTATCCCGTTGTCGATGCGGAAAACAACATGGTCGCGAAGATAGAGATCGATACTATTCCAACCGATGTTTCAGAACCTGCGGGCGCAAAACGAGAGACCGCCGAAAACCGACAGCGGAAAAAACGAAAAAGCCCGAAATCCAGTTTTGGGGGAGAGCGCGAAGGCATTGTCTTCAAGCTTTCCGGCCGGGAAACGGAGGTACTCCGGCTGATGGCCCAAGGCTTTACCAACGTCGAGATGGCGGAGATACTCGAAATAAGCCCTCACACGGTCAAAAGCCATGTGCTCCACATTTTCAACAAACTTGGGGTTGACGATCGCACTCAAGCCGCTGTTTGGGCTGCCCAAAACGAAATATTATAATGTTCCGCCCAAAAAAAGCGCGACATCCCCCATACGGGGGATTTTTTTTCGACGACCTCGTGCAATCTTTCGTTTGGATATGAAAACTTCAACCCTGACAAAGGAGGTTTACGATGGCTCGCATAGGTATTTTGGCATGTACCAATTGCGTTCGGGATCTGGATTGCTGCATGAGTTCGTGCCTGAACGATCTTCGCAGGCGCAAAGGTTTTTTCGACCGCTACCCGGCGGAACAACCGTTGGATCTTGTTGGCATCGTCAGTTGCGCCGGATGCCCGACGACTGCGGCGCCCGGAAAGATCCTGAAAAAGGTTCGCGCAATGGCGGAATTCAGAATAGACGCCATCCATTTCACGTATTGCATGGCAACGCTTTGCCCTTTCCGTGAATCCTACAAAAAGGCGATCACCGAGGCCTACCCGACCATTGAAATCGTCGAGGGAACGCATACTCCTGTCGATTCAGGAGAGTTCAAACGCGCCGTGCGCGAACTTCTGGCTCCTACGCTAATCCGACCCCCGGCAATGGTGGACTTGGTGAAACGCAACCTGGAAGTGCCGGGGGGATCGCTGAAATTTCATTCACCTTGATCGCGAAAAAGCTTGCTTGCTCGTTTATTATGGAGTCCTTAATACAATCCAAACGAATTACCTTTAGATTGCGGCAACCTGAATCGAAGTCCTTTTTGAGCGGCCCGCGCTTGAAAGTTCCACATGGTTCGCGTGACGGGTCTCAAGGCCCGGAAGGCGGAGGGTGCGATAGAGCTGAAGGCGGAGAGTATTTTCGTGCTGGAGTCCGGGGAACTGGACGAGCAGGACAAGCATTGGCTCGCCGAAAAGTTCGCTTCGGAGGTTTTCCCGCTCCTGAGCCCTTTGGCGGTCGATCCGGCGCATCCCTTTCCGTTCGAGCCCAACCTGGGATGGCAGGACGGGCGGAAGTGGCGGCGTTTGCACGAAAACGCCAGGAGATATTCGTGGCCGCAATGTTTCCCGCGCCATGCACTGGCTCGGCAAATTGGGCCTGCAAGAAGCCGCCCGTCTAAAACCCCGAGAACTCAGCGGAGGGATGCGCAAACGACTGGGTCTGGCCGCCAGTCTGGTTACGGGCCCGGATCTCCTCTTTCCAGACGAGCCCTTTGCCTTTCTCGACGACGAATGGCGGCTAACCATCGTCGAAGAACTTAAAACGCTGAACGCGAACGAAGGTCTGACCATTTTGATGGCAAGCCACGAACTCGAACCCGTGGAGCGAATGGGATCCAAAATTCAATTTGTGGACGAGTCGCCTGTCATCATCCGCAGAAGCTGAATATCGAAAACCGCGAATGTAAGCGGTCGGCGGGACACCTCCATCCGTCGTGTTTTTTCACCGTCGTCGGATTGCACGGAGCGAAGTTGTGGATCAGCGCCCAGCCCCTGATGCCCGACTCGGCCGAGGCCAAGCTTCCGTGAAAATAAAAAGTCGAGAACAGATGCCGGTCCATTCTCCGCGTCAACCTGTCCACCATGTTGCTTGTCCCGTGGCCTCCCGGCGGGTCGTACGCCCTCGAACAGCTCGACAGGTTCTCCCTCGGTTTCGGTATCGGCTTGGAAATGACTTCCGGGACGCGGAGTTGCTCCTGTATCGTCGGGTCCTTGATTTTGGTCTCCTGCGCCAACAGGATCACTTTGGACATCGCCTCCGCAGTCTTCGGGTCGTCGGCGGCGGACGGAGGAAAGATTCTTCCCCTGTGCCGGGAGTGGACGGGAACAAAGCCGTTC
>CAZNTU010000353.1:0-4668 GCA_964575975.1 uncultured Desulfobacteraceae bacterium
CGATGGAAAAGACGAACACCAGGTACATGACCGCCAGAAAGACGGGAATGCTCCAAAATTTATATAGAAGGTCCATCGCGAGTTCGGCCTTTCGAAGGTAACCAGATCATCCTCGTCTGGCGTGCCGAAATTCGCGACAACGCTCGATCAATCCGGCGTCGGACCAGAACTGGAAGCTCTGGTTGCCTTCGAAATCGCAGAGATCGATAAAATCGGCTTGCAACGTTTTGTTTTAGATGGCAAATAAAGATTGACAAGCGAATCTCGTCCGGTGTAAATATCGCCCCGATATGTTTTGTAACCAAAACATATTTCGAGAATGCTTACGTCTGGCGGTCGCGCAAACGGCGCGCCAAGAAGTGAAGGCGCAACAAATTCGCTCTTAGAGGAGTTTGTAGCGCCTTTTTTTTGCGGTCGGAAGTTTCGAGTCTGTCGCCGGAAACGCATTCGCCGCGACCGAGCGGCCCATTTTCGACAATTCGACGATTCCGGGTAAACCCCGCGTCGCGGAAACAAACGGAAAGGAGGCATGCCATGGCCAAAATAGGCAAACGTTCGCATAGCGACTGGATGATCGGCGCGCACACGGTGAATTCCTACAAGGACAGGGTCCCGGACCCTGCCGTGAAGCGCAAGCGTCGCACGAGCAAAGACATACGGAGGGTAATCGCCCAGGCCCTGAATCGCGTCCGGGACGACGGTCGGACGGTCTATCTGAGCGCCGACGATTACAAGGGCCGTCCCAAGCCCAAGACCCTTTACCGTATCGAGATTTTTAAAAACGACTATTACGTGCTTTGCTCTCAGTGGCAGGTGATAACTCTTTTTACCGCCGAGATGGTCGCCGGAGACGCCCGGCACGGCCGTTTGGTTTTTCGCGACGAATCGCCCTTCGAGGAGTTGATGTCCCATTTCGAAGACGCGTCGTTGGAGGGGAACCTAACGAAAAGACGGAGAGTCGCGTATTGAATCCGCAAGGAAATGAAGCTGTTTATCGGTTCGAAAGGAGACCACAGATGAAGAAATTTATTGCGATTATCGTAGGTTAGACCTGGGCGCTATGAGCCTGACTTCCGTTTCCGCCGAGGAGAATTCCAAAAGGAACAGAATGAATTTCCAGGCGGCATCTTCGTCGAAATCGCCAACGGGATTGACGCGCAGGTCGCCGCTCATGTTTTTCTCACCTCGGCGACTTGTCCGTTCCTTCGATCGACGATCGCCCGGATTTCCAGCCGGGAACGGCAATTGATCCGGCCTCGGATTCCGAGTCCGTTTTTTTCGATGAACTCCGGGGTCCAAAACTCCGAAAACGGGTACGTAGTGTTCGGCATGTTCTTTCTCCTTCTTTTTATATACGGTTTTTCTGGTTTTTGTTCCTTTTCCGACGCGTTGCCGGCAATCTCCCATCCCTTGTCGAGCGGACGTTCTACAGAGGACAATTGATTCCGGGGCGTCAGAGTTCCGCGCCTCGTATGGCTTGGGATACGGCGCTCAAACTCGAATTGTCCAACATGCGAACCGATTTCCCGTGCTTTTTCGCGAGGTTCTTCACGACGGAACACGCTCCGTGGGAGTTGCAGCTGACGGGGCAAAGAACGACGTCCGCCCTCCTGAGGCAAGACTCCAGCTTTTTTGCGCCTTTTTTCATATAGCCGTCGTGATACTCGAAAACTCCTCCGCTTTCTTCGACCATTGTCCGATAAAGGGATTCCATCTTCGATATTCCTCCGACCATCAATACCCGCTTGCTGCATAGATCGAAAGCGGGACAATCCGAGTAAGCAACGCTTCAGCGCGACCAGATCGGCCATGATTTCCCCGATTTCCTTTTGGAAAAGCTCTTCCGATTTCCGCAGCCGCTCGACTTCCGAATGCAGCCTGGCGTTCTCCTCCTCCATGGAGGTTTTCCTGGCCATGCTCTCCCTGGCGCGTTCGGCCATAGAGTTCAGCCGTTCCTCCAAAGCCCGCCTTTCGTTCTCTAGTTTCGCTATGCGGCAAACGAACACCGACCCCGCGACTTCCGCCTCCATTCTTTTTGTCTCCTCTTCCGCAACGGCTGCGGCCGAAAGCAAATCGGCGTTTTCCTTTCGCAAGCGTTCGTTTTACCGGGCCAGCGCCCGCCTGCTTCGCGCGACGGTTTCGATTTGTCCCCGCATCTCCTCGATTTCGCCATGGGGAAGCTCAAGCAAAGGTTCGGCCTCCCTGCCGTATTTGCGATGCAACAGGCTGTCCATTCGTCTCGACACGTGGTTCTCGCTGCCGGAACACGAAACGAGCGCCGCGTGGATTTCGAAGGTACTCGACCTCCTGACGGAAAAATCCGTCTTTTTCAGCAACTTTTTCTGTTCCCCGAAAGTCAAGCACATTCCGACCAGCGGGCATTTGGAAATGCGGTCGGTCTCCCAGAATTTCAGGCGCCTGTCGAATTTGGTCTCATGATCGCCGCTTCCCCCGACGTCGGTGTCGCGTTTGCACTCGCATTGCGTTGTTCCCTGCATTTCCGATTTCCTCCCGTTTTCGGCAGATTGGTAGTGGGTCGAATCGGTTGGCCAAAGATGCGGAATTACGATCGACAGGGAAGAACACCGATACGCAACCGATTCGACCCACCACCGGCAGATTTATAATTTGGATTCGATCAGCACATCGGTCAATTTCTTGCGCAAAGCCTCCAGTTTCTTGGATTTGAAAGCTTTTCGGCTCTCCTCGATGACTTCGATTGCCTCCCTGATGGCGTCCCGCAACATCGCCTCCCGCGGTTTGGCGGGACACGCCTTCAAAAGCGCCTGCGGGTCGATCCCGTCCGGATTTCCCTCCGCCAGGGATGACAGAAGACAGTAGTGCAGGTCGATTTTTCGGCAAAGATCGTTCATTGTGGCATTTAAAGAATTGAAGGTATTCTCGATTTCCGGCATCTTGACTTTCAACCACCTTGTTTTGTTTTAGAATTCTAACTTAAAAGGCCCGAAAAAACGCAGTCTTCCTCTCCGCTCGTATCGAAGTGCCCCCCCCCCCATTTTTTTCGGGGGAATCCAAGGAATCCGCGTATCACTATCCTATAAGCGACGCACAGAGAGATTGCGCGCGCTTTTTTTCAGTTTTCCTTTTTCGGCCGTTCACAGGGGCAACCCGCCGGCTCGCCGCCGATGGAGTCGAGACGCTCCTTGATTTCGCAGGAAAACACGTCTCCCATCCTTTGGCATTTTTTAGAATGGAGACCGTTCACCCGATATTGCTCGTTCACTTGGATCAACATGCTCACGCCCCTGGAGTTAGTTCTTGCTAACATATTTATAGAAATCTCTTTATCCGATACTGCGTTCCGTGTCAAGCGTTTTTTTACGAAGTAGGGGAGAAAACCCGCCCGTTATTGTACTGACAAAAGCCGTGGCTTTTCCGATGGAGGTGTCCAGTGCCCCGGACCTAAAAAGTCGCGTTGACAGCCGTCAAGAGAAAAACGACCCCGAACACGAAGATTGCCAAGCCGGATACAAGACCGGCCGAGGCTTCGACGATTTCCGTCCGTCGATTTCCCGCAGCCTTTAAAACGCCTTGTTTCCCTGCGATTACGGTGATCGCGACGAAAGATATGGTGCTCGCCATGCCAAGGGAAATACAGGCTGCAAGCAAAAAGCCGAGAACCATGGCGTCCATGGAAAGACAGAAGAGCATGGCCATCACGACAGCTGGGCAGGGTACCAGTCCCAAAGCCAGAACCCATGCCAAAAAGTTTTTGCCGGACGATTCGACGGGTGCCGGCCCCGATGCCGCATCGTTTTTTTTCCACCGGGAGACATACAAGGCATGGGCGCTTTTAGACAGAATTGCAAGGCCAAGGGCGGATATTAGGCCGAAACTGACGATTTGAGTCGCCGAGGTGACCGTTTCGAGCGTCTCGCCGACAGTTCGCCCGATGACATACCGAATTCCGAGAACGACCGAGACGCCGGAGAAACCGTGTACGGCGGCGACGCAAAAACCGAACAGCAGTCCTTTCGCGATCGAGGCCTTTCGGGATACGAAATAGGACATGGCGACAAACTTGCCGTGCCCGGGTCCCGCCGCATGAATCGCGCCGTAGGCAAAGGCCGTGCCCGACAGCAGCAACAGGGGCAAGATGCCGCCTCCTGTTCGCGCCTCCCGGACCATATCGGACATTTGCCGCCTCAATTGGTGCTGCCAAACGACGATATCGACGAAAAAGCGACTCTTTAGCATCGGCTCGGGGGGCTTTTGTTCGGCGGCTTTTTTCGATGTGAACGGGTTGGTCGGCCAAACCGGGCCGGTCCACGCCATCAACGCGCAAAGAATCGCCATCGACGTAAAGAAGCGTTTCATGGCTTTCGCCGAAACTCCAGGAAAAGAGCCCAGGGACTGAGCATGTCGAAGTAGATCTTCGTCTCCTCGTCCTCTCGAATGGAGACCTTCACTTCGTAGTTCTCGGCCGACGCGAGCGACACGGGTTCGTTCTCCGCGAAAAACACGGCAGTATAATACGTGGGGTCGTAGGTCGCGAAGGTTATCTTTTTAGCGGCGTTCGTGGCCGTCACATGACAGGGAACGAGAAATTCGTACGTCAACCTGCCGTTTTTCAATGTCGCTTTGAAATCCTTCACGTACTGGACCTTGAAAGGTTTCTTGTCGATTTTCACGAAACAAAAATAATCG
>CAZNTU010000354.1:0-4655 GCA_964575975.1 uncultured Desulfobacteraceae bacterium
CTCTCCCCCAAGTTTCCGTACCTGTGGTAGTTGTCGCACACGCTTTGTTCCTGGAAATATTGCAGAAGCTCCAGGCGGCCCTCCATCAGGACCTTCGTTCGGGAAACGTAGAGTCCGGTCTTGGCGGCCTCCTCGAACACGATCATAGGGACCCGGTCGGGCGACGCGTAACGGATTCTTCGAACCTTGTGCATGTACCGAACCAGTTCCTCGTCGGTCTGGCGCAGCATCGGGGTTTCGCCCAGGATTCGTCTTCCCTCCTTGCCTTGCAGAAAGCCGACGACGCCGTTGTCCAAACCGGTCGGAACGCTCGCCGCCAGTTCGCATCCAGCAACCGTCGCCGCAGCGACTCTTCCCAGGACGTCGAACAGTGAATCTTCCTCGTGAACCCGCACCGCGATCTTTCCTACGGGGAGATACCGCAGATGGTTGTCCTGGCCTCGAAGATGGAAGTAGTCCTTTTCCCGCGAGAATTCCTGTTCATAATTAAACACGTAGCTTTCGATCGCGCGGACCGTCTTTTCGAGATCGGCTTTCCATTCCCCGTGTTTTCCCCACGCGAGTTCCAGTTTCCACTCCCGGGCGAGCCTCAGAAGGGGGGTCTCCTTTTCGATGGCTCCCGCCGGCGGAAAATCCGTCTCCTCGAAATCCATGAACTGGGCCACGTAGTTCGGTCCCCCCACTTTGATTCCGGGGCCCAAGGCCGACTTTCCCATGCCTCCGAACGGCTGGCGCAACACCACCGCGCCGGTGGTGCCCCGGTTGATATAGAGGTTTCCAGCCCGGATTTTTCTCTTCCACCTTTCCTGTTCCCGCTTGTCCAAGCTTTCCAGACCGGAGGTCAGCCCGTAGCCGGTCTGGTTGACCAGTTCGATCGCGTGGTCCAGGTCCTTTGCCTTCAACACGGCCAGAAGAGGACCGAAGAACTCGGTGGTGTGGGTAAAGCTTCCGGGTTTTACGTCGTACTTGATTCCGGGAGTCCACATGCGCGGGTTGCCTCCGATGTTCTCGGGCTTCAGCGCCCACGTCTCCCCCGGCTCCAGGGTGGTCATGGCTCTAAGCAAATCCTCGCCGGGCTTGTTCACCAGCGGACCGAGCTTGTTCCGGAACTGCCAGGCGGAGCCCGTTTTCAAGCTGGCGGCGGCGTCCACCAGCTGCTTTTTGAAGTGCTCGTCCTCGTACACCTCCTTTTCCAGGATCAGCAGGGAGGTGGCCGAGCATTTCTGACCGGAATTGCCGAAAGCGGAACGGATCGCGTTCTTGATCGCCTGGTCCCTGTCGGCCATGGCGGTGACGATGGTGGCGTTCTTGCCTCCCGTCTCGGCGGCCAGGTAGACGTCGGGGCGGTCCTTCACGATGCGCATGCCCGTCTCCGTGCCTCCCGTCAGAACGATGTAGTCGATGTCCGGGTCCGCAGTCAGTTTGGAGCCGATCTCGTCGCCCGAGCCGGGTACGAACTGGAGCGCGTTTTTTCCCACGCCGGCTCTCCAGAGACATTGGCACAGCTCCCACGCCACCATCACGGCGGCGGACGCGGGCTTGTACACCACCGTGTTTCCCGCTGCGAGAGAGGAAACGATGCCTCCGCAGGGGATCGCGATGGGGAAGTTCCAAGGGGTGATCACCAGGCCGACTCCCCTTCCCTTGCATTTCATGTTTTCCATCCGGTCGAATTTTCTCGCGGAGAACGGATACCACTCCGTGAAATCCACCGCCTCGGAGACTTCCACGTCGGATTCCGTAAAAACTTTGCCGGTGTTGGCGGCGGCGGCGCCGATCAGGCGTCCCCTGGCCCGGCGAATCTCCGTCGCGGCGCGGGACAGGATCTCGTGGCGCTCCTTGTACGTTTTCGCTCGCCAACCGTCCGGGTCGGCCTTGGCCGTTTCCACGGCGAGACCGGCGTCGTCCGCGCTGGCGAGAGCGTATCTCCCGACGATCGCGGTTTCGCCCGCCTTTTCGTTCAAACGGGACAAATCCGCGTATTCCCGAATGCTCCTGCCCTCGAAGATTTCGCGGCCCGCCACCACGATAGGAATTTCGACCGGTTCGTCGCCCGGCTCCTTCTTCCATTGGTTCCGGATTTCCCTGGCCCACTCGCGATTCTTTCTCAGGGACCAGTCCGTGTCGGGCTCGTTCTCGAACTCGTTCTTGCAATAGGCGCCCGCCTTTTCGGAGAAGGTTTCGGAGGAACGATCCTGGACGCGATTGGACGTTTTGGAGACCTTGCCCATCATGGCAACGGAGGCGAGGAACTGCTCCTGCAAGTATTTCCATTCCTTGGAATCGGTCTTTAGATCGAACGAATAGCGAAGGAAATTCTCCCCGGCGGTGTTCTCGTCAAGGCGGCGGACCAGGTAGGCGATGGCGTTGATGAACTCGTCCTTCTTGGCCACCGGAGCGTAGAGCAGGACGTCGCCGGAGGCCTCGCAAAGGGCGCGGCGCACGTGGTCGGCCATGCCCTCCAGCATCTCGAAGTAGAAGTATTCCGTCAGGCCTCTCTCCTCGGCCAGCTTGCCGGCGAAGGCCAGTTCGAACAAGTTGTGCGACGCGATTCCCAGGCGGACCGCCTCGACGTTTTCCTTTCGCATGCCGTACTCCACCATGCGCTTGTAGTTGGCGTCGGTTTCCAGCTTGGTGTTGTACGGGGCCAGGGGCCAGTTGAAGATGGAGGACTCCACCTGCTCCATCTCCATGTTCGCTCCTTTGACGATGCGAATCCGGACGGGACTTCCGCCCGCCGCCACCCGCTTTTTCGCCCACTCGGTCAGTTCCCGTTGGATTTCGTACGAGTCTGGGATGTACGCCTGGAGCACGATGCCGGCGGAATAGCCCTTGAACCGGGGCTGGTCCAGGGTGTCCATGAAGGCGGTCTTGGTGATGTCGAGGTCGCGGTACTCCTCCATGTCGAGGTTCACGAACTTGGGGACCTGGGTACCGTCCGGGCGGACGTAGAAGTTCTCGGCGGCAACGGCGTAGAGTTCCGAAAGCCGTTCCTTGAGAACCTCGACGGTGTGGTCGAACGCGAGGGCGCCGATTTGGGAATAGATGGTGGAGATTTTCACGGAGATGTATTCGATCTCCGGGTTTCTCATGTCGTCGATGTAGGCGTCGAGCCTGCGCCGGGCCTCCTTTTCCCCTAGAAGGGCTTCGCCCAAGTGGTTGATGTTCATGCGGACGCCCTGTTTTCTTCTCTTTTGCAGGTGGGCGTGGAGGGCGTCCTTTTCGCCGGGGACAATGGCCCGGCTGCTGCTTTCCCTCATCCGGTCGATCATCCGGGGCACGGTGAAGGCGGGGAAATGCTTGCCCACGCCGAGGAACATCTGGATCAGGAGACGATCCACCTTGGGGAAGAAATCGGGGATTCCGTACGAGGAAAGAATGGCATCGACTTGGTCCGCCACACGGGAGCTGTCGTGCGGACGAAAGCTCTGGTCGATCATCCGGGTCAGGACCACCTTGTCGACGGGATTGGTCAGAAGCCGCTTCATCTGCTCCTGTATGCCCCGCTCTTCGGCGGTAAGAAGCTCGTTGGCGCGGTCCTGCCACGCGCGGGCGAGAGACAGAGCTTTTTCTACTGTTCCTTGGAGTTCCTTGGGATGCATGGAGGTTGCCTCCTTTTCTTGGGGTTGGGCGGATTGCTCATCAAAGTCGTATTTTGGAACATGCCAATCTTTTTCGAATATACCAATCATGGGTCGAAGAATCAATTGCGCATATAAAGGTCCTATAGGACGGATGTGACGGATGAGACTGCCAGGGGATTCGAACATTGAATCTTCGATTCCATCCCCTGAAACCGGATTCGCACTCAATGAATTTGCGTCGGATGAACCTTCAAGGCGTTGATCTTTTCCACCACTTCCTCGGCGTCGGGCGCGTCCGGGAAGATTTCCAGGTAATGGACAAGGTCGGCCGTCGCCATGTCGGCGTTTCCCATGATTTCATATATAAAGCCCCTTTCCCTGAGTTCGTCGGGGGAATCCGGGAGCAGGGTCAAAATCCAGTGGATCAGTTGGAAAGCGAGCAGGTCGTCGCCAATGCCGGCGGCGATTCCTTTCAGGTTTCGCAGCATGCGAACAAGAAATTCCCGAGAGGTCACCGGCCGAAGAAAGAAGTCGGCCTCTTCGTAATCGGGCCCAAAGCGTTCGGCGATTCTTCGCTCGCACTCCTGCTCCGTCAGAATCTCCCCCCGGTTGAAGGCGTCCGTCAAAATTCTGCCCGGTCCATAGTGATACGCCGTGATGAAATGGCCGGGCATTCCGATTCCCCGGATGTTCATTCCCGCCCGTTTTCCAACCTCCATTTGAACCAGCGACAGCGTTATCGGAAGTCCCTTTTTCCGATCCAGCACGCTGTTCAAAAAGCTGTTGTCCGGATCGTAATAATCCTCCGCGTTGCCCCGGAAATTTTCCTCTTCGAACAAAAGCCGGTTCAACTCGCCCAGTTTTCTTACGGGATCGGTTTCGTCCCCGATTCTTTGCACAAGCCTCTCGCCCATTTCGTCGAGACGCTTGATATATTCGGCCTCGTTCATTCCGGGATAGGCCAGCTTCGCCACCAGCAAGGCGGCCTTGGCAAGGTCGATTTCCTCGTCGGCCTTGTTTCCCAGTTCCGCAAATTGTTGCCTGATTCTATCCAGTGCATCCACCGTTCAA
>CAZNTU010000355.1:0-4653 GCA_964575975.1 uncultured Desulfobacteraceae bacterium
GGGAGCTATTAGCTTTTAGCTATTAGGTGTTAGGATTTGGGAGTCGGAGAATCAAGAAACATCAATTTTTGAAGGGAGAAAAGGATATGAAAAACAAAACCGTATCGATGCTTGTTTCGGCTTTTGCGGCGATGATCGCGATCGGATTCGCGTCCCCGGCATTTTCGCAGAGCGATACGACGACGGACATGCAAATTCTTCGCGAAAAAATCAAGGCGGACAAAAAGTTGCTGGTCGCGGCCAACATGGAATTGACCGAATCGGAGGCGAAGGGTTTCTGGCCCGTCTACGAAAAATACCAGAAAGACCTGAAGGGCATCAACGAACGTTTGGCCACGCTTGTGGACGGCTATCTCGCGGACTACGAGGGTGACGCCCTCACGGACGACAAGGCCAATAAGATGATCGACGAAATGGTCGAGATCGAGCAGGCGGAAGCCCGTCTCAAAACGACATACGTTCCGGAGCTGAAAAAGGTCCTTCCCCCTGCGAAGGTCGCGCGCTACTTGCAGATCGAGAACAAAATCCGGGCCGTTTTGAAGAACGAAATCGCCGAGTCGGTTCCGCTCGTTCCGTAAAGCCGACAATTCCGGCGTTCTTCGTGCCGGACGAAATCCGGCTATTGAACTTTTTTAGGTGTCGCGACCGCCATCGAAAAGAGCGACGGAAGTCGCGACACCTGATTCATGCACCGAAGGATGAAAATATGGTTTCCGACTTTTTTCGCGCGTGCGCGCCCCTCCTCCGACGCCTGCTTGCATCGCGGCTTCCGATAGCGGCCTGGCGATCGCTGTTTGCTTTTGGCCTGCGTCGGCCAATGCGCAAGAGGAGCCCGACATCCTGGTTCCTCCGGAACAAATGGCGGAATCGCTGGATCTCGCGCTCGTCAACTATCGCGCCGAACTTGCGGATTTGAAAGCGCAAATAGGAGCTTTAGAGGACGCGCGGAATACAGTCCAATCCGGAATCGACGCCTATGTCGCCCAGAACACGGCCCACAGTCAACTGTTGCTGGAATCCCAACCGCGCCTCGAAAAACTGGAAAACGTGATCAGGAACAACCGGCTGGCTTTCCAGGCCATGGACGAGCATATGGAGGCCGTGAGAAACCGGTTCGATTCCGTTTCGATCCTGCTGAAACAAACCGCGGCCCGCATGGAATTGGCGCGTACCCAGATCGTCGACGTTCAAAGGTCCCGGCTTTCGGAAACTTGGAAACAGCGGATGGAATCCTCCACTGGAACGGCGATCGAAATCCTTGGGGAAAAGAAAAGTATCGTCGAAAAGCTGCTGAAAAAGCTCGAAAGCTTGTCGGACAGAATGAAGGTCGCTCTGGAGGCGAAAAAGGCGATCGGCGAAAAATTGGCCGCAAGACTGGAAATCGAGAAAAAAGCCTCGGTTTTCAAGCGCTACGCCCCCGATCGCGGCCTGAACACAAAGGCTTTCCGGGAAGAAGGGCGATTCATTCGAAATCGCGTCGATTCGTTTTTCGAGCCCGCGACATGGAAGGTCCGTTGGATGGAAGTCAAAATGGGCGGGTTCGAACGATGGGCGATTTTTTTTTACGGCATTGGCGGCGATCCTGGGGCTTCAAGGACGAATCCGGACTGTGCTTCGGCGGCTGGAAAACAAGTTCGACGGCCCGGAACATCGATATCGCCGGCTTGCAACGATCCTGTTGCGCCGCTCGTTCCCGTATCTTGTTCTGGCAATGTTTTTCGCGTTCTACCATTTGTTGCGTTTTCCTCTCCTCGACATCGTTCTCGCGCGCGTCCTCTTCTCGATCTGTCTTGTTCTTCTGACAACCCGCTGGGGCATGGACTTTCTGAAGCACGGGTTTTCCGGACCGCCGACAGCCTGGCGGTCTTTCGCGTCCATTCGCCTCGAACGTTTTTTTCGACTCTACCGCGCAATGTTGGTTTGCGCCATTGTATTGGCGTTTGTCGCGGGAAGAGACAGTCTGACGATGTGGCTGGCGCGAGGTTTGCTCTCAGCCGTTTTTCTGGGATGGACCGTTCTGTTTTGGCGAGGGACGAAAGTCCTCTGGGCGGAATCGCGGCGCGGCGGCCAAGCCTTGCCCGACCCGAAACGGATCGAGTCGGTCCGCGCGTTGACCTACATGGTTACCGGCGGCACCCTGCTTCTCAACCTGCTCGGCTATCGTATTCTCGGAGGGCTTTGGTTCGTGGCCTGGAACGAAACTGCGGCGCTGCTTTTCTGGGGGTGGATCGGGCTTAACGTTTTCCGCGAATGGAAAGACGATCTCCGCGCCGAAACGGAGGAGGAGAAGGAGGATGCGCTTACGAGCGAATACCATTTGCGCTGGTCGTTGCTGCATCATCAGCGGCCTCATATTGCTGTTCGAGCGGCCCGTCCAAGTGGGCGACATCCTGGAAATAGACGGGTTGAGAGCCAAGGTGAAGAAAATCAACGTGCGCGCCACGGTGGTGCAGACCTTCGACAACGCGTCGGTCATTATTCCCAATTCGGAATTGGTCAGCAGGCAGGTTACGAACTGGAGTTTCAAGGACAGGCGAATGCGCCGCGAAATTCAGGTGGGGGTCGCCTACGGGTCGGACATCGACTTGGTGCAGAAAACGCTGATGGAAATCGCCCGGGAGACGCTCGACGTTCTGAAGTTTCCCAAGCCGGACGTGATTTTCCTGGATCATGCGGAAAGCGCCCTGGTTTTCATGTTGCGCGTATGGGTTCATGTGGACCATTATTGGACTGTGCCCAGCCAAATCCGGAGCGAACTCGACCGGAGATTCAAACGCCTCGGCATAGAGATCGCTTTCCCCCAGAGAGACCTCCACATCCGAACGGTTCCTGCGCGAATCGGTCCGTACGTCTCGACCGGGAATTCGGAACCACTCGAACCCGGTTTAGAACAGGCGAAGGCGGGGGCCAATTGATTCCGATATTTTTGGCCGTGCGAGCGGATCGAAGGAAACGCAATGAAAAACGAACAACATTTAAAAAAGGAGAAAAAAGCATGAAACGTAAGTTGGTATTGGTACTACTGGTATCTTTCATGGCGGTTTCGCCCTGCTTCGGTGGCGACATCGAGGCCGAGGTCAAGGCGTTGCTCGAGAAGCACGACAAGGCCTTCAGCGAACAAAACCTTCCGGGCGTTATGGAAGTGTATTCGTCGGATGCCGACATCGTGCTGATGGGAACGGGCCCCGGCGAGCTTTACAAGGGAAGGGAGGGCATCGAGGGGGCCTACTCGCAGTTTTTCAAGAATTTCGCTCCCGGCACGCTGACCCACGATTATTACTGGATGAAGGCGGGTTCGCTTGACGACGCCGCATGGTTCATGGCAATGAGCCAGAGTTCCGCGAACGCCGGGGACGCAAAGAAGGATTTCGGGATCAACCTGTCCGGGGCTTTGAGAAAAGAGAACGGGACGTGGCGTATCGTTACGATGCATTTTTCCGCTCTCATGGAAGGAAAGGAAGCGGGGGCCCAAGCCGAGGCGAAACCGCAATAACAACCTATAGATCGACGGAACGGAGGTCTTTTATGGACAAGGAACGCAATCCCGATCAAACGGAAGAAACTCCCGAGACGGAAGAGGAACTTTTGTGCCGAAGGGATTTTCTGCTTGGTTTGAAGAAATGGTCGAAGGTTGTGATCGCGGCCGCCCTGGCGGGCGGCGCATTGGCCGCTTCGAGCAAGGAATCCGACGCCGGCTCCGCAGGATGGATCAATCGCGGCGGCGGGGGAAGAGCCTGGGTTAACGGCGGTGGAGGCTGGGTCAATCGGTACGGCGGCGGAGGCAGCTGGGGCAACAGGTACGGCGGCGGAAGCGGGGGCTGGGTGAATCGGTACGGCGGAGGCGGAGCGGGCTGGATCAATCGTTGACGGCAGTCCCGGTCGAAAACTCCCCTCTTCCCCTTTTTCACGGGGAGAGGGAGTTTTCGACCGGCATTTATGTCGAACGTTTCAAACAAAACGGTCGTTTTTAAGGATGAAAGCGATGATTTACAATATTCCCGCGTACAAATCGAAATTCTACCGGGATGAAAACGTCATTGTTCGTATTCGGGATTTTTCGGACATTCCGGAAATCTCGCGCAGGGAATCGCCGGCAAATATTCTATATGTTCGATGCGAAATTCAAGACGCCGACGCTACGCCCCTGATGCGTTTGATGGCTCCGCTCCCCTTGGATCTCGTCGTAACGGACCCGAAAAAAGATTTGCACCTTCTGTACAATTATGCTCCTTTGGCGACCCAACGCCCCGTGCGGGTATCCATTCCCGTCGCGCCCGGATTCGGGAGGGCCGCGAAACTGGCCGTTTCCCTTAATTTTTCCGTGAAGCTGGAAGTTTCGCAGCCCGAGCGGGACCTTGTGGCGGAAATGGCCCGCGTGCTGGACGAATACCTTCATCTGTCGACCATCGATCGGCCCGTCGAGTTTTTCCACAGCCTGCTTCTGGCTTTCTACTGCGGCGATCCCGTCACCTTGTGGGATATCCAGGAGGAAAACCCGGCGTACTTTCGTTTCGTGACGGACGATGGAAAGGAAAAACCTCCCCCGAGGCTTTCGGGACTGGACGAGGATCGCGACGTTCCGTCCTTTCTCGCCGATTTCATGAAGGAGCTTGCGTCGGAAAAGGGAGGGTGCCGGGACTGCGAGTTCGTCGA
>CAZNTU010000356.1:0-4638 GCA_964575975.1 uncultured Desulfobacteraceae bacterium
TTTCTGGAAGCAGGAGGAACTCAACCGCAAGACCTTCAGAAACAACTGGCACCACACCGGCGATTTGGGCAAGTTCGACGCAGACGGATACTTGTGGTTCGCCGGGAGAAAGCCGGAGAAGGAACTGATCAAACCCGGCGGGGAAAACGTCTATCCAGCGGAGGTGGAGGAGATTATCCTCGGGCATCCGGACGTGGCCGAAGTTTCCGTCATCGGAGTGCCCGACCCGGAGTTCGGCGAGGGAATCAAGGCGGTCTGCGTTTTGAATGCGGGAGCTTCGCTGGAAAAGAAGGCCCTCGTCGATTTCGTGGCCCAACGCATCGCAAGGTACAAAAAGCCCAAGTACGTGGAGTTCGTGGACGGGCTACCGAAAACAGGCGGCGGGAACATCGACCGGCTTAAAGTCAAGGAACTTTACGGAAATCAATAGAAACCGAAGAGTAATTTCTTCGTTCCTCGAAAAAAAGGCCATTCGGCGATCCATAGATCGAACCCGAATGGCCTTTTAATACTGCTACCTTATTTCCGCAATTTTATTTTCCTGACAAAGCAGCGCCGAAGACTCCTTTCAAGGACGAACGATATGTCGTCCCTTCCCACTCGACTGTGACGGTGAGCACCGCGTTTGTCTTAGTTGAAATACCGCTATCCTCGTATATTGCGAGGGGGTATTCGATTAAACTCAAGTGCCCGACCATATCCGGCCCGATTGTATTGCTGTCGGGGTAAACGTATTGAGTTCTGCCCGCAAGCATGCCCCTGTCGACGGATATCTCGACTTTAGTCCCGGGACTCAGGGGGTTCATGTTTCGGTCGCAAACAAGAACCTTTACAATTGCAGGCTTGTCGCTTTCAACCGCAAATTCCGAAGTATCGAATGCGATAACGGGTTCGCCTGTAATCAGGAATTGACTGTTTTCATAAATAAATTTGTCGCTGTCCCATTTAAGGTTCCCGCAGTCTCCGTTGGCGAAAACATTATTACCGCCGACAAGCGGTTCGTCCGGATCTTTTCCGCCGACATCGGGCCTTCCATTGCCATTGAAATCCACAAAAGGATAGTCGCATATATCTTTCCAAAGCTCCCCAAAATCATACAAGCCGTTTTCGTTCAGATCGAAAAACTCTTCTTCTCCTTCGGCATATACCAACAGGGAGCACAAACCGTCGCGGGGATTGGTCGCAAAGGCTTTCCTGTAAGTATTCTTAACGTGCTGCCTAAGCTCCTCCTCCCAGGGTTCCGCAGATACATCGACGGGATGCGGGGTCTCTCCCCCATCTGGCCGCGTTCGCAACGACACTTCAGCCATTCCGTCGGCTCCCATCGATTTTTCGACGTCTTCGACCGTTATCCCGGGTTCGGGGACAAAGAAAACTTTCGCGCTTTCCAAGCCGTTGACCGCGCCGAACCGGTCCGCGAAATAGGCCTTCACCGTCGAAGTTCGGTCTTTGAAAACAAGCCCCGGCAAGTTAACCGGATCTCCTGAAACGCTCAGGAATTTCGCGGAGGGAACTCCGCCACCAATGGATATAAACGGAGATTCGGCAGTTACCGTTTTTCCGAAAACGTCCACAGTCGCACGGACACTTGCAAGTCCGGCCATTGAACCGCTTTGAAGCATAACCGAAGCTACGCCTTCCATATTAGTCAATATGTTCTTCTCGCCCGATTCCCCATCGATCATGACGTCTATTGGCTGCGACCCGTTATGCATTTTCGTGGCGACACGGACCCGGACACCCTTAAGAGGCTCCCCGGAACTGCCGTTGACCTTGAAATCAATCCTCGATTTTTCACCTTTTGGCGCAATGACGGCAGGCTCGGCTGAAATACACTTTATTTCGGCCGCCGGATTCGCTATCCGTATCGGTATGCTTGCCGACGCTTCTCCGCAAGAAGCGCGCACGACCGCGACGCCTTCAAGATTTTTCGCCTGGAATGTAGCCGCGGCAAATCCGGCCGAATTGGTGACGGCGGAAGAGGTCACTGTTCCATAAATCGGATTGTCCACGGAAAATGTCACCTTGGCGCCGGCATCGACCCGAAGCCCGTTGGAGTCCAAAACCTCCACGTCGACCGAAGCCGACTTTTGCACAACCAACATCGTCGGATTTGCGGCAATGCTTATCCTGCTCGGAGCCTTGGGATCCCATATTCTTATGCTTAGAGGCGGATTGCCGCTGATAGAACCCGCCGTTGCCGTGACGCGAACTTCTCCGGCAATTTCTCTCGCAGTCAAATCGACCGTCGCTTCTCCGTTCGCATTCGTAAACGATAGACTCTCGGCGAAAGCCAACGTCGGTTCATCCAATGCGAAAACCACTTGAACTCCCCGCATCCTTCTTCCCAGAAAATCAAACACGGTCGCGGTCACCTCGCAAGTCTCGTTCAGTTGGATCGAATCCCGTGTTGCCATCACATTGACTTTCGCCGGGACCGATTTAACGCTCGAACCGACCGGATGCTCCGAAGACGTGGAAGCGCTATTCGAAGAGGCCGAACCTCCGCCGGTCGCATCTCCTTCTTGGAAAGAAGTCGCAACCGCATCCTGCTTCATAGCGAAACTTGGCACCAATGGAATTTCGTCGAGCGAAACTACCGCACTCGTTCGGCTTGGGACAAATCCTTCGTTCGAAACGCCTTCCGGCGACTCGGAATTTATCGTCGTACTCTTGAACAAATCGGTTTCACCCGCAATAGCCCCCATAGCCGAAACTGTCAGACAGAAAGAATATTCTCCGTCGTTGAAAGGAGAAGCAGGAAGATTGCACTCCTCGCCCTTTAACCACGGAAGGACAAAAGTACTTGTCGCCTTTGTTTCGCTCCCGAACACCAATGTGCTGGCGGAGATTTCGTCCTGAATCCACCCTGCCGACGATTTGAGGTAAACCAAATTGAACTGCGCCGAGCCATCTTCCCCCGTTGTAAGGGTGGGAGGCAACGTGCCTGCGGAAGAATTGGGAGGGGTCAGCTGTCCGTCCTGGTTGACATCCTCTCCCGGGTCCATTATCAAATTTCGTATTGGATCGTCCTCGTTTTCAAGCCAAGCCCCAGCGCCGCCTACCGCATTGACATGGCAATCGTAGTAAATAACACATTTATTGTCGCTGATCTCTCTCCAACCGCCGGTAGCGTAATACTTGGGCCATGCGCCCAAGGTGACCACGGCTCCTGAGACCGGATTGCCGTTGGAGTCCGAAACCAGAACCGACATGGGAAGCGAATACATGGTATTGTTCGCAATAGACTCTATTGTCGTACCCCTTCCGAACACAACGGAGCCGGCCGTACCTCCGATGATAATATTCACGGAATCGGAATTCCCAGGTGGATTGATAAGTTTCGCAACGACTTTCACTCCTTGCGAATCGGAGCTGAGAAATCCGGAGGTGAACGTGGTTGTAGCAGTGCCGAACGAGTTTGTGAAAACGATTACGGGAGAAATGCTTTCGCCTCCTCCTGTTGGGTTTTCGATCGAGAAAGAAACGGGAGCGCCCCCGACTACCTGGTCCGTAGCCGTTTTCACGGATACCGTCAATGTAACCGTATTTTTGATGGTGTTGGTGCTCGGCGCCACGACGGTAGCGCTAGCCTGAAGGGAAATTTTAGCGGCCTGGGCCGAAGGCGCCGAAACGACAACCGTTACGGAATCTTTGATATTGGGATTGTCGACGTCGATCACTTCGACCGTGGCGACACCCGGCTCCGAGGCGCGCATGTACACCACGGCCTCGCCCCCGTTGACATCGTCGATCAAGACGATCTTCGATCCTCCACAGGGACCGGTGTAGTCGCAGCGGACAGCGTCATCGGGATCGCAGACGCAGCAAGTCTTGGCGATAAAACTTCCCAAAGATGTCGCAAATTGCACCCTTTGGGAATTCGGTGCCTTGACGCGAACCTTCAAGCACTGGTCGGTCGAAATACTCATCGGATCCTCGGCAGGTTCGACCAAACCGAAAACGTTCCCCACGCTTCCCACTATGAAATCCAGAGTTCCTTGGGCGCCCAGGGACTCCGCCTTTACTCTGACGTCCCCCGTCGCGGTACCGGTAACAGTGGCAGTCAATACGCCGTTGACATTGGTAGTGCCCGAAGAGGGCGTTATTGTAACCGCTCCAGGGCTCGAAACTCCGGTGTTATCCTGGGTAATGGCAACCAAAGCCCCGTTAATGGGAACTTCTCCGGCGTCCTTCACGGTGAGGGTTATTTGGGTGGTCTTCTTCGAAGGATTGTCCGGATCGATCTCCAAATTCGTCTTCGAGGCCGTAATAGCGATAGTCGTACCTGTTATTTGAATCGGTATCTGCTTGACGCCAATTTCGGAAAAAGACGGAATCCAAGCTTCTATAGTCACTATCTGGTTCTTTTTTTCCACGGTCCCGGACCGGAATTCGACTTTAGCCTCGCCGTTGTTGTCCGTGGGGACCGTCGATTTGCTAAGTTGCCCGCCGCCGGTTTCGGAGCCATCCACGCTTGTCTTGAAAGCAACGGTTATGTCGTCGACAGGAACACGGTTGGCGTCCAAAACAGTCGCGGTGACAATTGCGAAGTTGGAATTGTCCGACTTCACCGATGTGCGCGACAGGGAAAGGGATAAAAAGCCGGGAACGGCGGTGAAAGTCACTTGGGCTTGT
>CAZNTU010000357.1:0-4626 GCA_964575975.1 uncultured Desulfobacteraceae bacterium
TCGATGATGTAGATGTCCTCCTCGTCGTTGGCGACGGGCCGGCTGCCGCGAACGTCGAAACCGTTCTCGGTGGCGTAAAGCTTGCCGTCGGGACTCCACATGACGCCGTAGGGATTGCGCAGTCCCCAGGCATAGACCTCCAGTCCGGAGCCGTCGGAATTCATGCGCATAATCGTTCCGCTGGCTTTCGTCCGTCCCGGCACTGCGAGATCCTCGGCGCCTGCCTTGCCGAACGCGTGGAACGGTAGGGTACGCACGATCTCGTCGGTGGTTCTCAAAGGATTCGCCGATTCGAAGATCCTGTCGACGATTTTGACGTTTTCGGCCGGGATATCATGGAAGTCCGGATGGTCCTTGAGCCAGCCCATCTTGAAATTGTCGGGTCCGACTACCCCGGAGTTGGTCGCCGTGCCCTGGCCGAAGTAAATTTTCCCGTCGGGGCCGACGGCGAGCTGATTGTTATGGTGGTCGCCTTCGCTCGGCAGACCGGTGACGAGATCGCGCACGCGTCCGTCCGGCTCGAGGATCGATATTTTGCCGCGATGGGATACGTACAGCCGGCCGTCATGCCAGAGCAGATCGTTGATCGGTCCCGAGAGGACCGGCCCCTGGGCGAGCACCTTTACCCTTCCGTCTTGCGAAATCCCTAAAATGCGCGGCTTCACGCTGCTGTCGCCGTAGGAATAGCCCGCCTCCGCAACGAACATGACGCCGGTATCGTCGAATTCGACGCTTGTGGGGTAGGTCAGGTCGCTCATCACGACTTCCGCCCGAAACCCTTCCGGCACTTCGACGGCCGAGGCGGCGGGCGGCGGCACCTTCGGACCGAGGCGCAACTTCGTCACGGCCCTGTCCTTCGACGCAACCTCGCCGTGCGACTCGATGTCGTTTATCAGCGTCTTCATCATGGAGATCTCGCGACGCTGGGACGCAATGATTTCGTCAGCCAGCTCTCGGACGCGTGGGTCGCTGATTTGGGCGCGCTCGCTGGTCAGGATGGCGATGGAGTGGTGCGGGATCATCGACTTCATGTACGCGACGTCTTGCACCGTCGCCTGGCTGCGGATCAGCCATAACGCCACAATGAACAGTACGGCGCTGCCTGCGTAAATCCCCAAATTCACCCGCCGATTTGTAAGCATCTTCAGCATGAACGAGAGCATGACCGCCGCCATCATCGCGGTCATCGTCAGCGTCATGTACACCCGCTCTTCGCTGAAGAACAGGTGATTCCATGCGAAGGTGTTAAGATATGTGAAAACGTACATCAGTACGCTCGCCGTAACAATCATCCCTGCGAACCGCGCATACATGATTTTCCCCTTTTTTTTGCATATTCTCTGATTTGTCCGGGCTTTTTTTGCCCGCCTTCTTCGTATTTATAGTGAATTTGTCGGATGGCAGGATAGCCGACTCGTCGTAAGAATCTATTCGAAAAAGTTCAGCAGGATTATTTTTATAAAAACATGAGTAAACAATAGAATCTATCGGGTGAATGTCCTATTTTTTTGTTCAATAAGGTGTAGAGATTAACGGACATGTTCGGTCGGATAAAATCATTTAACTCGGGCATGAAATTGCGGATAAGTGCGGGCATGGAAGTTTATAAGCTTCCACAGTCTTGCTTTGCGGACTCCGATAAGTAAGCCATGGATCGATAATAGGAGTAAACGCCATTGGCCAGTTACCTGTTCCACATTTATGGACTGCGGCAACGATTCGCGTGCTGTAATATACCAGGCATAACGGGTGTTTCATTAGTTTGTTTTCGGACCGACACAGGGGAAGCGGGCACGGCAAACTATTATCGTAGGAGCCGTGGAAGAACAAATCGATATATTTGCCGAGGAGATTATCCATATTTATTTTCAGATTTAAATATTCTATATTTGAAGGTGTGATTTTAACCAAACTTTGGAGTAATAAAATAAAGGTAGGCATAATATGATAGAGACTTTCGATATCGACAAAGAGATCGTTTCCGTCATCGAAAAATTGGCGCGCCAAAAAAAAGTTTCCCGAAACGAGATCTTTTCGGAACTCATAAGAGAGGCGCTCGCGGCCCGAAATATTAACGAAAGCATCAAAACCGAGGCTGATAAACCGGTTGGCGGCTTTAGGCCTTTTCCATCGCGAGGCAATGTTGTAACCAACGAACAAATAGATCGCATCCGCGATCAGGAAGGAATTTGATGCGAGCATTGTTGGATGTCAACGTGCTTATCGCTTTGCTTGACAGCGATCATGTTTTTCATGAAAAAGCCACGAAGTGGCTGAAAGTCGAGGTGCGAAATGGATGGGCCTCATGCCCGATAACTCAAAACGGTTGCATTCGAATCATGTCTAATCCAAACTATCCCGGCTCATTTTCAGCCCCTCAAGTGGCGGAACGCCTATCGGAAGCGGTGAACCACAGCTCTCATGAATTCTGGGCGGACAGCATAAGCCTCTTGGAGCCCGACCGACTTGATTGGTCGCTGGTCTCCGGACACAAACAGCTGACAGACATTTACTTGCTTGCCCTTGCGTTGAATAATGGGGGGCGTTTGGCGACTTTCGACCGAAATATCATTTACGGTGGAGTGCAAGGCGCGAAAAAATGTCATGTGGCGGTTATCGAATAGCCATTCCTTTGATAAGAAGCCCCGCTACGACTCTCCCATCCTCATTTCGTCGGCCCGCTCCCTGATTTCCTCCAGGGTTCGGGCCTCCATGAAGAATTCCGCCAATTCCTCGATCTGCTCCGCAGTCAATCCCTCGAACATGGGAGCAAGCGCCCGGCGGCCGATATTGAATTTTTTCGAGCTGTGCGGTTGGGCGGCGGTGCAATTCCCCCCTTGAGGGGGGCTAGGGGGGTGTCGGTACGGCATGTTCGATCCTTGGTCCACTGGAAACACCCCCCTAGCCCCCCTCAAGGGGGGAATTGCGGACCAACCGCACAGGTCCAATTTTTTGGAAAGCAGGCGTCCGAAAAGATCCGCGACGCCCTCCTGGCACCCCACCCGACGCCCTATTCTTTCCACGTTCGTGATATATTCCATTCTATTCTCCCTTTCCATTTCCCGGATTTCGTTCCACAGCCCGTCCTCCAGTTCCTCCGGCATCGACATGATCCAGTCGATGAATTCGAAAAGAAGGACGACGTCCCCCCTGCCGCAGCCCATGCGGTAGAGCCTTTTGATCAGGCAGAGCTTCCACCGGTACCGATTCTCGGGATCGTTTCCGGTCTCCAACGCCTTGGGATGCGCCATGACGACTGCCGCGAACAGGCTCGGGGAACTCTCCAGCAGGTCCCACCGGTCCTCGTAATCCAGAAGCTTCGCCGTCGGGAACCGGAGTTCGACCTTGGTGCCCAGCACTCCGTAGCCGAAGCGGTCCGGTCTCCACGACGGGTTGTCGTCGGCAAGTACGGCGAGGCTCGCCACCTTCCGGTCGAATAAGATAAGAGAGGATCGATACGATCCGCATTCGATGCTCGCGATCGGGACAGCGGAGCGGATCGACCTCGTAGATTTTTTGGATCAGTCTCGCCCGGTTGCGGCGGAACTGTTTGGACGTCATTTCTCCGGGGGCGATCGACGGCACGACGTCTTCGGTTCCCGCCTTTTTTCGCATGCCCCGGGACTTGTTGGAACAAAATCCCGGATAGCGAACGGATTGCTTGTATTTATTTGGAATATGAACGACTATCCTTGCGAGCCAGTCGAGGGCGTCGAATGTTTGTTCGGTCCTTCCGTCATTTGATCCGTATATAACCTTAGCGATGCCGTCGGTTGATGTTTCAGCGAGGATGCAGGTCGTGCGATCCTGCGAAAAGCTGGATCGCACGATATATCGGGCGAGCTTTTCCAGCGCGTTTTCGTCTTCGGGCCAAATACTTTTGCCGGATACGATGGGGTAGAACAAACGTTATAAGGCGGCTTTTTGTTTGCTTTGGCAATTCGCTGGCCTACTCAATATCCATTCTCCTCGGCCCAACGACCAATGAAAGCCTCGGCTTCGTCCATCGCAGCGCCTAACGACTCGTATGACTCCTTGCCTTCCCACAACATACCTCCTATATCGAGGACGCGGATCAGCGAACGCCTGTATTCATCTCGGCCCAACTCAATCCAACCTCCGCTTTCGGCCCACCAGGCGATGTTGGGGTAAAGCTCATCGAACGATGATGCCATAATCTCTCCTGACCTTCTCAGCCAAGCGCGATGTTGTGCAGGAGGGTCTTTCCCGCCTTACTGCCAACGAATTGTTCGGATCTGTTTACTTTTGCGAAAATATATGCGTCGAGGATCCCAGAAACGCCTCGGCGGCCTCTTCCTCGGTTTCGGAAAGCGTCGGGTGCGGATGTACGCTCAAGGCGACGTCCTCCGCGAGAGCGCCCATTTCCACGGCCAGGACGCCTTCGGAGATCATCTCCCCCGCCTCCCGGCCGACGATTCCGACCCCCAGCACCTGGCCGGTTTCGGCGTCCATGACCATCTTGGTCAGTCCCTTGGGGGAGCCCATGGACGCGGCCCGTCCCGAGGCGGACCAGGGAAATCTGCCGACTTTGATTTTCATTCCCTTTTCCTTGGCCTCCTTCTCCATGAGGCCGCACCAGGCCAGCTGCGGAAAGGTGTAGACGAC
>CAZNTU010000358.1:0-4625 GCA_964575975.1 uncultured Desulfobacteraceae bacterium
CGACTCGGGAATAGCGGCGCCCGGATACTTGGTCTCCGGCACCCTCCTGCCCTTCAGAGCCTTTGTGCCGAACGACAGCATGATTCTTAATTTTCATTGAACCGTAGTTTACCCCTTGAGGACGTTCTTACATGACTTCCCCTCACGACGCGATTTGATTTTCCTCTGGCGGAACGTCCCCAAGGTGCTATGTTGCGATTCGTTGCAGTTCGTTCGCGCATAGGGTTTAAAAAAGAATCCGAATTCTCTTGCGGTTTCTTCCCTCGTCTCGGATGGAAAGCAGCGTCTTGTTCAGACGGGCGCACCAAGTCCTCACGTCCTTTTCGAAGGTAGGGCAGTCGCCGACCACTTCCAAGATGTCCCCCTCTCTCATTTCCGGGGACTTTACCGCGATCTTCAATACAGGTTTAGGGCATTTCATCCCAACCGTATCCAAAATTTCCAAGGCCATTGTCTTCTCCATTTCCATTGTCAAAAAGGCTGTTCGCTCTCCAGAACGCCTTTCAAAACCCCGATGTCGTAGGGCTTGGCTATAGCGGCGCTAAATCCCGCGTTTCGATAATTTACCATCGCAGGGTCTTCCGCTATCCCGCTCGACAGCACGATCTTGGCATCTGGGCTTATTTCCTTGATTTTTTCCATGAGAACTTTCGCTGCGACGGCGCCTCCCGATGTTTCCAAATCCAAAATAACCGTCGAAAAAGGTATTCCCTCCGCCGACGCCTTTTTGCAAAGGGCGACGGCATCTTCGCCGTCCCCGGCCGTGAATGGTTCGAACCCCAAGTGTTTTATCATCCTGCAGGATATTTTCCGCACCATTTCCTCGTCCTCGAGCAAAAGGACCGATCTGTTCGGCAAATCGTTTGCATGATCGGGTGGTGTCGCGGTTACCGAAAACCTGCTCGCAATGGCCGGCAAGTACACGTCGAACCGGGCCCCCTTTCCCGCTTTGTTCGAAACCGCGACATACCCTTTGTGTTTTGTCACTATGGAATGACTGATGGAAAGACCAAGCCCCATTCCCTTCTGGGCTCCCCTGGTTTTCGTGGAAAAGTAGGGATCGAAAATTTTCTCCATGAGTGTTTCGGGTATTCCCTTGCCTTCGTCGATTACGGATACGACTACGTAACAGCCCTTTGAAAGAGAAAAAGCGTTCTCTTCCGCAATCTCGACGTTTTCGGCCGAAATCGAAACCGTTCCCCCCTCCGGCGAAGCCTCCTCCGCGTTAACCAGCAAATTGCGAAAAGCCTGTCCGATCTGCCCGTTGTCCGCGTTCGCATCCCATAGACCGTCTGGAAAATCCAACTCGAACCGAATGGCGGAACCCGCGAAATGTTTGTTGATCCATTCCCTGAACAAAAGAGGAAGAGCCAATTTCCTTCTTACAGGTTCTCCGCCCTTGGAGAGAACAATAAACTTGTGGGTCAACTCGCGAGCCCTTATGGAGGCGTTTTCGGCCTCGGTTAGAAGCTTGTGAATCTTCTCGCCCGGCCTTGCCAGGTTTTTGGCTAGCGAAATATTGCCCAAGACCGCAGCCAATATATTGTTGTAGTCATGGGCGATTCCACCGGCCAGGATTCCCACGGCTTCCAGCTTTTTAGCTTTCAACAGCTCATCCTCCATTTTTTTTCGCCCGGTAATATCCCTCATGACTCCCATGACGGCCGGCTTGCCCTCGTATCGAATTGTGTTGGACTTGACTTCCAAAACCACCTCGCGCCCCTCGGCCGTGATGACGGAAACCTCGAATGAACCGGTTATTTCCCCGCGAATGGTCTTATCGTAGCTTCTTCTTGCCTGTTCGCGGTCCTTGTACCGGATGAAATTGAAAACAGACTGCTTTTGCAGCCTAAGGGGAGAGCCGCCGATCATTTTTTCGAATGCGGAATTGGCGAAGATTATTTTTTCGTCCTGAATGACCACGATACAGTCGTTCGCGTTTTCCATCAGGGTACGGTATTTTTCTTCGCTCTCCCGAAGTGCTTGTTCCGCCTCGAGCTTCTCGAGAGCCATTCTTTTCTTTTCCAGAATACCCTCGATCACGGACGGGAAAAGATCTATATAGCCGCATTGGATGTCCTTGACCATATAGTCCTCGGCCCCCAGTTTCATGGCCTTTACCGCCGTCTTTTCGTCGCCCGCCCCCGTGACCATGATCGCCGGCGGCTTTCCTTCGTCCTCCGCCAGCTTTTTAATGACCTCCAGACCGTTCATTACCGGCATTTCCTGGTCTACGGCGACAATGTCGTAGTTGCCTCGGTCGATCTTTTCCAACCCCTCCTTTCCGTTCGGGGCAATATCGACGGAGTATCCCAGGCGCTGGAGCTTTTTTTGGAACAGTCTGGCCAGACCCGCGTTATCCTCCATGTACAAAATACGGACCGGGCTATTTTTTTCGTTTTCTCTGCTCATGGGATATATGGCGTCCACTGGTCATTCATCCGGCGGAAGGCTGTCGGGAATGGCAAAGGTGAAAACGGATCCCTCTCCCGGAACCGATTCGCACGTTATGGAGCCTCCGCACCGACGAATCAGCGTTTGCACATAGGCAAGCCCCATGCCCTCTCCCGGGATACTCGGGTTCGCAGCTCTTTTAAAAGGCGCGAATACCATCGGCATGTCCTCCTCGGATATGCCGATTCCATTGTCCTTGATTTGAAATATAGTATCGGAACCGTTTCTATGCCCAGTCACGGTTATTTTTCCCGGACGTTGCGGATCCAAATACGCGGTCGCGTTTGCCAAAAGATTTCCGAAGATTTGCTCCAAGGCGATATTGTCGGCGAACAAGTTCGGCAGGTCCTTGAGAGTCACGGAAATGTTGTGTTTTTCGATCCGGTGCGCCAACGCTTTCAAAATTTCCCGCACCAGCGCCCCGGTTTCCACCTGGATAGGATGCAGCCGAATTCTACCCAGTCGGGAAAGTTTCAGGACGGCGTTGATGAAAACGTCCATTCGCTCGACCGACGAATCGATAAACCCCAGGGCCTCGGGAATGTCCTGGTTCAAGGCGTTTTCCACGACATCCCTGTCGGCCTCTTCCATTTGCGGAAACATTTCCGATACAGCGTCGCGGACTTGGGAAAACGCCAACTTCAACTCCCCGACGAACCCTTTCAAATTCACCAAGGGCGATCGAAGGTCGTGGGAGACGATGAAAGCGAACTGCATGACCTCCTCGTTTCTTCTCTTAAGCTCCTCCGTATAGCGGACCAGTTCCTCCCGCGCTCGTTTCCGCCGCGCAATTTCCCTTTCCACGCTGTCGATGGTTTGGTTGGTGACTTTCTTCAGGGATTCCAGAAGCTCCACCGACGAAGTGCCCTTGATGCGGGCGTCGAGATTCCCCTTGCTGACCTTGTGGAGGACATCGAAGTGCTCGGCGAGGCCTATAGCGAATTCGTGGCAGAGATCGACGAACTCGGCCAAGTTTTCCGCCGTCAGATTGACCATGCTCTTGAGCTTTCGGATCAGTTCGAGTTTCGAGTCCTCGGATATTCTGACAGTGGGATCGCCCTCCGCCATGCCCCTGAGCGCCTCGAAAACCTCGGAAAAACTTACCGCCAACTCCATGCTGATCTCCTCCAGCTCTTTGTCCTGCTCCTCGACCATCTCGCGATACCGCGTCAACTGATTCTTTGCAACATCGATGGTCTCCTCCAGAAAACGCACGTTCATCCCGGACTTGAAAACCGGACAATTGAAACACATCTCGATCTTGCCGAACATCATGCATTGCATCTTTTCGCGGAAATGCGTCTCCGGAACCAGCCAGCATTGTTCTCTGTCGGAACCGCGAACCGGACATTCCGTCTTGCTGCAATTCAGAATTTCCCAGCACCTTTTTCCGTTTTCCAAGACAGATCGCTCCTCTCGATTTGTTTCCGGATCAAGATCGTAAGCGGGATCGGTCGTTACCTCTTTCGCCCGCCGCGTCTATTTCAACCGTATGAGTTGCGCAAGCCATGCAGGGATCGAACGCTCGAAAAGCCGTCTCGACGACATTCTTTTGCGCCCCTGAAGCAACTTCATTTGTTATAACCGATTTGGCGACTTTTTCAACCGCCATGTTTATGGCAGCCAAATTGTTTTGGGTGGCCACGATCAGGTTGCATTTTTCGATCAAGGCGTTCGAATCGACCGTATAATGATGGAAGAGAGTCCCCCGGGGCGCTTCGCAAGCCCCCACGCCTTCCCGGACGAGTTTTTGCGGAGAATTTCGGACATGTTTTTTTTCGAGTTCGTCGCTTCCGGACAAGCGTACCATGGATTCCGCCGCGCACAACACCTCCACCATCCTGGCCCAATGGTACGCGTAGATTTCATGGGAGGGCTTCCGCCCCAAAAAGTCGTACATCCTCTCGAACTCGACCTGGGCGAGAGGAGTCGCCATGGAATCGGCCACGTTCAATCTCGCCAATGGCCCGACTCGAAAAATCCCGCTGTCCTCCCCCTCGCGATAGCCTTTCCATCCCACCCCCTTCAAATAGACGGGCTTGCCGTAGCTTCCCGGTTCGACACGTTCCGCAAGATGCTCCCGATAATCTTGCGGGCCGAACTCCGCGAAAAGAGAGCCGTCCGGAGCCGTCACCCTGACATTCCCGTCATAGAAATTCACCCTCCCCTTC
>CAZNTU010000359.1:0-4606 GCA_964575975.1 uncultured Desulfobacteraceae bacterium
TGGTCGTGTTGACCCGGTATCCCCAGTCGCAGGAGACGCCCGCCAGGGAAACGGGTTCGGAAACCCGGAACCGGACCCGCTCGGCTTCGTCGATTCTTTGGACGCTTTCGGCGGGAATCGCCGGTCCGGTCGGCCCGCAGGCCCAAAATTCCTTTACTTTCTCGGGATTGTATTTGTCCCGACCTTCCGGCGCCATGCCGCGCGCGATTTCATAGCCGTCGTCGGTTTTCGCTATCCACAATTGGTGCGCGTGGACCGCGCTTTCCATCAAAAAACACGCGACAGCGCACGCAAACAAAATTTTTATCCGTTTCATGATGCGTTTTCCTTTTCAAGGCTGCTTTTCGTTTTTAAGAGATCTTGCAATCAGGGGCCGGCTCGGTTGCCGGAGCGCTATCGGACGCACTCTCCGATCACCACGAGACCCAGCCATTTCTCGTCCGTGTTTTCAAGGTCCTTTTCGATTTCGGCCAGCGTGCTTCTCACCACCTTTTCCTTGTCCTCGTAGCCCGCGTAGTAAACCACCGCGAAGGGCAAGTCCGGCGGAAAATGGGTTTTCAATTTCGCGACCAGTCCGCCCAGGCTTTTCAAGGACATGTAAAACACCATTGTCGTCTTGTACTTGGAAATATCCTTCAGAATGTCGTCGCCGGAACCGGTTTCGTTTTCGTCGCCCAGCAGAGACTTGGGGGACGTAAGCATGACGAATCTCGAATCGTCGCAAGTCACGGATCTTTTCAGGGCCGCCGAAGCCGCATTGAACGCGCCCATGCCGGGGACGACCTCGTAGTGCCGGTCGTCCAGTCCCTTCAGCAGGTAGTTCAGTGTCGGGCCGTAGACGCAAGGGTCGCCGCCGTCGATCATGGCCACCGTTTTTCCCTCCTTGATTTTTTCCATGACGAAGTCCTGCACTTTCTTCCTTTGCTTTTCCCGCGCCGCCTTGCGCGCCTGGGGGTCCTTCTTTCCGTCCTCGTCGTCGAAAACGTCGTCCCAAGGATCGAAAGCCACTTTGGCGGGATCGATGAATTCCCCGAATTTGGCGAAGCGTTCCGGCAGCCTCGGGGAACAAAGGTAGAAGTCCGCCTTCTTTATGATGGAGAGCGCCCGGGGCGCCGCAAGGTCCGGCCCCGCGGGTCCCGCTCCCACCACGTAAAGTCTGCCCGGACCTTCGGCGTTCGCCAAAAAGCCAAGTCCGAAAATCACGCAAACGACCGCCAGTGCCTGCAAATATCGTTTCTTCATTTCTTCTCCTTTTTTTCCTTTCATGCTCGTTAAAAGTCGAACTGGAGCGATCCGTAATACAAAGTCCCGTCTTCGATGTATTCGTTCTCGTCGGTCAGGTTCTCAACGTTCAGCCTGACCGTCACGAGGTCGAAGAATTTTTTCCAGACTGCGACATCCACGGTGACATAGTCGTCGACCTCGATGGTGTTTGCGGAATCGGCGTATTCGTCGACGTTGTATTTCAAGGCAAGGGACGCGTTCACGAAATTCGGATTCAGATAGGTCAGGCCGGCGCGGAACTTGTGCCTGGGTTCGCCCGGAAGATACTTGCCCTCGAGGGACTGGTTCTCTTCGTCCTCCGCGACTTCCGAGATGTTGTAGTTGTAGTTGAAAAAGGAGGACAGGCCGTAGCCGAAGTCGTATTGCAGTTCGGCCTCCACTCCGTGGATGTCCACCTTGTTGATGTTGTCGTACTGGCTTTCCGTATAGCGTCTCGAACCTATGGAGTAGGTTCTCGTGGTTCTGGTTCCGATGTAGTCGGAAGCCCAGGATCGGTAGTAGGCGAGCCTTGCCCACAGCCTGTCGAAAAAGAACCGTTCGCCGCCGACATCCCAGGTGACGATTTTTTCGGGATCCAGGTCTGGATTGGGAAACCTTACGCTCGTGCCGCCGCCTCGGACATGGAGTTTATAGAGGTCGAAAAGGGCAGGCGCCCTGAAGCCCGTTCCGATCGAGGTCCTCAGGGCCGAAAACTCGTCCGGATGAAAGACGATCCCCGCTTTCGGCGAAAAATTGTCCCATGTGTTCGAGTCGTACTCCGAATCGGAATTCAAGCTCGTGTCCCAACTGCGGCCGTCGAAATTCCGGACATAGTCGTAGCGAAGTCCGGCGTTGAGGATCAGTTTTTCCTCCAGAAGCCTGGCCGTAACATCGACAAAGGGGGAAACGGTCTCCTGCCGCCCCTCGGCTCCCACGTCGCGACTGCTTTCCAGGTAGTCCTCGTCGTAGTCCATAGAGATGCGCTTGTAGGCCAATCCCGAGACGAGCGTGGCCGTGTCGGATATCCGCGCCGTGTTTTGGATTTCGGCCCCCCATACGATGTTTTCGGGGAACATCTCGTCGTGGTCGGGAACGTAGGAATTGGTCGCGGTGACAAGCCGGTCCTGATACGCGGTCTTGTCCGCCCGGTTAAGATAGACGAGTCCCGACCAGTCCATGCCGTCGCCCCGGAACGTCGCTCCGAGCCGATACTGATCCAGCTGGAGGTCGTCGTAGAAATACTCGCGGCCCTTTCCCATTTCGTGGTCGTAATAGAGGGCGCTGAAGGACAGGTCCGTTCGTTCGTCGGGAGAATAGACGAGTTTGCCGAACCCCTTGCCCACCTCCCGATACCTTTTGAGCGTATAGTCCTCGATTTCCTCCGGGTCTACCATGTAGAATCCGTCGCTTTCATCGTAGGCCCCGGAGGCCAGAAAACCGAACCGGGATATTTTCTGCGAATGCAGGGCCGAAACTCCTATGGTGTCCTCGGTTCCCGCCGTAAATTTCAGGCTGGTCTCCCTGGTTTCAGTTGGCTTTTTGGTGATGACATGGATCACGCCACCCAGGCCTTCGGAACCGTAAACGGAGGATGTGGGACCGCGCACGATTTCGATCCGCGCGATGGTCTCCTTGGGAATCAGCCCCCAGGCCACCCAGGCGATGGAGTTGTTGAAGTTGTCGTTGAGGGGAACGCCGTCCAGCAGCAGCAGAGTGCGATTGCGCCCCACACCGCGCATGCCGAAATGGCTTGCCACGCCTCCCGTTTGCTGGCCGTAGTGGCTGTAGTTCTGAAAGCCGACGGTAAATCTCAGTATGTCCTCGATCCTTTCGAACGGGGAAGCCATGATTTCCTGTTCCGTTACCACCGTCACGCTCTGGGGGGCGTCGAACACCGGTATTTCCGCGCGCGTGGCGGAAACGACGACCTCGTCCAACCGAAAAGCATCCCGCGACTCCTTTTCGGCCAACGACGACAACGGTTGGCCCGCGATCGCGACCGCCAGTAAAAACCCGAACCATTTCGATCTCTTCATTGCGAATCTCCTTTTTCCTTCCGTGTTTCTCTTTTCGACTCGATGCGATCACTCGTTTTTCAATCCGACCGGCTTTTCGACTCGATTGGGGGAATGCTTCGACCCGATGTCGTTCCGAAGGATTCTGTAGCCTATGCTTGGCTTCGCGGAGAATGCCGAGGCTTGGCGAAAAGCCGATTTTTCCGGGCGGAAAAGGTTCGCGGGCACGATAAAACAAACAGGCCGCGAAAACCGGGCAGTTCTCCATGCCTCGGCCTTCGTGGCCTTTTTTTGTCAATATGTGCGAAGTTTGTCCGAACAAGTGCCTTCGTGGCACTCGAATTCAAGGAGGGGTTTATATTGCATCGAAATGGTCGTTGTCAATGGAAAAAACGGCTCGGTCCGGTTCCTATTTTATTGGACGTATTGAACGGACAGGCGTCGGGGGTGAAGCCGCATTGACCTTAAACATCGGGCGGTACATGTACATCGGATAGCGATACTGGAGGACGAATTCAGTGTATTCCGAGTTGTTTTCTTATCAATTGGCATAGACTTTCCTTTATCTCGGCATGTCTTGGAACGGGTGCTTTCTTGCCGTTTTTCCGATTTGCATAAATATCGTGCTTTTTTCCTTGACGCTTCAGGTAGCGCCCGGAGCCTCCCAATTCCCTGACGAAGTCGCTTCTATTCATGCAACTTCAAGGATTATTTCTTTGGTTTGCGCGTCCACACGAAGAAAGTTCCGAGAATCTTCTTCCATCATTAGTTCAAAGGCATCCTGGATGTTCTCTTCCAAGTCTTTCAATGTTTCCCCTTGGCTGAAAATTCCAGGAACTTCCTTTAACCTTCCTACATACAAGTTGTCGTCAATCCAATATTCAAGCGTACAATTTCTTTTCATATCGATTTTTTCATCCTTTTCTTTTGCCGTTCTTTTTACATTCCGTCTGTTTATTAGATCGCCGAGGTTCGATTGATTACAATACATATTGCAGTGATCGAATTCAATACTTTTGATATGTGGCCGATTCCGCGTTTCTCGAGTCGAGGCAAAAGATTGGCAAGGGTTCACCGTTCCGCGCACCATTGCAGCGCAGCCGTTTGAACCGGGTCCCACGGACTGGACAGCGGCGGCGTGTACGTAAGATCCAAATCGCAGAGTTCGTCCACCCGCATCCCGTGGAAAAGCGCGGCGGCAAAAACATCGACGCGCTTGGAGACTTCCGCCTGCCGATGTCCGACCATTTGCGCGCCGAGCAACCGACCCGTGTTCCGGTCTCCGGTGATGCGGATGTGAAGCTTTTTGGCGTGCGGATAGTACGCCT
>CAZNTU010000360.1:0-4580 GCA_964575975.1 uncultured Desulfobacteraceae bacterium
GATATTGAACGTTTTCGGCATGTTGGAAGAATCCAACCGAATTTCGGAACGATTGACAGAACCGTATCGTCTGGAAGTACGGCATGGAAATATTCGTAAGAAACCTACGGATCTCCGAACTGTCAGCATCCTGCCGGAATGCGAATGGCGTCATGATAGTCATCCTCTGCGGATGACGACAGGCGACTCGTCCACAAATAGAATTTCGGATCCCATTCGCTCCACGGGTTCGAGTTCGTGGTTTGCCATCAAAATGGTCAGACCTTCGTTCGCGTTCAGCGTTTTAAGTTCTTCGACGATGGTTAGCCGCCATTCGTCGTCGAGAAAGGTTGGCGATCACCGATGTCTTTCCCGAGGATGGAGTTCCCGCGACGGTTATTATCTTCAATCCTCCGTTCGAATATTTCATGGTTGATAACGTTTCTTTGGTTGTCGTCGTTCGATCGATGCCGCTAAAAAAAAGGCTCGACACGAGCGCGTTTTCGCGCTTTCGGTCACGCCTTCACTATCTCCGCGTCGATTTGAAACAAGACCGAAGATCGTAAGTGCGCTCTCAACAAAATAGACAATTCAAATTTGCGGAGGGAGCCATAAATGAGATTTGTGATTCTTGTCAAGACTTTTTTCGAGAACCAAATCGACAAATGCCCCTTCGCTCCGCTTCGGAATTGTCGGGATAGATCGCCAGGCTGGCGGATGCCATGACGACCAGAACGCTTCCGACATTGTGCGCAACCGCGGCCATGATCGGGCTCAGCCATCCCATGCCGCCAGCTACGACCGCGATGGAGTTGAAGACCAGTCCGAATACGATATTGATCTTTATAATCAGGAGCATTCTGCGGGAAAGCCGAATCAGCCACGGCAATCTTGAAATGTCGTCGTGGACCAGGGCGACGTCCGCCGTTTCCAGAGCGACGTCGGTTCCCGCCGCGCCCATGGCCACGCCGATTTGCGCGGAAGCCAGCGCCGGCGCGTCGTTGATTCCGTCGCCGACGAACATTGCCGGCATATTCTTCGACTGGTATGTCTTGACGATATCCACTTTGTCCTGGGGTTTCAAGTTAGTGTAGACTTTGTCGATGCCGACCGACTGGGCGACGCGCAACGCGGATTTTTCATGGTCTCCGGATAAAATCGCCAGCGAATCGATCCCGAGTTTTTTAAACTCCCGGACGGTGGAAGCGGCCGCAGGCCGAATCTTGTCCGTTACGCCGAACAATCCGACGGGTTGCCGATCCCGTAAAACCACGAGCGGAGTGATGCCGAGCGAAATCGAGTTGTCCGCGCACTCTTTGAGATGCTTGGGAAACGAACCGGTACTTTCGCAAACGGAGGCGCTGGCGACTTCTATCACGGAACCGTCGACCATGGCCCGGACGCCAAGCCCGATCTCGTGGAATGCGTTTTGCGCGCCGTTGATCGCGACTTTGGCGTATTGGGCCGCTTTTATGATCGCCCGCGCCAACGGGTGCGTGCAATACTGCTCGGCGCTCGCGGCGCATGAGAGCACCTCTTCCTTGGTGAGCCCCCCGGAGCAGGCGATCTCCACGACCCTAGGCTCTCCCAGCGTCAACGTGCCGGTTTTGTCGAAAAGAACCGCCTTGACGGACGCCGCTTGCTCGAGGTACTGCCCTCCCTTGACGAGAACGCCCGCCTTGGCCGCGCGACCCAATGCGGCCACGGTCGCCGTGGGAGCGGCCAGGATCAATGCGCACGGGCAGCCGACGATCAGAACGGCGACGGCCCGGTCGACATCGCCCGTGAACCCCCAGGCGACGGCGGCGCAAAACAGTATGACGGGCGTAAACCAACGGGCGTATCGGTCGATAAGTCTTACGGTCCGGGGCCGGTACGTTTCGGCCTCGCCGACCAGCTTGACGATCTTGCCCAATGTCGTGTCGCTGCCCACCTTGAGCGCCTTGGCTTTCAAAACGCCGTTGTAGTTCAGCGTGCCGGCGAGAACGGTGTCGCCGGTTCCCTTTTCCGCCGGCAACGACTCCCCCGTCATGATCGATTCGTCCACGGCCGAAACGCCCGAAACGATGACGGCATCGACGGGAATGCGTTCCCCCGGCTTGACGAGAACGCAATCCCCGACCGCCAGTTCCTCTACGGGAACGGCGAACTCTTTGTCGTTCCTCAAAACGGTGGCCAGTTGCGGCGATATGCGGATCAAGGATTGAATCGCCTTGCGGGCCGAATCGCCGGTCGCCTCTTCGATCAATCCGCCGACAGTCATCACGAAACTCACCACGGCGGCGGCCAAAAACTCGCCTTGAATCAAACTGGCGACAATGGCGAGGCTGACAAGTTCGTCGACGTTGACCTTGCGCTCGGCAAGGCCCTTGATCGCCCCCCATACAATGGGCAGGCCGTTGACGGCAACCGACGCCAACGCCAATGCATATCCGTAAATGCTCGACGAGGGCCGTCCGTAATCCACGATATAACTCGCCAGCCCCAACAGCCCCCCGCCGACGGCGACGTAGATTTCGCGCGAAGTGAACAGTTCTTGATAGGCGCCCAGTTTCGAAAAACGTCCGATCATTCCACCCCCCTCCTATTTGCTGAATTTGTTGAATATGTCGACAACTTCCGCGATGAGTTCCGACTCGTGGTCCCGATTCCGAATCGCATTGGCGACGCACCCCTTGAGGTGGTCCTCCAAGATCAACGCGCCCAAAGATCTCAGGGCCCCCCCGGCCGCCGCTATCTGCTTCAATACGTCCAAGCAGTTCCGATCTTCCTCCACCATTTTCTTGAGACCGCGAATCTGCCCCTCGATCCGGTTTATCCGTGCGATCAACTTGGGATGGTCGTCTCCGCAAAGTGCCATTTTATCCTCCTAATTCAATCCCCTAAAGTTGTTGTTCAGTGGTTCATCTCCCCATTATACACATACGGGGTGTGGGTATGTATCGAACTCGACCGGAGATGTCAAGGGGTATTATTGTTCCGTTTACGGCCTTATAATAAAATTGGGTTGACAACACAAAAACGCCTGTTGTATTGTCTACACCATAATTTAGATTATTATAACAATATTTGTCTTTTATTTTTACCCTGATAAAACACGATGTTTCCAAACAAAAGAATCGTTAGGCCCCATACGCGACATCCGGATTGCCGTCGTTTCGAAGACGGCTACGCGGACGACGGTTTTTTCATTCCTTTCCGCACCACTTCCGGGACATGCGGCCAAACGGGCGATATGGAACCGGCGCGCAAAGCCAAACCCGAAACCGTCGCCTTGAAAATCATCGAAACCACCGATATCCATGGTCACCTGTTCCCCTACGATTTCATCGAAAACCGGGGCGTCGAAACCTCTCTGGCGCAAATTTTCGCCTACGTGAAGTCCGAACGGGCGCGGCAGGGAGATCAAGGACTACCTGGAATACAACTTCGACAACTGGTTGAATCGAATGACCTGCTGCGGGGATCATCTGTTCCGTTTCAACGAGGAACCCTTTTTCGACGAAGTTTCGGGCAAATGGGCCTGGTCGCCGCGAACCCGCCATTACGACTACGATTCCGCGGCCGGGATCGTATACGCCGTCGACGTGACCCGACCCGTAGGAAATCGGGTCGATATTTTCCGCATGGCGGACGGAACCTCGTTCGATCCCGCAGCGGAATACAAGGTCGCCGTCAATTCCTATCGAGGCAACGGCGGCGGTTATCACTTGACCGAGGGCGCGGGGATCGAAAAGCCGGCCGACCGCCTGATCGCCCGAACCGAAGGGGACCTGCGCCACTATCTTACGGAAAGCATCCGCGAAAGAGGCGTCGTCGCTCCGACCCCGGTAGGCAATTGGTCGGTCTTGCCTGCGGGTTTCGCGATAGCCGGCATGGTCCGGGACTATGAAATCCTATACGGCGAACCGGTGCCGGAAAATATAGCCTGTTTTCGCTTCGAGGTTGAAGATTGGGAAACCTCCCCCTGGCCCGATAGCGTTTCGGTCGATTTCGATTTTGTCGCTCATGCGCCCTAATACCGTTTCGAACACATAATTCCGTAACCAATTGAATTTCCGGCACTCGATTCCCATCTTGTTGTTCAGGACCGATATTTTCAGGAGGACGGGAATGCGAGTGGATTACCAAAAAGAAATCGTCGAAAGCCCCGAGGAGCTTTCGGAGCTGGAAAAATCGTTGCGCTCGAAGCGCGCGTGGCCCACGGATAGGATGCTTTGGCTGCCGAAGACCGGAACGGTCCCCGCCGCGGTGGAATGCTCGATTCTTCTCGGTTACACCTGGAATCGGCTGCAACGGTAGTGGAAAACCTACAAGGAGGCCGGTTTGGAGGGGCTGCCGGAGGTGCGCTCTCCTCCCGGAAGACCGGCCAGCGCAACCGCCGACGTCATGGAGTACCTCGACGATAAAATGCGGCACGGCGAGATTTCCACCCTGGCCCGGACCAGAGACTATTTGAAGGAGCGATGGGGCGTCGAATACAAGACTGAATCCGGCGTGTGGCGCATGTTCAAGGCAGCCGGCATCAAAAAGAAGAGCGGACGCGGACCCCGACGAGCAGGAGGACTGCAAGAGAAACTTCGTCCGCAAAATCCTCTGGA
>CAZNTU010000361.1:0-4575 GCA_964575975.1 uncultured Desulfobacteraceae bacterium
GTCGAGTTGCTGGAAGGCTGTCTGTCGCTGAAAAAACTGCTCGACGACATCGGGCTTGAAAGTTTCGTCAAAACGAGCGGCGGAAAGGGTTTCCATATTGCGGTCCCGTTGGCGCGGGAGAAGAACTGGGACGAGACCAAGGCGTTTTCCAAGGCCGTCGCGGAAAAAATGGCCCGGAAATACCCGAAAAGATTCGTTTCCGTCGCGAGCAAAGCAAAAAGAAACAACAGGATTTTCGTGGATTATCTGAGAAACGTCCGGGCCGCGACGAACGTCGCGCCGTTTTCGACCCGCGCCCGTCCCGTCGCGCCGGTTTCGACCCCCGTCGCCTGGGACGAACTGGACGAGAACTTGAAACCCGATTCGTACACGGTCGAAAATCTTCCCCTCCGCCTGGAATCGTTGGAACGAGACCCCTGGTCCGGTTTTTTCGAGGTCCGCCAATCGATATCCGCATCCATGGAACGGAACTTGATCGCCATGGTTTGATTGGTCGGAGTGGTCACGGCAAAATGGCCGATCGCATAAAACAAAGAAAAAGTCCATCCCCGGCGAAATCATAAAGACAGAAAAGGATTCTTCCGTTTTGAAACCATGATCGAATTTGTCAAGCCATTTGCCGAGTGGTGCGCGGCCTTGATCGAGATTCTCGGAGTGGGGATAATCCTGTATTTTACATTGTATTCCCTTATAAGCGCCGCGTACAACCTTGCCAAAGGAAACGACGGCGGAATCGTTTTCCATCAAACCCGCGACCGTCTGATCGGCGGCGTTCTGCTGGGGCTGGAATTTTTGGTGGCGGGCGACATCATCACCACCGTGGCGGTAGAACTGTCTTTCGACACCGTGTCGGTCCTTGCGATCATCGTGATCATCCGGACCTTCCTCAGCTTTACCCTGGAGGTGGAAATGACGGGCAAATGGCCTTGGCAGCATAAAGCCGGCGAAGAGGAGAGAAAAAGCGAACAATAGGACACTTCGTCGTTCCTTCGGGACTGGAAAAGTATGAAACCGAGGTCATGAAAGCCATCTCTTTCGAGTGGGGGTTTTTCATCCGAAATCCATTCCGAATTACCGGTTTTCCAGTTCTTCGCCCCAAGGCAGGGCCTCGCCGACGTCCGGTAGCGCCGCCTTCCACGGCGGCGCGGCGCCCATCGACTCATGCTTACCATTTTGGCGCCAGCATCGCCGCGAAAACGACTGTCAGGTAGAAAATCGAATATCCGAAGAGTTCCCGCGCGGATCGATCGTCCTTGCGAATCCAAAGGGCGACGACTTTCGCAGCGAAAATCAACCCCGTCAACGTGGTGGTCGCAAGAAAAAAAGAACCCAGTTCCGCTCGGATTCCGAAAAAAAGGACGACCGGGAGAAGAATCGACGTATAAGACGCGATTTGAATACGAGTGGCTTTTTCCCCGGCGACTACGGGAAGCATGGGAACGCCCGCCGAGGCGTACTCGTTTTTCGCGTACAGCGCCAGAGCCCAGAAATGCGGCGGCGTCCATAGAAAGACGATCAGGGACATGAGAAGCGGCACGCTGTCCAAATCGCCCGCGCCCGCCGCCCAGCCTATAAGCGGAGGCGTCGCCCCCGCGATTCCGCCGACGACGATGTTCCAGGACGTTCTCCGCTTGAGCCACATGGTATAGACGCAGACGTAGAAAACGATCGTGCCGAATCCCAAGGCAGCGGCCAACGCATTGCCTGCGGAAACGAGCAGGCAAACCCCGACCGTTCCGGAGGCCGCGCCGAACCAGAGCGCGCCGCAGGGACCGATTTTGCCTGTCGGGATCGGCCGTTTGGTCCTGGTTCGCGCCATCGCGGCGTCGATATCCCGATCCCAGAACTGGTTGAAGGCGTTGGCGGCGCAAGCGGCCAGGCATATCCCGGCCAAGACGCCGGCGAACCTGCAAGGGGCGAGCAGGAGAGTCCCTTCGAGCACCATCGCGCTCAGCGCGGTCGTCGCGACGAGCAGCACGATTCTGGGTTTGCTCAAGAGAATACAGGCTCCGATCGTCCCTGTCACCCGCAAAGGCAAATTCCCTCCCGACAAGGCCTTGTCTTCGCTTGCTTTCGAATATTCCATTTTCCAATCCCTATCGCTCCTTGAAAAGGTAGGCGGCGATATCGCGGGCGTCCCGGTCCGAAACGTCCAGGTCGGGCATGGCGGTTTCCGGGGAATGTCTCCGGGGATGCCGAATCCATTCGATCATATTCTCGGGCGAGTTTTCCAGCACTCCCCCGACGTATATCTGTTCCCTGATATCCTCCAGCTTGGGACCCACCCGGCCGTTTGCCTGGCGAACCCCCGAAATCACGTGACACGCGAAACAACCGTACTTGAGAATCGCCTCCGGTCCGCGTTCCGGATTTCCTCCGGGCACGGACCACGAGGGAAGGTCGATCCCGTGTTCCGGTTGCGTCGCGCCGGAAAAGGGCAAGATTCCCGAAAACGCGACGGCCAATACGATCCATTCGATTTTAATTCGCATCGATATACTCTCCATGGACGGAAAAGCGTATCCCGTTCCGAAGTCTTCATTCGCGAGGGAAGGTTTGCGCCACAAGAACGAATTCGGCGACGAGATCGAGATCCTTTTCGGATATCCTCCCTTGATAGCTCGGCATCGCCACGCCCTCTGCCGGGTTCAAAACGAATTGGCGAAGCTCCTCCTTGGACATGCGACGTTCGATTCCGGCCAGATCGGGCCCGACTTGGCGCCCGTGCGAAGAGACGGCATGGCAACTGTTGCAGCCATACCGAACGAAGAGACTGCGACCCGTTTCCGCGTCTTCGGAGATTGTCACGCCGAGGGGGACCGGGGGCGGAGTCGTCTCCGGCCATCCCGTCCACGGCGACTTGGTTCGCAAATAGGTTAGCCACAGAATTCCGATCAGGCACAGCACGACGAAAGCGGTCCAGAAGGGTCTTTTGCGGAAGCCCCTGTTCGGGCCGCGGTCCAGGAACGGCAAAAGCAGCATCCCTATGAGCAGACCCAATGGAAACGCCACGTAAAAGACGGGCGCGACGGCCGCGGGCAGCAGGGCGATCAGGGAACTGTACCACCAGAACCACCATTCTTCCCGAGGCATGCTGCGTTCGATCAGATTCCCTTCGGGATACATCTCCCGAGGCCCCACGGTCACTGCCAGAGCGAAGACCGCGCAGAAAACCGCAAAAGCCATGGCGCCGGTCAGAAAAACAGTTGTCGGGTGAAACCATTCTCCCTCCTCCTCCGAAAGAGCAGCCTCCTTGTAAACCTTCTTATGCTCCTCGACCGTTTCTACCGGCTTCTTTCGTTCCGCCATGGACGTCACGCCGTGAACGATTACCAAGTAAAGGTGAATCCCCACCAGGCCTAGCAGAAACAGGGGAAATACCCAGACGTGAACCGAAAAGAAACGGGTAAGGGTCGCCGACCCGAGTTCCGGTCCCCCCTGAACCAGAAGCACAAGTTCCTCGCCGATCAGCGGAACGTTGTAGAACATGTTGAGAACCACCCGCGCGGCGTAAACCGCGCGTTCGTCCCATCGAAGCACGTAGCCGGTGAACGACATCGCGAGCACCAGAAAAAACTGGAATACCCCGATGATCCAGGTTCCTTCGCGCGGAGCCTTGTAGCCTCCCAGCAACAGATGCCGAAAAAAGTGCAAAACCAGCATTACAACCATTATTCCCGCCGACCAGTAATGAATTCCTCGGACCAGCCACCCCATGGTCACTTGATCGGTAATATGCAGGACGCTGTCGTAGGAGTAATCCGCGGCGTTCGTGTAATAGAGGGTCATGGTGACGCCGGTGACGACCTGAATCGCGAGCAGCGTCGTCAGAGTCGCGCCGTCGCCTTGATACCAGGGCGTCTCCGGCACCCGTCTTTTCAGAACTTTTTCTTTGAACGGAACATAGCCGAAACGTTCCGCGACGATCTTTTTTAGCACTTACCTTGTCTCCCATGCTGAGTTCCTACGCCATCGGCGGCACCGAACGCAGGTCGATCTCGATTTCGCCCCCGACGGTCCGAACGGCGAACCGGTACATGGGGCGATTCGGGGGTCCGGCCAAGCGTTCGCCGTTTTTGTCGAAAATGCCTCCGTGGCAGGGACAGAAGAAGCATTGGCTGCCCGGATCGAAAGTCAGGGGGCATCCCAGGTCGGTGCAGCTCCGGGAATAGACGACCGTTTCTTCGGCCGACGGACGCCAGACGTAAACCGCCTTTTCCCGCAGCGCTTCGCCCCACTCCTCTTCCGGCAAGGAAACGATCATTTTGCGCATCTCGCCCACCGGAACCGATTCCAAAGGTCCGACCGCCCTCCACGTTCGCCGCCTGGGGTGCATCCATACCGGCGCGAAACCGGCTATAAGCGCGGGTATGCCGACCAATGCCGCAGTTGTCAGTCCTATGCCCCTGACAAGCCATTTCAACATGGTTCTTCTATCCATTGCGTCCCCCTGAAAAAAAAAACGAGTATGAATCACCGGGCGAATCTTTCGCGACTTGTCGCGTTCGCCCCGCGCGCTTTTTCTTCGGTCCGTACATGCTCATGTCTTTTGCGGACGTCTTTCAAAACCGGCCG
>CAZNTU010000362.1:0-4552 GCA_964575975.1 uncultured Desulfobacteraceae bacterium
AAGTTGGAAAGAGAATCGAGACGATCAAGGTTTTTCGGGACGTGGGCCTCCGGTGGATGAACTGCGTGGAACCGGTCGGGCCGGAGCATTCCGCCAAAGAGATCGCGGAGCTGATGTTCCTCGCGCGCGAGTACGGGGCGACCTATAGCGGGGTGATGCGTCGGGTCAATTTTCCGGGTTCTCCTATGGAAAAGCATGGCATGATTACCGAGTGGGAGATGGCAAAGCTTGTGGCGGTCAGCCGTCTGGTAATGGGTCGAACGCCCAAGGCACACTGCACTCACGAACCGCATTCCGCGTCCTTGGCCGCAGGCGCCAACCTGTTCTTTCCCGAGGTGGGGGCAAGCCCCCGCGATTTGGAGGCCGACACAGGAAAGGGAAGGGGCTTTGATGTAAGCGCCTGCCGCAGGCTTCATCTGGAAATGGGCTGGGACCCGGATTTGCCGTCCAACTGTTATGGATAAAGAAAAATCCAAATCAACGTGCTTGGATTTTTTGCCGGAAGCGGTCTTGTTGTAGAAGGTTTGGGTACAAGGCAATGGGCGATGCCGTCGCCGTTTAAGCGGGAAATCGGAAAGACAGCAAGGCGAAGCGGACCGCCTATTTGTCGGCGATTATCCAGGTTCGAAACGCCCGCGTCTTTTCTATGCGCGTTTTCAAACCGACATGTTCCGCGATTCGGCCGATTTCCTTTGCGGAAAGAAAACGGCTCCGCATTTTCAACAGCTTCTCCGCAAGCGCCACCGCTTTCACGGCAAAAAGCTCTATATCCGGTTCTTCGACGACAAGTCTTCCTCCCGGTTTCAGCACGCGGGCGAGTTCTCCCATCGATGCCTCCTGGTCTTCGAAATGGTGAAGAGCGTCAACCACGACGATCATGTCGAAAATGCAGTCCTTGAACGGAAGCGTCTCGGCCGGAGCCAAGGAGAGCAAGAGCCCTTCTTTTTTGCGGGCTTGGGCAAGCATCGGAAACGATATGTCGTTCACGACGACGCGTCCCGCTTCGGAACTGAAATGAGACGAGACTCTCCCGGTACCGCCCCCGGCGTCCAGCAAAATACTTCCGCTGGAAATGTTTAAAAGGCGGGCCAAACGTTTCGGGCGTCCCCGTCCAAGAAACAAATCGTAATAAGGCGCAAGAAAGCCAAAATGGTCGATCATTGCGAATCCTCCCGTTACGCATCCGCCAAATTCCGCCTCCGGCAAACTTCGTCATCCCTTTCCTTTACCAACTATATAGTACCGTTCCCGCGAGATAAGGCAAATACAGTGAAAGCTTTATTTACACAGAAAAACGATATTGCTATCGTTGTATCTCGTCATCGGGACAAAATGTCAAACCCGATTTTCTCGTTTCAAAGCGCCAGAGAGAAAATCAATAATTTTATAAAGAGGTCTGTTTCAAGATGGCCCATCGAAATTCGCATTCGGCTTATTCCAGACTTACGGAGCGCCTGAATCGTTTTCCGCAGGGCGCACCTCCGTCGGAGCTTTTATCGAAAATTTTGAAACTTCTTTTCACTGAAAAAGAGGCCGAACTGGTCTCGCTTCTTCCCATAAAACCCTTCACCGTCGAAAAGGCGGCACGGGTATGGAAAATGGACTTGGCGGAGGTCCGAAAAACTTTGGACCGTCTCGCATCCCGAGCGATACTTCTCGACATTGAAGAGAACGGCGAAACCCGTTACATCCTGCCGCCCCCCATGGCGGGCTTTTTCGAGTTCTCCCTCATGCGAGTCCGCGACGACATCGACCAACAGGCGTTGAGCGAACTTTTTTACCAATACTTGAACGTCGAGGAGAATTTCATCCGTTGTCTGTTCACGGAGGGTGAAACCCAATTGGGACGGGTATTCGTACAGGAGCCTGTCCTGTCGTCGGTCAACGCGCTTCAGGTTCTCGATTACGAGAGGGCCTCGCACGTTATCGAAACGGCCTCCCCCATGGCGGTGGGCGTTTGCTATTGCAGGCACAAGATGTCCCATGTGGGAAAGGATTGCGACGCTCCCAAGGATATCTGCATGACGTTCAACACGTCGGCCTCTTCTTTGATTCGCCACGGCCACGCCAGAAAAGTCGAACCGGCAGAAGGGCTGGAACTCTTAAACGAAGCATACGAGAACAATCTGGTCCAGTTCGGGGAAAACGCGCAAAACGGGGTGAATTTCGTTTGCAACTGCTGCGGATGCTGCTGCGAGGCCCTGATCGCCGCCAGGAGGTTCGCGCTTCTTTCGCCGGTCCATACCACCAATTTCATCCCCGAGATCGAACAATCTCTTTGCAACGGTTGCGGAAAATGCGTGTCGGTTTGCCCCGTGGAGGCCATGAGCCTTGTTTCGGCCAACGATCCCGCGCGGCCGAAGAGAAAAAAGGCAAAGCTCGACGAAAAGTTGTGTCTGGGATGCGGAGTTTGCGTCCGCACATGTCCGGAAGACGCACTGTCATTGAAATCGCGACCCGAACGGGTGGTAACGCCCGTGGACAGCGTGTACCGCACCGTGCTGATGGCCGTCGAGCGAGGGAAACTTCAAAACCTGATCTTCGACAACGCGGCCTTGTTCAGCCACAGGGCCATGGCTGCCGTGCTTGGCGCCGTTTTCAGGCTTCCGCCCCTAAAAAGGGCCATGGCAGCCGAGCAGTTCCGCTCCCGATACGTGGGGGCTCTCATCGAAAAGCTGGCCCCCTGACTGCAATTTCTTGCGGGAGCGCAGAATTTCAGTTGACAAGGAACGAACGATCGTGCTATTTGTCGCGCATGAACAAAGGCGTTGACACCAAACTGGCAATCCTGCAGACCGCCCTCGACATCGCCAGCCGCGTCGGGCTGGAAGGCCTGACCATCGGAGAACTCGCTAACGCCGCCGGCATGTCGAAAAGCGGACTTTTCGCTCATTTTCAATCCAAAGAGAAACTTCAAATGGAAATTTTGAAATATGCGGGCGACTTGTTTTCCGAACAGGTGGTTGTCCCGGCTTTGAAAACAAAGGCTGGCATCGCCCGAATAGAAGCATTGGTGGACAATTGGATAAACTGGACGGGCGATCTGGCGGGAGGATGCATTTTCGTGACGGCCAGTACGGATTTCAAGGACCGGCCTGGAAAAGTTAGAGACTTTTTGTTGCGACAGCAAAACGAATGGGTGGATTGCTTGCGCCGCATCGCACGATCAGCCGTTCAGGCCGGCGATTTCAGGCCCGATATCGATTGCGACCAATTCGCGTTCGAACTTTATTCTCTTCTTCTTGGATTTAATCTTTATTACAAATTGCTTGACTATAACGATGTTCAGCAGCGAAACAGGGTTGCGCTCGACCAATTGCTGAAAAATTATCGGTAAGATTTTGCAAACTGCGGATATTGGGTTGTCCGGATCGTTTCTTGAGGCCAGAACAAGTACGAACGTTCGTAAGGGAGGAATGGCATGAATACCACCAGGAAGATTTTGGAAGACTACGAGAATGGAGACACCGAGACCCGACTGGGCCTTTTTCTCTGCCACCGGAATTTGCGAGACGCGTTCATGGAAATAGAAATGAGAGAAAGCGGCGCCGCTTTGGTTCGAAAACCCGGCGAAAAGAAAGAGCGAGGCCGAATTTGCCTGTCGGTTTTTTCAAAGTTGAAAACCTCCTTATGCTCGGTTCTTTTCGGTTGGAAAAATTGAAAAAGACAAAATACAGCAATTCCCATTTTGGTTTCGACAACATCCGACGGGCAAAGCGACTGGCAGTCTTTGTTTCCACTTCGGCCGCCGGTTCGCCATCTCGTCCATCTCGTTCCCGCGTGAAACGCGGGAACGAGATAAAACGAGGGAACGAGATAACGAGGCGGTCAAAATTAGAATTGCCGGACAAAATGGACTTGATTCGTCAGAGAGGGTGTGTTATTTGAAAATTATTATCATTTAATTTTTTTGGACCTCTTTCATTCTTTGAAAAGAATAGCTTTGACCGAACCGAAAAAAAGATTCGACGAAATCAAGAGAAAGCTTGCTGAAAACAACCACAAGCTCACGCCCCAGAGGCTCGCCATCGCGAAAATTCTGGCGAAAAGCAAAGGGCATCCCAGCGTCGATCAAATCTACGAAAACCTCCGGGAAGACTATCCCACCATGAGCTTGGCCACCGTCTATAGAAACGTCATGCTGATCAAATCCCTGGGAGAAGCCTTGGAGATAGGGCTTCCCGATGGGGGCAACCGCTACGATGGAAACAGACCGTATCCGCATCCGCATGTAATCTGTGTAAAATGCAAAAAGATCATCGATCCGGATTTGGAATCCTTACAAAGCATGCAGGAGGAGGTCGCCCGCGAGACCGGGTTTAGAATATTGACGCACAGACTGGATTTTTTCGGCGTATGCGGCGATTGCATAGACAAAGAATAACAACCTGCTTTTTTCGACCAGTGCGGTCGTGTGCCACCCGAGAAGACCGTTGCGCAATTCGTGAATAATGCCGACGACCTTATTTACGAACACGAGAACGGGCATTAATAAGGCAATAAGGGGGACGGGAGGACGCCGTCTGCCGCTAAGGTTCCGAAATGCCAAAAC
>CAZNTU010000363.1:0-4441 GCA_964575975.1 uncultured Desulfobacteraceae bacterium
AAATCGTAGGGGCCATCGTGCCCGGCAAGGAAAACGGGTTCGGGACAAGGACAGGCAGACGGGCGAAAATCGCCCCCGGCGTCGAACTGTCCCCGCCCTGCCTGATCGGCGATTGGTCCAGAGTTCTGAAAGGCAGCCGCATCGACGGCTCGATCGTCGGAAACAACGTCATCGTCGATAAAAACGTCCACGTGGAAGAAAGCGTGATTCTAGACGGGACCTACGTCGGCCCCCATACGGAAATCAAAGGCGCCATCGTCGGCAAAAACCGGCTGATCGACGTGTCTCGCGGAATCGACGTGTTCATCGACGAGGACCACATCATCGGCGACCTGGAAAAGCGGTCCTTTTCCCGCAAAATGCAAAGGGCTTTCAATTTCGCGTGCGCCCTCGCGCTGTCGATCCTGTTTTCCCCGGTCGTTGCGACGCTGTTTCTGTACCACGCGATTTTTCCCTCCAGGAAATATTTCGTTGCCGAGCCGCGCTACGGCTCGCTTATGCGGGCCGATCTCGAGGGAAGACTGCTTCCGAAGCCTTTCACGCTCTTTCGATTCGACAGCCCCCGGCCGCTGATATCCAAGCTGCCCGGCCTTGTCAATGTCCTGAAAGGCGATCTCTGCCTCGTCGGAACTTCGCCCCTGACCGAGGAGGAGACGGAAGCCTTGAACGATGAATGGAAAAGAGTACGGGGACAGGCGCCGTCGGGGCTTTTCCGCCTGTGGGAAGTCGAAACGCGGGAAGACCTCTCTCCGGAGGAGAAACTCGTCGCGGAAAACTTCTACGCGGCCACGCGGTCGTTCGGGGGGGATTTGAAAATTTTGGCGAAAAGCCTTTTGAGATTTTAGTAAAGATACGACCGTAATTCGTTGGGGAGAATCTTTATCTCGAACAAGCGGAGCGTTATCGGGCCGACGCGGTTCTTTTCAGAATTTGCCCGGATGGCGATCTCGGGTCTCCGATTTCATCCGAAAGTCGGCCGCAAATCGTTTCCAGCCACGCTTCCAGAAACAGGTCCCCCAAGCGAGCAACCGAACGCCTTCCCCTCCCTCGACCAAATTTCCCTCGGAGTCTCGGAGGGGCGCGTTTTCTCGACTGTTCCAGTTCCAGCTCTCCGACGGCGACTTTCCTAAAATCCTGGGCATTTCCGCCAAGTTTCGACCCTCCATTCAACTTTTCGTTTTTATTTTTTTAATTTTTTGGATAATGATTAATGTATCCTTTATCGTGTGCAGGATAGCTATCTGAACGATCTTCATATTGCATATGCTAGAACGGCATGAACTTTGAGATTGTAACTCCGATTGTTCATACAGAGACTATCGCTTCAGGGAGTGGAATTCGGATATTGACACTTTTGCGAAAACAATACGGCGAAGGAAACTGGAGAAAGTTAAAAGGAATGGCCACTGTCCGCTTGAGCGATGGAACGCTCCGATTTGCGGAATTGCACTGGTTCGAAGCCCACGGCATAGGAAAACGAAAAATTAGAATCAAAAGATTTCTGGATTGAATCCATTATGACTGAAAATAACGATTTATCGACGAAATTGGCGATTTGCATAGACACGGACGACCCCGATTTGCTGACGCCGCGCATGGTTTATCAGGTTCTGCCCGACGATAACGCGGCAAAATCCGGTTTTTTGCGGATCGTTGACAACGAGGGCGAAGATTACCTGTATCCCGCCAAGTTTTTTGTTCTGGTCGATTTTTCCAAACCGGTTCGGGAGGCGATTCTACGTACGAACATACCGATCATGCGAAACCTTGATTGATTTCGGCGGCATCGCAACGGGTGTCGCGGAAAACCCCGGGACGAATTCAGAGGATTTCATCCGAAAAATGCGAGTGCATAAATGAATTTCCGATCGTCGTTCGGCTTCCGCGCCCCTCCCCATCTCCTCCAATAGTCTTCGAAATCGTCCTTTGCCCAACGAGTCCGGCAACCGGAACAAGGTTGTATTCGACAGGATTGGGATTCTCCACAAGCCTTGCGGAGAATCCCAATCAAAAGAAAACAGCTTGAAGGACGCGCTGCTAAAACCGCAACTGCAAGCGCGCCGGCCGGAATCGAAACTCCGTTCCACGTGTTCAACGATGTCCGCGTCCACGTCCAGGAAATTGCGCTTGTTCTCGATCGGTATCAGAGCGCGTTTCGCGCCGTTGTCCTTGGCCACCTGCAACGGTTCCGCCAGGGAGCGGACCGGCTTGATGTTCCCTTGGATGCTCATGTCGCCCAGGATCAAGGTCGCGGCCGTCACCTGGCTCTTCCTGATCGCCGAAAAGACCGCCACGAAAAAGGCCACCCCGATGTCCCCCTGGACTTTGTTGTTCAAAAGATCCGAAACCTCCACGTAGAAGTTGGAAATGCTCATTTCCTTCGCGAAGCCGAAAAGCTCCACCCGCATCTTGGGGATTTCCCAGCCGGGAAGATAGAAATGAAGACGGTCGATGAACGCCATGTCGTCCCGGATGACGTCCGGCATGGGCGCGAACAAGTGGCCCGTCCGCACCATCGCGTCGACGGGCTGGTTGGTGTTGCCGAACATGACGATGCCGGCGTTTCCCGAGTCCGAATCCTTGCCCCGCTGGAACGTTCCCGACTCGCAGTAGGTTTTCAGCGTGGTGACGACCTCCTTGGGCATCTTCTGCAAGTCCGCCACCTCGTCGAAGCCCACCACGTCCCAGATGGAAACCATGCCTTTCTGCCTGCCGTTCATGTGGCCGAACATGTTGGCCACGGTCGTGGGACCGGTCAAGAGCGCGCAGTAGGGGGAAATCTCCTGGATCACGAAGCTTTTTCCCGTGCCTCGCGGCCCCAGCTCCACCAGGTTGTAGTTGCGCTCGCACAGCGGGATCAGCCGGAACAGGAAATGCAGCTTCAACCGCCGGTCCATTCGCGAGGGCTCGTAGCCCATGCTGCGAAGATTTCCGTCCGTTCCATCACTTGGTCCCCAACTTGATCGCGATGTCCTTGGATTGCGCCAGAACGCGGTTGGTGGCCGGGTCCTGCACCACTATCCTGCACGTTTCGACGTCATCCTTTTCCAGAATCATGGCCACGCCTGCTTTCTTTCGCGGTTGCAGGAGCACCTCCGCCAATCCGGACATCGGTCAGCGGCAGATCGTCCGGGTGCTGCGCGACATGAACGAACTGCGGCTCAAGGACGACGAACCGGATTCGCCGGTTTTCATCCGGGAAAGGACTTCCCTGAAAAAGGGACGCATCGGCACGGCCCAGCTTCGGGACGAGTACCGCCGGAACCCCGCCCTTCCCATGCTCGTGGGCGACGACGTCTTCCACAAGGGAATTCGAAACGGAATCGAGCAGAGGGAATTCGGACAGCTCGCGACAAATTTCTTCGAAATTCTGCCGGAACCCGCAAAAATTTCCGTTGACACAAATCAGTTTCCCGACTTGCCTGTAATTTGTCGGAAAGAGTCGGCGGGCGCATTTGACGCCGTGACATGATCCGCAATTTGATTCGGGCTTTTAGCGCCGATCAATTCGAATCGATTTCCGATCTTATGATTTCATTCGGTTTGAATAGCGAAGGAGGCACGATGGTTATGCAAAGATATAAAAATTCCGAGGAAACCAAATTAGGGGGAAATACAGGAATGCCCGCCGTGGACGACGGGTATATTTATGTCTACCTCGACGACGACGAATTGCATATCGCAAGCGTCCCATCTTTCAATCTAATGGGTGACAATCGCCGTCAAAACCTTGTAGAGAATTTCGAGGAATTTTCCGACGAAGACGGAAACGAATACGCGATTCGCATTTATTCTTCGAACGACGGGGTGGAGTGGGAACTGGAGATTTACCCGAAAAACGAGAAACTTCGAGGGGAGATCGCAAAAAAAATCAGAACCGAATTCGAACCCAATCCCGTGTAGGCGAAAACATGCCACCTGTACAAAGAGGTTCTGGGGATAGAATTCAAACAAAAAAAGGCGATAATAGACGCGATAAAAAAGAGGCACCATATCGTTCATCCCAACGGGAAAAATCTTGAAAACCAAGCCGTCGAAATTTCCGGAAAGGACATGGACGATGCTCGGAAAGCGGTCGTCGAGTTCATATCCGGTATAGACTCACGGTTCCTTCCTATCAATGATCGGGGTGTTTGCCTCGGCAATCCCGGCAAGCCTTTCCGCTTTCAAAAGCCCCATGCCGGTCGGCCGGGCGGGATCGACGTTCGGGGACTTGACGAGCTTTTGCACGTCGTCGCTGACGACGGTATCGCTCCGGAACGCGTCGATCCACAGTCAGGCTTGATTGGATACGTTCGGTGCGAACCTCCCAAGGGATAGGCGGGACGACGCCTTTAGGATTTCCCCTGCCTCATTTCCTCCGCCCGCTCCCTGATTTCGTCCAAGGTTCGGGCATCCACGAAAAATTCCGCCAACTCCTCGATCTGCGCCGTGGTCAAGC
>CAZNTU010000364.1:0-4432 GCA_964575975.1 uncultured Desulfobacteraceae bacterium
GTTTCCCAGTTCCGCAAATTGTTGCCTGATTCTATCCAGTGCATCCACCGTTCAATCCCTTTCTTCCGAAATTCCTTTTAAATAGAAAAGGCCTCCCAGGTATCGGAAAGCACGAGCATCCGTTTAACTTATTCTTCGAAAGATTTCAAGCCTGGGGGTAATGTTTGTTTTACGATATCGGTTCGACCGTGACGTAAACGGTCGTACCTTCTCGCTGTACCAAGAGCAAAATGGTTTTCCCCTCTTCGTATTCCTCCAGTTTCCTCTTGAACCCGGCCACGTCCGATACGTTTTCCCTGCCGATTTCGAGAATAATGTCGCCGGCTTGCATCCCCGCTCGTTCCGCAGGCGAACCGGGCAGCACCTGAAGCACTACGACTCCTTCCGCAGTCGGAAGGTTGTATTTCTGCGCCATCTCGGGCGTAATGTCGTTTACGCTGAGCCCGAGCTTGGGCGTGGCGGCCTCCTCTTGCGCGCTCGCCTGCACGCTTTCCTCCTCCAGCTTGGCGATCTCCACCTTCAACCGCCGCCTTTGTCCGTCGCGAAGGATCTCCACCGTTACTTCCTTGCCCACGGGGGTGTTCGCCACGATATAGGGAAGCTCGTGCATCTGCTTCACCTCTTGGCCGTCGAAGGATACGATCACGTCTCCCCGCTGGATTCCGGCGTTGGCCGCCGGGCTGCCTTCGGTCACGTGCGATACCAGAGCGCCATCGCGCGTGTCGAGTTCAAGCGTGTTTTGCAGTTCCCGCGTGATCTCCTGGATGCCGACGCCTAGCCATCCGCGAATGACTTCGCCTTTCTTCAACTGGGGAATCAGGTCCTTTGCGATATTAATGGGGATGGCGAAGCCGATTCCGATGTTTCCGCCGCCGCGCGAAAAAATGGCGGTATTTACGCCGATGGCCTGACCCTGGGCGTTTACCAGGGGACCGCCGCTGTTGCCGGGGTTGATGGAGGCGTCGGTCTGGATGTAGTCGTCGTAGGCCCCGCCGATTCTTCTGAATTTCGCGCTGACGATTCCTGCCGTGACCGTGTCGCCCAGTCCGAACGGGCTTCCGACCGCCACTACCCAGTCGCCCACTTCGATATTGTCGGAGTCGCCCAGCGGCATCGTCTGGAGCGGCTCTTCCGGCTCGATTTTAATCAAGGCCAGGTCGGTTTTCGGGTCCCGCCCGACGATTTGCGCCTGGTAGCTTCTATTGTCCTTGAAGTTGACCTCGATGTCGTTGCTGCCTTCCACCACGTGATTGTTGGTGAGAATGAAGCCGTTTTCCTCGATCACGAAACCGCTGCCCAGGCCTTGCTGCCTGTATTCCCTTGGCGCCTGGTCGCCGAAAAAGCGCCGGTAGAATTCTTGAAACGGATCTTGCTGCCCGAACGGGCCACCTTCCATAGGCGGGCCGAACATGTCCTGCGTCCTGACCACCTTTTCCGCCCGGATGTTCACCACGGACGGGCCGATTCGATTGACCAGGTACGAGAACGATTCCGGAGTAGACTGCGCCGGAGACTGGCCCTGCGCGGCCGTCGTCCCCGCCAACGAAAGCAGGGCGAACATGGCAGCCCAGACGACGACGATCGACGGGTTGAATGGACTCTTATTCTTGTTTTTGGGGTTCATTGCGTTTTCTCCTTGATAAAATTGGGGTAGCTACGGTCCCGCCCTGCCGCTATCGGCCCAGGCGAACGTTTTCCTCGTGCATTTCCTCGGTCGTTTCGCCCTCCTCTTCGACCTGCCCCTTTTTCTGGAGCCATATTGCGGCCAGCCAGCAGACCAAGGCCCAGCTTATGCCCAGCGTCCATCCAGCCAGCACGTCGGTTGGCCAGTGGACTCCCAAATAAACGCGGCTCGCGCCCACGATTATCGTCGTAAGCAGGGCCATGGCGATCAAATAGGCTTTCACGCGACGGCGCGGATTGACCCTGGCCAAAAGCGCGCCCAGCGTAAGATAGGTCACTGCGGACATGGTGGAGTGGCCGCTGGGAAAACTCGCTGTGTAGACGTGCGATCCGTGCGGGACGAGATCGGGTCTCGGCCGGTCGAAACCGGTCTTCAGCACGTTGCTCAGAACAAGACCTCCCAACACGGCGACGACGATCAAAACGGCGGACCGTCTTTTTTGGGTCAGGATCAAATACCCGGCCACCGCGACTGTAAGGAAAGTCAAAACTCCGACGCCTCCCAGGGCGGTGAAATCCCTTCCAAGCTCCTCGAGCCATTTCGGCCCGACAGGATCAGACAAGTCGCCGGGATTGCGCATGGCAATTATCAGTTTTTCGTCGAAGGCGCGGGGCTCCCCTTCGACTATCTCGTCCGCCAATTCCGCGAAGATCCAAATCCCGCCGACGATCAGGAGCACGGCCGCCAATACGCCTAATTCGCGGCTCCCCAGCCAATGAAAAAGCTGGAAAAACCGATCGAATTTATTGCGCCGTTCGGTTTCGGAGAGCTTGTTCATGCTCTATCAACCTCTGCTTTCCATCGGCCGCGCTCTTCGCGACTTGCCGGATATTTCCAGAAAAGGCGGCTCGGCAGAAGCCGAGCCGCATCGCATTGGTCGTCCATTTTTTTCCGTCAATCGGCTTGAGTACGAAGATCTCCCTGGTAATCCCAACGGAAGAAAACCGTATCCATTCCGCCGTCCACGTTTACGACCCGTGTTTTTTCGTTGCCGTCGTAATTCTCTTAGACCGTGTATTTTCCGCTCGGAAGGTTCACGTAAATCCATGGGCCGTTATTGTCGGTTTCCATCATTACGTTTCCGGCGGCGTCCATGATACGTACAGGGATATTGGACAGATAAGGTCCGCTCTTGGTGGCCAGTACTATCTTAAGATTGTAATCGCCGGCGAGAGCTTCCCTCATCGCATCGCGTTCCTCGATGCCCACGCCCCCGGTTATGTACGGCACGTCGTTTTCGACTCTGGGCTCGACAAGCGGTATGTCCTGCGCGTACGAAGAAACCGCCGAACCCACCAATATGGCGAAGATTGCGAAAATTTTCAGTGTTTTCATCGTGTACTCCTCTTCTGTGTTTTTTTCCTTCCCTCTGTTTTTCAGACACACTATAGATATACGGGACAGTACGGACAATGCGGTCGGAGCGTTATTTTCACGACGGAGACGGCGTATTTGGCATTTACCCTGTTTCGAAAGCCTCCAGGCGGCGTTAAAATTTACGGCGAATCACTCGAATCCAAGGTGAAAGGTATGTTAAAGACTGCAATATTCGGGGGTCTTGCCGCATTGTTCTATTTCAGGCAACGCAGCATGACCGAGAAGGCGGGTCCCGTCGTTCCGGGGGATGGAAAAAAGGCCGATTCCCGGGCGCTCGAGGCCGGGGCGGCGATGATACAGAGCCGAATTCCGTTGACCGCGATGAACATGTATTTGAACGGATTTCACTTTTACGCCGACGACATGGGACGGCAGGTGGAAGCGCATCATTTTTGCGCGCAAATCAACGAGGATTTCATCCAGTGTACGATCTTCGACGGAAACAACCGCCACGCGCGGCTGATGGGAGTCGAGTATATCGTCGGCGAACGTCTTTTCCGTCACTTCCCGGAAGAGGAAAAGAGGCTGTGGCACAGCCATCATTACGAGGTCGGGTCCGGGACCTTGATCGCTCCGGGACTTCCCGCCAGGATCGAACATCGCCTGATGAAAAAGATTGTAAGCACATACGGAAAGACCTGGCACACATGGGAGCGGCCCGGCGATTCTCTGCCTTTCGGAATCCCGAAATTGATGATGGGGTTCACGAAGGACGGACAGTTGAGTTCGAAGCTGCTTAAGGAAAGAGACCGACGATTTTGGGTATCCTCGACCGCCAGAAGAAATCTGAGAAGGGACATTCCGCGGCCCCGCGTGGTCTCCGGCGCAAACGTCTGGGAGTCGGGAAAAACCTGCCAATTGGAAATCGCCGAGAAGAATTTTCCAGTTTGACGCGAACGCTTTTTCACTCCGGAAAATCTCCGTTCGAAAAAAAAGAGGCGGTGGGGCATCGACCCTCAACCGCCTCTGTAAATATATCGATCAATTATGAGAGGACTCGTTTATTCCCGCCAAATACTACCGATTTCCGGACTGGTCCTCGGTTTGGGTTGCATTTCGCCGGCCTTGCTCGCCGCTGTCGTAGTCGGAGGATACGCCTTGCTGCTGCCGATCATTTTGAGACTCGCGGTCGCCGGAAAAGCTGCGGGACCTATTTTCCGACTGATCAAACCTGCCTTGTGATTGCTCCATGGTTTCGTTGCGCCAACTCTGGTCTTGTGGATTTCCGAAGAAGCCCCTGGACTGATCCTGCTGCTGCCATCCGGACTGGCCCTGAGGCTGCCGCTGGAAACCGGGCTGGTTTTGCATCCCCTGCTGTCCCTGCTGGTCGCCGAAATAGCCCCGGTCCCGATCCCGCTGCCAATCCTGCTG
>CAZNTU010000365.1:0-1965 GCA_964575975.1 uncultured Desulfobacteraceae bacterium
GACCCGGTCGCCAACCACGCCAAGTTCGCCACCTCCCGTCTTTTCCTTCCCCGGCCCGAGACGGACGTCTTCGTCTCCATGGTCAGTCCACACGTGGCGCACGGCCGAAGAAACCTCGCGGCGAACACCGTCTTCCTGAACTGCGCAATGTTCTGGAGCACGAGGTGGCTTGAAGATTTTCTATTTGCCCATGCGCCCGTCCACCTTCCGCTATCTATTTGTACGATGACGAACTGGGCGGATGCAGGGCGGTAAACGGCCTCTAACCGGAGGAAACGATATTGAGCGGAGGCTGCGGGCACGGGAAAGGAATCGGTTCGGGAAACGATCTTGAACATCGAGCCGAGAGCCCATGTTGGGCCCTTCAAAGCGAATGCCCTTCGAAAGTGGTGGGCGGAAACGAAGGGTTGAAAGCAACTTGGTCCGCCAATGCGCCGGTGTCGAGAAAAACGGGAGCGCTGGAATCTCGGATCACGATTTCCCGGAATCGAGGAGTCGTTCCAGAAACGATTTAAAAAGCGCAATGTCCCTGTAAAACAGATCCATCTTGCTCGCAAGCCTTTTCCCCAGGATTTCAAGCTCGTCGATATCGAACTCGAAGCTGTAGGCGTGGCGGACGAAATGCCGGAATCTTCTCAACTTGTCGAGAAAGACCGTCGTATCGTCGGATACGACCGCAGGTCTGATATCGACGACTTGGATGTTCATTCTTTTTAGCAACTCCCTATGGTATCGCGAGGGATCTTCGATCTGATTTTCGAAGGCTTTGGCGGTTTGCTTGAACAAATCCTCGATGGCGGTATACAGTTGCAGGGTTTTCAAGGCGAAGACGTACCTGTTTTCATACCTTGCCAAATCCAGATCGACGGTTTCCCCGTGGAGCTTGCGAATTATTTGGAGCTGCTTTTCCAGATAGCCGTACAGAAAGGAAACGCCTTCTTTCATATCACCCGCACTCCATATCTGTCGATGTGTTCTTTAAATCGGCTCTTCTCGTAGACGATCATGTCCACGTCCCTGTCCAAGAGAATTTCGAGCCGAGCCTGGATTTCGAGAATATCGCCGGGGAATTTCTTCACGGCGATATCGACGTCGGAGAAAGAATAAAAATGGAACGGCCTTGCGACGGAGCCGATCAGGTAGACCTCTTCGCCCGAACCGGGGAATACCTCCGCGATGGCGAGTTTGGCCCTTTCAAGAATTAGAAACCTCGGTTCTTCCCGTTTGTTCCGCAGTTTTCGAGCCCTTCGGTCCAAGAAGTCCCTGATCCGTTCGATATCGACCTCTCTTTTCGGAGAACCGCCGTTTTCGATACGGCATTTTTCCGGGTTTGCCGCAATTTTCGCACTCGGCTCCATGCTTCCCCCCTTTCGCCGACTTGGGCCGTTTCGATGATATATCATCCGGACTGTCGGCACAACTTCAATAGGCAAAGAACTTCGCACCGGGATCGATCAGGCTTTTCAAACAACATTGTCGCGCAAATTTTCCCGCGGGTGAACTCTTCCGACTCCAACTTTTTGTTTCGGTTCCGGCCGTCTCGATCATTTTGTCATCGCAAAACGTATAATAAATGGCGAGCTTTTGCAATTCAATTCGATTTTTGGGACTTGGTCTTAAATCCGGCCGCTGCAAACGCGCCGATATGGAAATAGCCGTCGTTATAATTCGAAAGCTCAAATCGAGTTTTTCGTCGATAATCCGTCCTCGGCGAAGGTAGCCAGACCATCCTGGTCTGGCGCGAAGAGGTTCGCGACACTGTTCGAGCCATCCCGAAAACCGACGAATTCGAACGGCCCGCTATTCTAAAGGATTTCAAAAGCTGGATGAACCGCAATGCGGCCCATATAAACATGCATCCTCGCGGGCCGATTTTCGTGGCGCCTCCCTTTTGGTTCAAGCGATAGATGCTTCTCGCATAATTAGTCGAGCCTGCGGGTGACATCAATCTTTTACGCCTTTTTT
>CAZNTU010000365.1:2065-4414 GCA_964575975.1 uncultured Desulfobacteraceae bacterium
CTTCTCGCATAATTAGTCGAGCCTGCGGGTGACATCAATCTTTTACGCCTTTTTTTCCTTCCCCAAAACCCGGCGACGGCTTTCGCGGAGGAGGATCGGCGGAAAATGCTGGAGGTGGCGCGTCTTTTTCAGGAAGAGGAGACGCGGGACGAGCTGGGAGTCGGAAGGCCACGCTTGGCGCCGAGGTGAGAGGCGAGGGGCGAGTTTGCGGGTTTTTGGTTTCAAGAAATTCGGCCAGGCAACTTGACAATAATATCGATACGGATACTATTCATACATGAAGAGAATCGATGATAGCCAAGTAAAGCAAGTGCTTTTGGCCCTTGAAAAGCCGGGGGTCGATCATGGCATTGAAAAACGACCGGTACGCGTACCGAGCAACCTGGTCCGAGGACGACAACGAATATGCAGGCTTGTGCGCGGAGTTTCCCGGCTTAAGCTGGCTGGCTCCCAGCCCGGAGGCCGCTCTGAAGGGTATTCGAAAATTGGTTGCCTATGTTGTGCATGACATGGAAACGGCAGGGGAGACTACTCCCGAGCCTGTTTACTGAAGGTCTTGCAGCGGCAAGTTCATGGTTCGCGTTCCGCCGGATGTCCATAGAAAGCTTGCCGTTCAAGCCGCGGAATCCGGTGTTAGCCTCAACCGAATTGCCAGTTTCAAACCAAGTCAATAAACCACGGATTCGCCGCTCGTCGAAATCCGGCTGCAAATCGGAAACGGGTGCCTTCCTTGCTTGCGAAAAGGGTTGGAAGAATTTTAAGGGAACAGATGTTTTTCTCCGGAAACAAGAGGGATGGAAATGAAATTCCAAGTCACTTTGGAATTCGAAGAAAGCGCGCTGCCCGTGTTTCGCAAAACCTCGGCGGAGTTCGCCGACGAGGCAAAGTTTCCGGCGGCGGCCAAATGGTACGAAATGGAAATCCTGTCCCAGGAGAACGCGGCCCGGATCGCGGGCGTGAACCGTCTCGATTTCCTTTTGGCCATATCGCGCATCGGCATAACGCCGTTCCAATACGACGCCGACGAAGTGCTGGAAGAGTTCCGGAATGTCAAATGAACCCGCTTTGAAAGATTTTGCGGAGAAGTCGATATGAATGACATGAAATTTATCAAAGAGGTCGAAGAGACGCTTAAGGCGAAATTCGGCGACAATATTCGAAAAGTCGTACTCTACGGTTCCCGCGCAAGAGGAGATGCAAGGCCGGACTCGGACTACGACATTCTGGTCGTCGTGGAAAAGTGCCCCGATTGGAGAATGCGGAAGGAAATCTCTTTCGCCTGCTACGATTTGGATTTGAAATACGACGTTGTCACCGACGTAAAAACCATAACCGCTAAAGAGCTGAAATCTCCAAAAGGCAGACAGCCGTATATATTGAATGCTTTAAGGGAAGGTTTGGCGGCATGACTTTCGAAAACCGGGAACGCGATCGCCTTGTCGAGCATCGATTGTCCAAAGCTCTCGAAGCGGCCGATCATGTGGAATTCCTTATGGCAAACGGGATGTTGGCCCTCGCGGTCAATCGTATATACTACGGAATGTTCTACGCCCTTTCGGCGCTTGCTCTGAAAAACGGCTTCACGACCAAAAAGCATGGCGAATTAATCGGGTGGTTCAACCGGACTTTTGTTAAAGAGCGAAAAGTCGAGCTTAAAATGGGACGGCTCTTGCGCTCCGCATTTGAAAGCCGCTCTGTTGGAGATTATGACGATTGGGTCGAGTTTTCACGCGATGAAGTTTCGGAAATGCTTTCGGGAATGCGCGAATTCATTGGCGAAATCAAACGTCTAATAAATGATTCGTAGCATCTTGGAACTTTCGAAACAGACCTTCGGGATCGAGAAAGTCATGCCACTCCTTGAAAACCTTCACGAATCGCCTGCCAACACGACCATTAACTCTTTTCTTGGATTCGGTTCTCTCCAGGTTTTACCTTTGGATCGATCTCCTTTCCGTAAAGGATGTCGTTCAAATCCCGGACGACCTGATGATACGCTGAAGTTTCGTGGATTTCAAATTGATCGGCGACGCCTCGAGCCGTCCCTTCCAGTCCTCGGTCGCCTGATAGGTCGCCAGCCATCGAATGGCGGGATCTTCCGACAGCGGCTTGCCCGAATTTCGTTTCGGCGCCACCCACCGTCGTTGCTCCGCATCCAGCCAGATCATGTTGGGTATTTCCGATTTATCGAAAGACAGGATCATCCTTTTTCGGGCGTCGGCCCAGGCGTCAATCCAGTCCTTTCGAGGCATTTCCAATTCCCGCTTGCTTTTGGGGCCGCTTTGCGCGGGTGTCTTTTCGCCGATCCAGGCGGATTCCGGATATTTTTCCCGAAGCTCGGAAAAATCG
>CAZNTU010000366.1:0-4314 GCA_964575975.1 uncultured Desulfobacteraceae bacterium
CCGGGCGAAATTCCCTGTGGACCGGCTCGATGTTTTCGGCTTCGGGACGATCTCGAACACCATCTCCTTGACGTGGTCGAAAACCGAATTCAGAGTGGTTCTTTGTCCGAAGGCCACGTTACAGACCTTGTCGAGCGCATCGGGATTTTGCGTCGTTGCGGCCAGAAGATTGGCCTGCACGCAGTTTTCTGATAGGGGACGTTCCTATGCTTGTTTTCGATTCATTATTCGATTCCTTTTACATCGGATGATTCCGCTATTTTTCTTTTACAAAATCCTCGATAGGTGTTCCAATGTCCTTGAGAATTTGCCTAAGCAGGATGGGCGACAGATCCTGCCCGAAATGAGCCGGAACAGTTGTCGCTCTTCCATCGGAGTGACGAAACTGTTTGTGGGAACCGCGCTGACGAACCTCTGCAAATCCGAGTCTTTCCAGTCTTTTTATAACATCCTTTGCCTTGAGAACTGGAATATCTCCCATGCTTACGCCACTTCCACGAGTTGCGTGCCGATGAATTCGCCAATTATTTTCGGGTCTCCATCTTCAAGAAGCATTTCGACGACTTCCTTCAGATTTCTATGAAGTTGGTCAAGCGTATCGGCTTGAGAGTGGGCGCCAGGGAAACCGGGGATGTAGCCCACGTAAAAACCCGTTTCGGGGCATCTCTCTATGACGGCGGTATATTTTTTCATTGAACGCTCCTGCCCAAAAGTTTCGAATTCAATCTCTGGAGTATTTTTGGGTTCGATTTTTTGTTTGTCAACGTGCGATCGGTTTTCCCTTTCGAGCCTTTTCCGGGGCTATGCCGCTCGGACGTTCGCGTAAGCTTTGCGTATCTCCCTCTGGCATTGAAGACCAGTTTCGCGTGTCTTTGGATCGAGTCGCAGTCGAAGACGTCGTGGTCGGTCGCAAACAACAGCCGGTCGAAACCGGCGATGGATTCGTGCATGGGTTCAAACTTCGATTTGCGATTTTTCAGGTTCGACAACAGCGCTGTTCTTTCGACGGTCTCCATGATCGGAACGAGGCACGAGGCTGTGTTTTCGTGCCAATCTCGTCCCGGTATAAAAAAGGGAACCACTAAGGCGCCAATGATACGGGGCGCTGATAGTTTGTAATTTTATTCGTTTTTCCGCGAAGATTCTATCTTCCTGAATATTTCCCGTCCCCTTTCGACGGTCCGGCGGGCGCTTGCCCTATGAACCCGCGAAATCCGCGCGACGACGCTTCCGTTGTGCCCGACATACCGTATGGCCTAACATCCAATCAATACCCGTGTCCGCGCCGGGCGAATTAAAGATTTGATATAAAATCGTCGATACTCAGACCCGCTTGAGAGACTGTCGCCCTCAGCATTCCTGGTGCAAGCTCTTTGTGGTCTGGTATCGTAAGCGTAGGTCGAGTTGGATGTTTTAGTATGATATGGCTTCCTGTTTTTCGTGCGACATTATAGCCTATCTTTCCAAAAGCTTTTACTGCCTTTTTACCCGATATGTTCGCGAGCCTAACCAACGGCCACTTCGCCAATAAAACTTTCTTCAGGCAAAAAATAGGCCCTGTTTTCAAGGTCCTTTTCCTGTTCAACCTCCAAATAAGCGCTTATCGCCTCCTTGATGTTCCGCTTGGCCTCCTCGAGCGATTTTCCCTGGCTGACACATCCGGGAAGATCCAGAGCATCTGCGACATACCCTTTGTATTCGGGATCATAGAAAAAATAAACGCGATATTTCATTGTAAAGCCTCCGAACAACACATGGCGAATTAATTTGTCTTTCGATCGACAATAATTCGCACGACCGTATGTTGTCAACAATTCCGAAAGGATTTCATACAGACGCTGCGATTGGGGACGATTTCCACGTAACGCGTCTCTTTGCCCTCGGATAAAGCATTTAAATAATCCTCGATAGCCTCCTTTATATTATCAATCGCTTCCTTTTCGGATTTTCCTTGGGACCAACATCCCGGCAAACCCGGAACCCATACCGAGTATCCTTCATCCGTTTTCTTCAAATTAGCACGATATCGCATATTATCGTCGCCCCGTTTTTTTTCGCCGATTTCGAATGCCTTATGAATCGATAATGTTCCGTATGACTGCGGCTGTCAACGACTCCGCCGTGTTTCGTGTCAGCCGTACGCGGGAAAGAACCGCCAAGGCAGGAAAAGAAAATTCTCGCGCAAAGGCGCAAAGGTCAATAGTGCCAAGGTTCAAGGCCAAAAAGTTTGACGAAAACATATCGAAATGTGGATTCTGATCTTTTTTTTACATGTTCTCCAAGAGCTTTTCGATCAATTGATCCCTTTCCAATTTCATCTGTGCACAAACATCTTTCAAGATATTGTTCAGAGTTCCCACTCTTAAAGGTTCGTGTTTCGGAATGGTAATATGAAACTCTTCGTTTTTGACAAATATAGTGAGCCTCAAATGGCTTCCAGTTTGTCTTGTGACTCTATATCCGTATTTTTGAAGCGCTTTGACAAGATCATCGCCTGAAATGTCTATAGGCAATCTCATGCGGCAATTATTTCTTCTTTGACATAGTGGAGACGAATCAGTTTCGGCATCTCGTTTTCAACAAAATGACATTGGACGGCATCCCTGATCATTAGCTTGAGCTGTTCAATTGAATCCGCTTCAGTATAGATCGAATGCCCGAGTGCGCGAGCTTCATATCCTGCCTCAAGAGATTCTTCGATGATAAAAGTAATTTCGTTCTTCATTGAAAACTCCTTTATCCTTTATGACTTGAGCCAGCATCGCCGTATCCTCTTTTTCGGAAAATTCCCGGTATAAGTTTTCTCGTTCCGTCGGATCGACCCGCGCGTAGAGGTCGATGAAGTCCACGTACTTGTCGAACAGGACGGCGCTTGCCAGGCGGTAGAGCCCCGCGCAGGCCCGGCGGATCACCTCGTGTCTTTCCTCCGGCGCGCAATCCATTTTGGGCGGCAGGATTTTCACCACCGGATTGTCGATATTGTAATAGTCCGGCGCCTTAAAGTCAAAAAGTTCGACGAACACGTATTCGAAGTGCAGGAACAGACGGTCGTTCAGTTTGGTTTCCAGTTGCCGCGACACCGATTTGCGCCATTTTTTTCGGTCGGCGAACAAAACCGTCGGGACAACGGCGGCATTCCAAGTTAATGGTCATTCGTTATTTTGAAATCGTAAACTTAAGGGGTTGGAACCGGGAGCGGTAAGAACCCATTTCGAGCGTTTAGGGGATAAGATAATCAGGAAATTTTCAAAACTATTCGAAGAATTTTCGCGAAGAAAAGGAATCAGCATATTGACGATATTATATGAAGTAGTTGGATGAACCTTTATTCTTATCACACCGGGATGTTTGCAGAGCGGCAGGACAACCCAATCGCCAAAATGTTCGTCGAGTGTTACCAAGACTCGATTCTCGTCGATTGCCCTTTGCAATACCTCATTGTCGTCCGCCCTGGCCTGTCCGGCTTCCGAAGCACGCATTGCGTCATACCCCTCTTTGCGCAGGGCTTCGGCCACCTCCAGTCTCAACATCTGGTCCAGATAGAATTTCGGAGCGTCATCAGGCATTCGCCGCCCTTACTTCGGAGTGATCAAGAGACTCCCGTGCGTAGGTCAGGGCCGCTTTTATGTCTTCCCGGTCAAGCTCCGGGTAGCCGGCAAGCAAAGAGTTCCATGATTCGCCCTCCGCAATTTGTTCCAATATGATCGAAACGGGAATGCGGGTTCCTCTTATTACCGGCCTGCCGTTGCAGACCCTCGGATTAAGCTCTATTCTATCGAAAGCTTTCATTAAGACACCACCTTGCTTTTAAACTTAAGAAACCTTGTTGTCGTTCAAGCGTTACGATAATCAACCGGGCGTGATTTGTAAATCATTGTTTCTTACTCCTCCGGGCGGACTTTGATAGGGGACGCTGATAGGGGACGCTGGTAGTTTTGTAAGTTTATTCGCTTTCCGGCGAAGATTCCATCTTTCGGAATATTTCGCGTCCCGTTTCGACGGACTGCCGGGCGCTTACCCGGTGTACCCGCAGAATTCGCGCGACTTCGCTTCCCTTGCGCCCGACCTGCTCGACGGCCAGATAAGCTGCAAGCGCCCGGGCTCGGCAAACTTCTTTTTTCCTGCTCCCCGAACAGACCGATTCCGGAGAAGGATCGAGTTTTCGCGCCACCTCTTCGACTGTCTCTTCGATCGGACGTTTGGGAAGGTATTTTTTTTCAAGCCTTTTCTCCGCATGGCGAAGCGCTGCCTTCGCAAAATCCCCGCCTCCGAGCACCCTGGAATCGCTCTTTTCCTTTTTTCCTCTCTTCAATT
>CAZNTU010000367.1:0-4312 GCA_964575975.1 uncultured Desulfobacteraceae bacterium
CAACCGCACGGGTCGATAAATTCGGCATGTTACCCGTTAAGTTTACAATGTCAAATTAGGCGTCAGATTTGGGCCTGAGACCGAAAACTGACACCTGAAACCCAAACCGATTTTCATCGGCCCAAGTTGGAGGCGGCGATTCGGAAGCGTTTCAAGTCCGCGACGCCGTCCCATTGGGGCAATCGGGACATGGGGCCGTGGATGCGGACCAGGGGGGGATTGCGGTCCGCCAAGCCGTTGATTTTCGCCCATAATGTTATGTCTCCCCAATATTGCGGCGGCGCGTCGGCGACCGAGACCGTCGAGAATATTTCGGCGGGGGTTTCCATACCTTCGCGGATCGCCGCGAGGGCGAGGGTTTCTATCTTTCCGAGGCCGGTAACCGGATCCGGCCTCTCTTCAAGCCATCTTCTCGCGGCTGCGGCGACCCAGGGGAGGGGAGCGTCGGCCATGTTCGACAGCTCCTCCAGCAATGACGGATCGTTGTTCGCGAACGCCCGGTCCACGATTTCTGCGAAGGCGAACTGGCTTTCCGAGACCGGGCGTCGTCGGCCGTAAACCGACGCCAGTTGCTCCGGCAGGAGCTGTCCTAGTCCGTGGTAGGGCTCGACGCCGGGATACGAGTCCACGCACAGAAGCCGGCCCGTTCGTATGTTCAGGCGGTCCATGCACGCGAGAAGATGGGCGAGCATCGATTGGTCGAACAGGCACGCGTCGAACCACAGCACGATTTCCTCCCGGTTTGCGGCGGATTCCAGCTTTGCGTACTGGGTCTTCAACGTGCTCAGGACATACTCTGCGGAGAGACCGCCGGCGGTGGTATCCTCGAGGAAACGCGCCCTGGCGCGCAAGGTCTCCTCGTCGGGCCAACCGGCTTTTCTAGGGCCGTCGTACAAGATGTCGTGCCAGACGAACACCTCTCCCGCAACGCCCGATTTCGAAATGGCCTCGCCAGCCATGTCTCCGCTTGTGATATGAAGTGTATCGCCCATGCTTTCGCCTTTTAACGTTAGCTTTGGCTTTTCGCCTTTATCGAACAGACGCCCCTGCATTCGGGAAAACGGGAGCAGCCGTAGAATTTTCCGAACTTGCCTTTCCTGAGGACCATCCGAGCGCCGCATTCGGGGCAATCCGCGGCGAGCGAACTGTCCGGCGGCGATTCGTCGGAATGGGACTCGCCGTTCGAAGCGCCGGTTTGGATTTCGCGTTCGTATCGCTCGTAGGGTTCGTCGGGGGGAAGGTTCGGTTTGGATGCGGCCTCCACGGCCAACCGGTCGCACCGTTCGTTGTATTCGTCTCCCGCGTGTCCCTTCACCCAGTTGAACGCCACGTCGTGCTTTTCGCACAAGGAAAGCATCCGCTCCCAAAGATCGGGATTCAGGGCTTTGTCCGTATTGTTCCTTTTCCAGCCTTTCGCCTTCCACCGTTTGGCCCATCCTTTTTCCAGGGCATCCACCACGTACCTGGAGTCGCAGAACAGGGCGACGGCGCACGGCTTTTTCAAGACTTGCAGGCCCTCGACGCACGCGGTGATCTCCATCCGGTTGTTGGTGGTGCGGCGGAAGCCTCCGGACAGCTCCTTTTTCCGCCCGCCGTGAAGAAGCACCACCCCGTATCCCCCGGGGCCGGGATTGTTCGTGCAGGCGCCGTCCGTATACATTACGACTTCGGGCAAGTTTTCGGCGTTGAGCGGCTTTTTGATTCCAGGCTTTTCGCGGTAGGCGGAGTTCTTTTTTTCATTTTGTTCGCGAGCGTCGCCGTCGGCAGGCTTGGCGGTCTTTTTCTCGGAAGGGGCGTTTTTCAGGTCGGCCGTCCATTGAAGAGCCTCTTCCTCCGTCCCGAACTTCTTGTATATCGCACCCGGAAAACCTGCGATCTGGACCTGGGCTCCGTCCTGTCCGGTCCACGTTTCGTAAATGCCGGGGCGGCGGCCGTTGAATACCGCGTAAAACCATTTTCGGGGTCGTGCCAAAAAAATTCTCCTCAGCCGTTTCTTTCAAGGGGCGACGTTCAATGTTCGAGGTTCGACCTTGAACGCCGAACCTCGAACGCCGAACTTACAACTTTGAACGTTGAACGTCAATTCGCTCCTGTTCGAGACAGCCGCGGCGCTTTTCAGGGATGGCCGGGAACCGGTCGCAATCCATGTCTTTTCATGATCTTCTTCAGGTCGTCGCCGTCGATTTTTTCCCTGTCCAGCAGGACTTTCACGGCGTCCTCCAGCACCGCCTTTTTGTCCCTTATAATTTGGAGGGACTGGGCGTACTGGACTGACAGGATTTCGCGGACTTCCTGGTCGATCGCCTCGGCCGTGGCCTCGCTGTAATCGACCGCGCCCTCCATGGTCATTGCGCTGTTCAGGAATCGTCCCCTTTTTTCCCGGGCGAAATAGACCTGGCCGATTTTTTCGCTCATGCCGTACTCCTTGACCATGCTTCTGGCGATGTCCGTGGCTCTCGACAAATCGTTGTGGGCGCCCGTGGAAATGTCCTCGAAGAAAATTTCCTCGGCGGCCCGTCCGCCTAGAAGAGTAGAGATTTTGTTCAACAGTTCGGACCTCTTCATGAGAAAACGGTCTTCCGTCGGAACCTGCATGGTATAGCCCAAAGCCGCGATTCCCCGGGGGATGATGGAAATCTTGCGGACGGGGTCGGTCCCCGGCAGGGAAAGGGCGACGATAGCGTGCCCCAGTTCGTGGTGGGCGACGATTTTGCGCTCTTCGGCGTTTATGAGACGGTTTTTCTTTTCGAGTCCCGCAATGATCCGCTCCACGGCCTCCTCGAACTCGGGCATCTCCACCCGCGCCTTGTTGCGGCGCACGGCAAGAAGGGTCGCTTCGTTGATGAGATTGGCCAAGTCCGCTCCCACCATGCCGGGAGTCATGTTCGCCAGTTGCTCCAAATCGATGTCTTCGGCAGCCTTGACGTTCTTCAAATGCACCTTCAGGATTTCCATGCGGCCTTTCTTGTCGGGACGGTCGACGAGGACGTGGCGGTCGAAACGGCCGGGTCTCAGGAGAGCGGGGTCCAGAATTTCGGGGCGGTTGGTGGCGGCCATGAGAATGACGCCGACTTTCGGATCGAAACCGTCCATCTCGACCAACAACTGGTTCAGAGTCTGCTCCCTTTCGTCGTGTCCGCCTCCCATGGTCACGCCCCTGGCTTTTCCGAGCGCGTCCAGTTCGTCGATGAAAATGATGCAGGGGGCCTTTTGTTTCGCCTGCACGAAAAGGTCCCTCACCCTGGCGGCGCCTAGTCCCACGAACATTTCCACGAATTCGGAACCGCTGAGGCTGAAAAAGGGAACTCCGCTTTCTCCGGCGACGGCTCTGGCCAGAAGGGTCTTTCCCGTTCCCGGCGGCCCGACGAGGAGGATGCCCTTGGGAATTTTGCCGCCCAGGTTCGTGAACTTTTGCGGGGCCTGCAGAAAATCGACGACCTCCACCAGTTCCTGCTTGGCTTCGTCCACCCCGGCGGCATCCTCGAACCGGACTCCGAGTTCGTCCTCCATATAGATCTTGGCCTTGTTTTTACCCAGCGTCATGAATCCCGGCTGCTGCCCGGATATCCGCTTCATCATGAACATCCAGATTCCCAGGAACAGGAATATGGGAATGATCCAGGAGAGCAGGTCCCGGAAAAACGTGGACTCGATCTCCCCCTTGAACTTCACGTCGTACTTTTCCAGAAGCTCGGAGGTCTCCTGGTCAACCCTGATGGTCCGGAACATCTCGACATTGTCGGGATCGTTGTCTACCCGCATTCTTCCTTGGATCTGATTCGCGGTGATCGCGACTTCGGTGACCTTGCCGTCCTTGAGCAGTTTTAAAAACTGACTGTAGGGAACCACCTTGATCGCGAACACGCCGACAAGGTATTGCTGAAGAATCAATACGGCCCAAACCCCTAGAATAATGTACCAAATCGAGAATTTTTGGTGCTTTTCCATGGCTTCCGTCCTCTTCTATAGTCATCGTTTTTCATTAAACGGCTTTACCGAATTTTTATTCTAATTCTTCGAGGCGGTAATTGCAATGGTCTCGATATATGCACTTTCGATTCGAGTAAAAGCGATCCGGCCGAATATCGGCAAAGGATCGTCTTCAGTGCAAATCGACTTTCGCTCCGCGCCAGTTGCCGATACGTTTTCTGTCAGGGGGCTTTTCGTCGGATTTAATGCGGTCCGCCCGCTCGACCAAGCCGAGGCCGTAAAGCTTGTTCACGATCGATTTCAAGACGGAAGGCTCCATGTCGAGCCTTTTGCCCAAATCGCCCATGTTTTTGGAACCGTCTATTTCGAGCAGAACTTTCAG
>CAZNTU010000368.1:0-4310 GCA_964575975.1 uncultured Desulfobacteraceae bacterium
GCGGAGGCTTGAGGCCGGACGTTGTCGCGCCCTTTCGAATCCCCGCTCTGTTCGACGGGGATCGTTTGAGCGTTTACGGTCGTTTCGACGAGGTCAAGGAGACGCAAATCGTGTTGACGGCGAAGAGTTCGAAAGGAACCCGAACGTGGGAGGTCCATGTCGATCCGGACAGTGTCGCGGAGGAAAGCCCCGTCCCGGCGCTTTTCGCCCGCAAGGCGATTCGCGACCTGGAAGAGGGCGAATCGGCTCTGCACAGGACCGGTTCCAAACAGAGGAGAAAAATGGAAAGCAGAGTCGAGGACGCCCTTTTGGAACTCAGCAAGAGATACGGCGTTCTAAGCTCCGTCGCGAGCATGGTGGCCGTCGAAAGGCGAGAGCAGCCGGTCGAGGGCGAAGCCGTGCTTCGAAGAATTCCGGTGAGCCTTACCCGCGGCTGGGGCGGGATCGGCGGGGACGTTTTTTCCGCTCGCCCGATCATGGCGGCAATGATGGACGTGTCGACGATGGCGTCGTTCGAATCCTCTAAAAGAATTGTCGAGAGGCGGTCCCGGAAAATGTTCGACTCCGCAGGCGCGCCTCCGGAAGAGAAATCGTCTCTTCCTTCCGATCTGTTCCAAAGCGCGCGCGAAGAAGTGGATTTTTGTTGCGAACCGGAAGCGGGATTCGTGGAACGTCCGATTTCTTCGTCCGTACTCTACCGTCGGGACGAACTTCTGATGGAATTGACCAAATTGCAGCGCGCCGACGGCTCGTGGCCGTTGACGGATTCCCTGGCCGATGCCGCAGGCGTGGAAATTTCGATTCTCCGAAAGGCGGCCGGACTTCTTGCCGTCGAGAACGATTTGGACGATTTTTCCGCCGGCGCCATCGTGGCGACTTTGGTCGGCATGCGTCTGTTGAAGGAAAAACTGGGCGCCTTGGAAGACGAATGGAGAATGTTGTTCGCCAAAGCGGAGAAATGGATCGCCGGAAAATCGGTAAAAGCGCCTTCTTTCGCTTCCGATTTACAGAGCTGGACTGCAAATTTTCTTCGTTCGGAATAGATGGTTCGAACGCGATAGCAAGCCGTCGTGGCGGATTGGATCGAAAGGATCGCGCGAAGCTTGAATCGCTCTCGCTTCAAACTGGTAAATTCCAATTGTCCAAAAAACCGGGGGATTGAACAAGGTCGCCTATAAAGCAAAATGAAGACAAGCTTCATTCGACTTGGTCGATTCCATGATTCCCCGGTGTTGGAATCAACGAATGCGGAAGGAAGCCTTTTCAAGTCGCCGGCCTCACGGCTTCACTGTCCGCGCGAAAGATTGCGCACCCGACGGGAAAGATCTCCCGTCAGTCGGTAGATGCGCCGGGCTTGCTCGACGCCTAAAAGCCCCATGCCGCACGAGGGCGTGATCATGCTGCGCTCCCAGACCGTTTTCAAGTCCGGCCCCTTGGCGAAAAGCCGTTCCGCCAGTTCGCGCATGCGTTCCCATAGAGACTCCTCCGATTCCCCGAAGACGTCGTCGAGGGTGGGAACCACTCCCCATGCCAGCGTTCCGCCCTCTTCGAGAAACCGTTTCAAACCGCCGGAGTAGGGTACGAGAGATTCGCCGTAACGAAAGACGTCCACGCTCAAAATGTCCGGGCATGCGTCGAAGGCCAAGGACCAGTCGATGGCCTGGCAGGCGTGGAAACCCGCCAGGGCGCCCGGCGACCGGATCGCGGAAAAGATGGTTTTCAAGTCCTCCACGATGGCGCGGCGGTCCAGGGCGAGGTGCAGCCGCGAACCGCAGGCGCTCACCGCAGGGTCGTCCACGAATACCATGGGAACAAGCCCGGCCTTAGAAAGCGTCTCCGCCTGCGATCGCGCGTCCAAGGCCAATGTCCGGACGATGATGTCCCGATAGTCTCCGTCGTAGTATGCGGAACACGCCTCACGATCCTTCAGCTCCAACCCGACGGTCAGCGGCCCCACGATCTGCCCCTTCAAGTATCGCGCGCCTTTCGGCGCCCCCGTCCGGATTTTTTCCACGAACCCGTGCCAGCCGGCGGCCGCTTCAGGCGACGGCAAAAAGGGTCCGAGACATTCGACCCCGCCCTCTTCGGCGGAAAAGCAGGAGGCGTAAAAGCCGGTCATGCATTCGGCCTCGTCTTCCAGGGCGTGAAACCCCCATCGGCCGTCGCGAAACGTCATAAGGCCGCAGTCCACCAACGGCTGGAGAAACTGATGCACGAAATGCTCCGTAGGACCTCTGGCCGGAAGCTGCGGCCAGTGGGGCGCCTCGGGCAGATATTCGAAAACCATTTCCAATGCCTCGGCCGGGTCGTCGAAGGGCAGGCTGCCGATTCCGGTGGCAAGGCCTCGCGGACGAAATTCGATTTTGGTTCGCATACGCATTTCCCTCTCCCATTGCATATAAACAAATCGTTGTCATGCCGTCATTGACAGTTGACGGCCCCCTTTTTCGAAAATAACATGAATTGCAAAACATGAAAACAGGAGGAACCTGAATCGATCTATCATGGAAATTTCACATTACGGAGGAAAGCATATGATCATCAAGCAGATCGAAGTGGGAAACATGGACAACTTTTCGTACATTGTCGGCTGCGAAAAAACGCGAAAGGCGATAGCGATCGATCCCGGGTTCGAGCCGGAGCGCATTGCCCGGGAGGCGAAGACAGCCGGTTTGGATATAGAGCTGATCGTGAACACCCACGGCCATGGCGACCATACCGCCGGAAGCGCGAGGCTGAAGGAGCTTACCGGCGCGAAAATCGTCATCCACTCCCTGGACGCGGGAAACGATTCGCGGGCGGACATTCGCCTGACCGACGAAAAGACTCTGAAGGCGGGCGAGATGACGTTCGAGGTAATCCACACGCCCGGACACACACCCGGCGGCATCTGCCTGTACGCCGAGGGGAACTTGTTCACCGGCGACACCCTGTTCGTGGGGGACAGCGGAAGGACCGATCTTTCGGGCGGGCACCGTCCTACTCTGGGCGCGTCCATACGCCGCCTCATGCGGCTTCCGGACGACACCGTCGTATGGCCCGGCCATGACTACGGGCCGACCCCCAGCTCGACCATCCGCTGGGAAAAACGAAACAATGTCAACGCGGAGGAATACGGATTTTACGAGGAAGACAGGTGATCGCGGCCGCCCTGCCGGTCGAAAGCCACCTCGGAAGAATTGGGCTTTTTTTTCGGATCGACCGGCACGGGCGCAAACAGGCTGCGAGCCGGTCGATTAGCCGCTCGGTTTTTTGGCTTTTTCCAATACCCGCTTGACGTCTTCGTGACCGAAGCCTTCATGCGAACGATCGAAATCCGCGGCTTTGCTGTAATTCCAACGCCTCGCTCTCCGCATAAAGTTCCTCTCTTATCCGTCTCGTCATGGACATGTCCCGCAAAGCGCTTTAGCCCACTGACGATGTGCCGTACGCCCCTTTCCTGAACACATAAATCGCCCACCCCAACGTTTCCCGTCCCCACCTCAAGTATGCTGTCTTGCTTTCCCGCACTCTTTTCAGCACGGTCTCCACGTCAGGATCGTCCCGATGCTCGCTCGCCCAGCTTTCCGCGGCATACCATTGCAAACCTTCGTACTCGTCCCAGTCGTCTTGGCTGCTTACCAGTGTGTAGACAGCCTCCAGTCCGCGCTCTTGTCCGGCTTTTACATTCTCGTAATGCGTTCCGTAGTTGTTCCGCGTCTCGCCGATGGCCTCTAAATACTCTCTTTCCGGTTCATGCCGCCAGTACGGTTCTCCCACGACTATCCAACTTTCCGGCGCCGCCATCTTGTACAACGCGTTCAACGTCCCTCTATGCCCGCCATAAATCCAACTCGCACCGATGCAGGCCACCAAATCAAAACTTTCCAAGGTCTCCGGAACATACTTGGCCCCGTCCATCTCTAAAAAATGGAGCCGGGCATCCGGAACGCGCGCTTGGTGCTTTTTGCGGACATCCGCAATGCAGTAGGGAGAGAAATCGACCCCTGTCCCTGTCATTTGTCGGTACCGCTCCGCGAGCCTTATGAGAAACTCGCCCTTTCCAGTGGCGATTTCAAGCACGCACGCACCAGGTTTCAGACGCAGAAGCGCAATAAGCCGTTCAAGTTTCCCAAGACTCGTCGGGTTGCAGAGAATGTGCTCCCGATGCGTGATATCAAAGAACTTCCACATGTCCATTGGTATACCTCCTCTATCGCTGTCGGCCGAACGAGAAAATCGCCGGTTTTGCCAACTATTTTGACGCGGCTTCCTTGGCCAGGAAGTCGCGAACGGGTTTGCCCTTGATGTAGAGATCCTCGATCACCCCG
>CAZNTU010000369.1:0-4306 GCA_964575975.1 uncultured Desulfobacteraceae bacterium
TATCGTTCGGGTTGCACGGCTCGAAATCCGGCTCGCGCTCCTTGGAATAGGACAATAAATCCATCACCAGCTCGGACGTGTGCTTGATGTTTTTCTGAATCATCCGCCATCCGGCCTTCAGTTTATCCGTCGAGTCTTTCTTGAAACCGACTTCCATGAGATAGCTTCCGCCCTTGAACCCGTGAAGAATGTTTTTCACGCCGTGAGCCATGCCGGCCACGGTCTGGCCCACGGTCGCCAGTCGCTCCGCTTTCAGGAGTTCCTTTTCCAGCCGCTTAATTTCTCTCAAATCGGTGAGAAAAGCAACGCTTCCCATGATTCTTTTATTTTCGTACAAAAAAACCCCGCTGAATCTCACCGGGATCGATTCCCCGGCTTTGTTCAGGACGGTCGTCTCCACATGCTGCAGCCTCTGGCCGGGCATCCTTCCGTGCCGCTTGGCCTGGTATGTCCGCATCAAATCCCGGGAGAAAAGCTCCTTGGCCTTTTTTTTATTGATTACCCCGACGGCTTCGTATCCGAGAATATGTTCCGCAGCCGGATTGTAGACAACGATGTTGAATTTTTTGTCGGTCGCGACGATTCCTTCCTCCGAAGTTATGATCAGTTCCTCCATGAAGTCGGACTGGCGTCGCAACTCGATGGTGGCCCTTTCGACCTCCTTTTCGAGATTTTCCGTATATTCTTTGAGTTTTCCCTTGATGTCAAGCTTATCTTGGGCTCTTTGCAAGGCGACGGTGATGGCCTCGTCCCTGACCGGCTTGTTTATGAAATCGGAGGCGCCGTGCTTCAGGGCTTCGATGGCGTTGTCGATGTCCCCGTGACCGGTGATGATTACCACCTCGGATTCGGGGTCGCGCTCCTTTATATTCTTCAATACCTCGATGCCGTCCATTCCCGGCATTTTAATGTCGGTCACAACGATGTCGGGCTTTTCGCTTTCGAAAACCTGCAGTCCCTCTTCCCCGCTGTAAGCGGTGACCACATCGTAGCCGTCGGCGCGAAGGGACATGGAAAGGACTCTCACGTTGGCGACCTCGTCGTCTATCAACAATATTTTAGTCATTTACTCTTTTGTCACGACTCGGCCGCCGGAAACACGATCTTGAAAGTCGTGCCGACGCCAAGCTTGCTTTCGATTTCGATTTTGCCGTCGTAGTCCTTCACTATTCCATAGCTGATGCTTATTCCCAACCCCGTGCCCTTTCCCGTTTTTTTGGTCGTGAAAAAGGGTTCGAACAATTTTTCCTTCACCTCGTCCGACATTCCGATCCCCGTATCGGCCACCTCTACCGCAACATGACCGTTTTCCGAAAAGGTACGGATGCTCAACAGTTTATGCGACTTTTTTCCCTCCTCCTTGGCCGACTTTTCGTCCATGGCGTCGATGGCGTTCGTCACCAAATTGATGAACACTTGCTCGATTCGGTTGTGGTCGGCCATTATCGGGGGAAGGAACTCGTCCAGTCGAAGATCCAATTCTATCTGATGGACTTTCAGTTGATGGCCCAGAACTTTGAACACGTCGTTTATAGGTTCGTTGATATTCAGTTTGTGCCGGACTACTTCAGACTGTCGGGCGAAATCGCGCACATGCTTTATGACCTTTGACGCCCTGTCCACGTTTTCCACGATTTCGTCGGCCAGGTGTCTCAAGTCTTCATCCTTTATCTTCACGCCCCTTTTGAGCATCTTCATGAAAATGTCCGCGCAGATCTGGATCACGTTCAACGGCTGATTGATCTCGTGGGCCATCCCTGCCGCCATTACGCCCAATGTTGTCATCTTGCTCGCTTGAATCAACTGGGTTTCCTTTTCCACGCTTTCGGTTATGTCGGTCGTGGTGGCGATCAGGACGTTGGTGCCCCCGTAGTTGGCGCAACTTACGCTTATGTTGACGAAAAAAGGATGTCCGCCTTTTTTGTAGTGCCTTTTCTTGGAAAACAGGATCGAATGTTCCCGCGGAAGGTTGTCGAGCCCGTGTCGCAATTCTTCGTCGTCAGTGTCCCCCAACTCCAAAAAGGACGTTTCCCAAAGTTCCCGAAGTTCGTATCCATAGGAGTCCCTCGCTCTCTGGTTCATATCCATGATTTCGTAGGTCTTGCAGTCGATGATGAAAATCGGGTTCGGGTCGTTGTTGAAAAGGGTGCGATACTTTTCTTCGGACTTGATATATCGCTCCTGCAGTATCGCGTTTTCGATGGCTACGCCGATACGGTTTCCGATTAGTTCGAGTATGTCCTTTTTCTGGTTGGAAAAATGGCGAGCGTTGACGCTTGCGATCCTAATGACGCCGAGGGGGTTGTTCTCCTTGTTGCAGATGGGCACGTAAGCGAGGGATTTGGCCTGCTCGGCTTTCAGGCGGCAAACCTCGTCGACGCCTTTTTTGGGAACCTCGTCGTAAATCGTGAACTGGTTGGTGACCGCGACTTTGTGAATGACGCTGTCCGGAGACGCCGGTTTTTTTAGGCAGCAGGACGAGTTGCACATCCCGGCCGTGTAGCGCCTGTGGAAAAAACCGTCCTCTCCCAGAAGAAACACGCAAATCGCATCGGCCTTCAAAAAATCCAGCAACTCGTTCAAAGCGAGGTCGATTCGCTCCTCGAACTCGACAGGAGCGCTCAAGGCTTCGTAGATGGCGATAAGTTCGCTCAATTCGCGGGTATATCGCTCCTGTTCCTCGTGGACCCGCCTGTCCTCCGTCTTGTCCCAAAGCGTTTCGATCGCCCCGATGATTTTGCCGTCCGGAGCCTTGATGGGCGCCGCAGTGAACAGGCACCACTTGCCCTGCCCTCCCAAATTCGGGAAATAGTTCTCCGCCTGATATGCGCCCTCGATGAGGGCGGACTTGTTCCATGTGCTTCCGTAAAGCTTCTCGATTTCGCTGGGGGCGATCTGATCCACAATGACGTCGGCCATGGTGTAGCGTTCCTTTTCGTAGAACGGAAGCCACTGCCTGTTCGTTCCCACGACATCCTTCGCGCAAACGGCCGTCAACTTTTCCATCGCCTTGTTCCAGTGCGTGATTCTATGATTCTTGTCGATGACGAAAGTAGGAATCGTGCTGCCCTGAATGATTTGGGACAATGTCCTTTCATGCTCGAACAATTCCTTCTCGATTACCCGCGACCTGTCGTTTTGCTTCTTGATTATCGACGTGAAACGGTGCGTCAAGCCGTCGCAAAGCCGTCGCACCGCTTCCGGATCTATCGTTTTACGTTCGAACTTCTCGAGACTCTTCTCCTTGAACTCGCGGATCATCAGGAAATCCCAAAGGGTCCTCGCGTCGAAATGGTCTACCAGCAACACCCCCGGGGGCTTCGTTTTTTGAATCTGCTCGGACAACGTGGGATCGTTGCTCAACTCCAGAATCAGTTCCAGCTCCTCTAAATCGTAGAAATCCCTGTAATCCGTGGTGGTGTATATTCCCAACGCCCGTGCCAGCTTGAGCCCTTCGGCGTGAGCATCCTCGTCGGCCACGCCCAGAATCCGGGGTCTTTCGTACCGGAAATCCTCGCTGAACAAGAATTTCAAGAACGCGTGGCCGAACTTGCCTGCCCCCACAATGGCGGTTTTGTACTTGCTGAATATGTCGATCATACCCGCCCCTCGCGACCCCGTCTCTCGCGACTGTCGATTTTCTGGAAAACCAGGGGACGATCTCGTCTTTTAGAACAAATGGCCATTCTTAAAAGAAAACGAGGGTAACCAAAACGAACGCCGGAATCAGGATTACGACGCTGAATTTTAATATATACCCGAAAAAGCTGGGCATCGGAGTGCCCGCCTCCTCGGCGATGGAGCGAACCATGAAGTTCGGAGCGTTTCCGATATAACTGAACGCGCCGAAAAATACCGCGCCAGTCGAAATGGCCTGCAAATATACACTGTTGGCGCTCATGAGCAAGGGAACGGCTTCCGCCTCGGACATGCCGGGATAGAAGCTCCCCAATGCCGTGTTGAAGAACGTCAAGTAAGTGGGCGCGTTGTCCAAAAACGCCGAGAGTATGCCGGTCACCCAAAAATAGTGAACGGGTTGCTGGACGGAGTTGATCAAGAACGCCAATTCCCCTTTCGGCCCGGCTTTGAGTATCAGCAGGCAAGGTACCATGGTGATGAATATCCCTATGAACAAAAAGGCCACCTCTTTGATCGGGAACCACGAGAAATCGTTTTCTTCTCTAATCCGGAAAGAGGTCGTCCAGAGGGAAAGCATTCCCAGCAGGATTAAGAGCCCGTCCCTGACCCAATCCTGTACCGAGCGGTGAACGCCCAAGGTGGTTACCTCGCCCCAATCCACGACTCC
>CAZNTU010000370.1:0-4227 GCA_964575975.1 uncultured Desulfobacteraceae bacterium
ACCCTCCGCGTCGAGCAACGCGATCCAGACGTTGAAGTAGCCGAGCGTCTCGGCCATGTTCTCGCAGGCCCGCTCGATCAGCCGCCGAGGGTCCTCTTCGAGCACGATCAGCTGGTTGACGTTGCGGATGGCCAGCAGCACCTTTTTGATATGGGCCTCGCGCGCCTCCAGATCGATCGCGTGGAGAGCGAAGGCGATATCGCCCGCTACTTCCGCGACAAGCGCTCGCTCCTCGTCGTCTTCCGCCGCGACTCGCGGCAGAGCCACCGAAAGTACGCCGAAGTCGCGTTCCCCATGCCGGAGCGCCGCAGTCAGCGATGCCGATCCGCAGTAGCTGTCAGTCAAAGGGCACCCTCCGCATTCCGCTTTCGGGTCGCGCAGAATCGCAGTTTTTTTATCGGCCAACGCCTGCTGTGCGCACGCGGGCCACTGGCCGAACAGAAGACGCTCGCGCAAGGCGGCGAACGGCGCGCCGGTGTCCGATTCGTACACGCGCAGTACACGACCGGCCTCGTCCGCCACGGCAATCCACGCGAACCGGTATCCACCCTTCTCGGCGAGGGTCTCGCAGGCCTGTCTCAATAGGGCCTCCTTGTCCTTTTCTCGCGCGATGAGCCGGTTGACGCTACGCACTGCTCGCAAGACCTCTATCAATTGCCGCTCATCCGTCTCCGACGACTTGCCCTCGGCGGCACTTCGGCTTCCTATCCCCGTCTCCCCTTCCGCTGCGCCATCGTTGATCATTCGATCTCTTTTCCCCCTGCCCGATGTCTGGTTTTCCGGATCCGGCCAAGACGATATTTTTCATGATGTTCAACAAGTTCGATTCACAGTTTTTTTTCAATCCTTTAATATTGGATCTTCGAAAAACGCAATGATTATTTTGCCGTTGCAAACAATGCCAATAGCATGCATTAACGAAGAATGCAAAAATTTCAAAGGAGGATCTATGCGCATGACTGGCGCGATGCAAAACCTGCTTGTTCGGCTGACCGACAGGATCTTTGCCGCAGCTCCCCGGCGCGTTCGCGGAAGAGTTGCTCTAGACGGCTGCCGTATCGTTTCCCATCGGGGCGAGCACGACAACCGCGCTGTTCTCGAGAACACGACGGCCGCCTTCGACAGGGCCGACAAGGCCGGAGTATGGGGTTTGGAGCTGGATGTCCGCTGGACCCGCGATCGGCATCCGGTGGTGTTTCACGACGCTTCCGCTCTCAGGCTGTACGGAGCCGACCGCCGCATCGAAAACATGGATATGCGGACGCTGCAACTGGAATTTCCCTTGATACCTCTTCTGACCGACATCGTATCCCGGTACGGCGGACGCCTGCATCTCATGGTCGAAATCAAATGCATGGGAAGCGAACCTGCTTCGCAAAACGAAAGATTGCGACGCGCGTTTTCAGGGTTGAGCCCGATGAAAGACTATCACCTTTTATCTCTGGACCCGACGGTGCTCGATAAAATCCAATTCGCTCCGCAGCGTTCTCTTCTGCCCATCGCCGAAATCAACGTCCGGTCTTTGAGCGATCTGGCGCTTCGGAAAGGATGCGGAGGAATTGCGGGGCATTACCTCCTGATGAGCGGCGCCGTCCTGAGGCGGCATCGTCGTTGCAACCAGGAGGTGGGAACCGGATTCGTGGATTCGAAAAATTGCCTGTACCGGGAGGCGGCTCGCGGCGTGAAGTGGCTGTTTTCCAATCGGGCCGCCGAAATGCAGGAAATCGTCAGGAAATCCGGGCAATAAACCGCGTCGAAATCCAATACCGCCCAATTGCGAAAATTCGTCACGGACATGTACGGCGAATAACCGCGATCGGCGTTTCTTCGAGAGATTATCGGCCGTTTTTCAGGAATCGGGGTTCAGAGCGACTCCGATGTCGGCCAACTGCTTTGTCGCCAGTTCGGCCCATTCCCTGTTGGCCGAGGGATTGGCCGGGCTCGGGCGGGCGATTCTTTCTCCGAGACCTTCAGGGCGTTCGGAGTGCGGTTTCTTCCGTTCTCCTCCATGAAGACCCGGGGCAATGGTTGGCCACTATCTTCAGTTTGAAAAGTTTCGCTATGAAGGTTATAGTCTCATGGAGAGACGCGAAGGGTCAACGATGAGGCGGGGGCAAGGTGGAACTTTTATCCGAACCCCAGTCCCGATTAAGAGGAGTCGAAAAATGGTAACCAGGGAATTAGTCAAGTCCGAAATCGATAAAATGCAGGATAGGTATCTCGAGACATTATATCGCATAATAAAAGCTTTCGATTATATTCCTGCATCGAAAAAAAAAATCACGAAAACCGAATTCGGAAAAAATGAAGAGGAAGAGAACCCGGAATGGTTCTCGTTTATTGAAAGCACATACGGATGCTTGTGCGACGATCCCCTAGAAAGAGGCGAACAAGGAGAATTTGAAATCCGAGAGGTCATACATTGAAATATCTTCTCGACACCAATACATGCATCAAATATTTGAACGGAACATCGGAATCGATTCGCAGGAACATGGAAAGAAACAATCCTGAAAACATAGCCGTTTGCTCCGTTGTCAAAGCCGAACTTTTCTATGGGGCCATGAAAAGCAGATGCCCCGAACGGAACTTGCAAAAACAACAGAATTTTCTGAATCGATTTGTTTCATATCCGTTTGACGACGAAGCAGCGGAAAAATATGGCAAGATAAGATCGACACTGGAAAAAGCAGGGAATCCAATAGGTCCCAACGATTTGATGATTGCCTCGATAGCTCTTGTAAAGAATGCGACATTGATTACCCACAATCCGAGAGAATTTGATCGGGTCGAAGGATTGTTGTCGGAAGATTGGGAAAAACAGCCTTAGAAAGCGAAACGTCGAAGTCTTCGATTACGCAAGATCGATCCCGACGTCGGCCAACTGCTTTGTCGCCAGTTCGGCCCATCCCCTGTTGGCCGACGGATTGGCCGGGCTAGGGTGGACGATGGCCGCGACGACGATGTCCGAACCCGAGTCGGAAAGAACCCGTTTGGCGCATTCCTCGGCGAACTTGCCCACTCCGATTACAAACCGGGGACGGAACCACTCGATGGTTCTTCTCAATGCGAGGTCGCAGATTTCGAGAAGCGGATTTTTCTCCGAGACCCGCAGGGCGTTCGGCGTGCGGTTTTTGCCGCTTTTTTCCATGAAGACCAGCGGGCAATAGTTGGCAACGAAAAACCGTTCGAAAAACCTTTCCGGGGTTCCGAACCTGTCTTTCGCCCAACCCCACAATCGTTTTCCGCTCACCTCGCTCTTTTTGCAGGCGAACCCCTCGACCGGACGCTTTTCGTGCATGTCGGGAGGAGTTCCGACCGGGGCCTCGATTCCCATCCAGTTTTTCACGGCCTTGATTTCCCCGAAAGGAACGCCGGTTTGGGCCATGCCCCAGGGGCCGGGGTTCATTCCCAGGAAAACGGCCTGTTTCGGAGGCGAGGCGAAGCGCTCGAGATAAATGTCGTACGGCGCCCGCGCGTATTTCAGGGGGTTGTAGACATGGGTTGCCGGCGGTCCGAAGGAAAGACCGTCGGCGGCGTCCGCCAGCTCGTCCGTAATTTTCTTGATGTCCATGTTTTCAATGCAAGGTTTCGCAAAAGTTTGAAAATTTTAACGGTCGGAGTTATAGTCTCACGAAGGGATTGGAACGGTCAATCGCAAAACCTCCGGCAAGGAGAAGGGCATGAGGTATTTCAATACGGCGGGTCCGGTCGATTGCAGGGAGCACTAGTTACGGGCGGAAGCGCATTCAACGTCAAAGCCAAGTCCTTGCGTCTGGGAAATTTCACCGAAAACGAAGTTCGCTCGCTGCTCCACGAGCATACCGAGGAAACCGGCCAGAAATTCGACGAGGAATCGTTGCGGCTGCTCTGGGAATTCACCGAAGGGCAACCATGGCTGGTGAACGCGCTGGCTTTCGAGACGTGTTTCGAGATGGAGGAAGGCCGCGACCGGTCGAAGGAAATTACCCGCGATATGATCGTGCAGGCGAAGGAAAATCTGATTCTTCGCCGGGAAACCCATTTGGATCGGCTGGCGGACAAATTGAAGGAGCCGCAGGTCAGAACCGTGGTGGAGCCGATAATGACCGGTTCCCCCGAACCCGGCAGAATGCTGGACGACGATATCCAATACGTGGAGGACCTCGGACTGATTCGGCGAAAACCTCATTTGGCCGTTTCCAACGCGATTTACAAGGAAATCATTCCGAGAATGCTCGTTGCGGC
>CAZNTU010000371.1:0-4205 GCA_964575975.1 uncultured Desulfobacteraceae bacterium
GGAAACAACACCCCCCTAGCCCCCCCTCAAGGGGGGAATCGCGACCCCTGGCCCCACTCAAGGGGGGAATTGCGACCCGACCGCGCAAGGTCGAAATATTTCAATTGGTTGCGGCTTATGTTTACGATGTCAGGTTAGCGGTTAGCGGTTAGCTGTTGGCGGTTAGCGGTTAGCTGTTGGCGGTTGGCGGTTGGCGGTTGACGGTCAGGTATTTGGAGCCAGGATTTGTTTGGATGATCGAAATGCAGGTATTTTGAAACGACAAACGACAATAACGGCTAACGGCCAACAGCTAACCGCTAACAGCTAACCGCTAACGGCTAACCGCTAACGGCTAACCGCTAACACCAAGAAAGCGAGACAAATGGATACAAACAAAATCGCGACCGGAAAAAAACGATCGAGATGCCTTGCCATGCTAGGCACCGGCTCGGATGTGGGAAAAAGCGTCGTAACCACGGCGATCTGTCGAATATTGTCGAACAGGGGGGTCAAGGTTTGCCCATACAAGGCACAGAACATGTCGAACAATTCCGGGGTTACGCCCGAAGGATTGGAGATGGGGCGCGCCCAGATCGCGCAGGCCGAGGCGGCGAGGCTCGCACCTCACGTGGACATGAACCCGGTTCTGTTGAAACCCACCGGGGAGACCGGTTCGCAAGTGGTTCTCATGGGAAAGGCGGTCGGCAACCAGACCGCCCGCGAATACTACGAGAAGAAAAGGGAGTTGTTTCCGGTCGCCTGCCAGGCGCTGGACCGTTTGCGCGACAAATACGACGTCGTAATCATGGAAGGGGCCGGGTCCTGCGCAGAGGTCAACCTCATGCCCCACGACATGGTCAACTTTAAAATGGCCGAATACGCACACGCCCCCGTGGTCCTGGTCGCCGACATCCACAAGGGCGGAGTGTTCGCGCAAATAGTGGGGACTCTCGAATGCCTGGAGCAAAAGCACCGGGACCGAATCGCCGGGTTTCTGATCAACCGTTTCAGGGGCGACATCTCCCTTTTCCAGGAAGGCGCGTCCTGGATAGAGAACAAGACCGGCAAAAAGTCCTTCGGCGTCCTGCCTTGGTTCGATCATATCCGCATCGAGGCCGAGGATTCGGTGGTGATCGAACGACCCGCCTCCGTGCGTTGCGAGAACGTGAAAAAGCCCGCCGTCGCGATCGTCCGCATCCCCCATATTTCGAACTTCACGGATTTCGACCCGTTGTTTTCGACCGAGGAATTGTCCGTTCATTTTCTGGAGCGGGCGCAGGACCTTTCACCCTTTTCCGCCGCGATCATACCCGGATCGAAATGCACCAGGGACGACTTGGATTGGATGGCGGACACGGGATGGATGGACCTTCTGTCCGACTTTTACGACTCCGGCGGCCATGTTCTGGGAATATGCGGCGGCTACCAGATGCTGGGGCACATGGTACACGATCCGGACGGATTGGAAGGCGCGCCCGGTTCCACCAGGGGGCTTTCCCTTCTGCCCGTCGATACGAAGCTCGCCGCCCCGAAAACCACCACCGTCGCGAAATTCCGCTGGGGAGATTCTTCGGGGACGGGATACGAAATCCATATGGGCCGCACCGAACTTTTCGGGGGCGAACCGTTGTTCAAGGTGACGGAACTGAACGGAAAAGCAACGGACGCGGTCGATGGTTGCATCTCGGAGGACGGCCGCGCCATCGGAGCCTACATGCACGGCCTGTTCGACTCGCCCGAGATTCTTTCCCGATGGCTCTCCCACGTAGGGATCGGCGGGGTAAAAGTGCCGAAAGCCCACGGAATCATAGCGAGAGACGCCCAGTACGAACTGCTCGCCGCGCATTTCGAAAAGCATATCGACGTCGAGGGACTTGCGAAATTGTTGACGCGGGATTATTGATTGGTCGGCATGAGGAAAAATGAACAGCTTGAGTAAAATCGATCAACTATAAGGCTTTTGGCCTTGCATGCACAAACCGTCAATCGGAAGGAGAAAAGAAAAATGGTTAAATCTGTGATCGCAGCGATCGCCCTTGCCTTGTTCCTGCCCGGCGGGGCCATGTCCGCCGAGTTTTCGGCCGATATGGCCATGGAAACGTTCGCCGGGGCGAACATAGGAAAAGTCTATTTCAAGACCCCGGATGTCAGCCGCACGGAAATGATGGGGACGATTTCGATCATCAAGCGTCCGATCATGTACCAGCTGTTCCCCGACACCAAAATGTACGTGGTACAGAACCTGGACGACATCAAGAAGGACAATCCGATGGCCGACGCCTCCAGCTTCAAGGAATGGATGCAAAACAACAACCTGAAAAAAACGGGGAGCGAGACTGTCCAAGGCTACGAATGCGAAATCTTCGAGGGCGACCTGAAAGTGGACGAGGAGCAGCCTCCCGCCCACCTGAAACTTTGGTATTCGAAAAAACTCGATTATCCGATCAAACAGGAAATCGAACTCCCGCCGCCCGCCGGGAAAATGACCTACCGCCTGGAAAACATAAACGTGGCAAGCCAACCCGATTCCCTGTTCGACATCCCGAACGGCTACACCGAGACGAAAAACTACCAAGAAGCCATGGGAATGGGGGCAATGCCGTCGTTCGGAGGCGGAGAACAAGACGCGATGCCCTCGCAGGAGGAAATCGAGAAGATGATGCAGGAAATGATGAAGCAAATGGGCAAGCAACCATAAAAAGAATGCAGGGATAGGCGGGGATTGGACAAAACACGGAACAGGTACGACAAGTCGGGTTTCTTTTTTGTCGCGCCCTGTTCTCGTTCGCCAATCCCCAATCTCCCCCCGAAGGGGGAATCGCGGAACATAATGTTTCGGATTGGTCGGAGGGGTCGGACAGGGCTCTCGACAATGGAAACATTTTCAACCTCGACACGATTTCCGGATCCAAAGCGAATTCCGGCTCGACAAGTTCGCACTCCTCCAAATTTTCCGTCACTTCCTCGGAAGATGCCTTTCCCAGGCTTTCCTTGCCCGCCTCGAATTCTCTCCATTGGCTTCCGGAACCCTTCCATTGCATTTCGAATGAAGGTTCTTCCATCCGGCGTGCCTTCCTTGTCGTTCTTCATGCCCCCAAAATCGCGAAAAATATAATTTATATAATAATATCAAATAGTTGCATATCGTTCGCCGATTGTTTCCCCTTCGATCAAAACATTTCCTAACGTATTGTTTTTATTAATGTTTCAACATATTTGCAATACGTCTTGACAACCTTTTGTTTTTCGTATTGAGCTTAATCATAAACAGAAATTGAACTTGATCATAAATATTGATTGCGATTCAAAAAATTTATGGGTATCCAACAACGTAAAGAAAAAGAGCGGCAGGATCGGCGGAATCAGATACTTTTAGCGGCCGAACGGCTGTTTAAAATCAAAGGGTTCGGAAAAACCAAGTTGGAAGATATCGCAAAGGAGGCCGAACTTAGCCCCGGTACGCTTTATTTGTACTTTAAAAGCAAGGGCGAACTCTGCGGTTGGCTATTGTTAAACCTGCTGCAACATTTACGGCTATGCGTTGAAAATATCGTTTCCCAAGCCGATACCGGGCCTCGACAACGAATAGCCGCTTTGCGGAAACTTTTGATGGAGACACATGCTTTCGATTCGCCGGTTCCGGACATTGTTTTCCATTTTCAATCGAGCGAAGCATTGAACAGCCTGGCACCGGAACTTGTTTCTCGCATTTGCGAAACGATCCGGTATTTGGCTGACGCCGTGGCCGAGGTTTTCGGCGCCGGCAATGAGGAAGGCTGCTTTACCGAAGACAGCCGCAGGCTTTTTTCCAGCATTTTTTGGTACACCTTTTTCGGCGTTGTAGTTTGGGGAAAATTCGTCAAGTCGTTCGGGGGCAGGGAAGAGGATCTGAAGAATCTTGCGGAAGCTTCGTTTGAGGCGATGTGGCAGGGAATGAACAAACAAATCGAAAAACCGGAGATAAAGGAGGTGAATCAACAAACCGTCTGATGGAATTGCATACAGGGGAAACTCCATCTTTTTCAACCGGGAAAACCGGACTGGAAACGGCCTTTTTGGAACAAAGGAGACGGGAACATATCATATAATACCGAAAAATCGAAAAAAACTGGAGGTATGTAATGGACGAGTCGCTTCCGGAAATCCGGAAATTTTAATTCCGTTTTGTACAGGAGGAATAACAAATGGGTGGAACCACTTGGGTTTACATTATGTTGGGCATT
>CAZNTU010000372.1:0-4153 GCA_964575975.1 uncultured Desulfobacteraceae bacterium
CCGACAATTTCCTCCCTTTCGGATTTTCATTGCGCCCATCTTTTTCGCACAGGTCCAAAAGTTTAGGAAATCAAGCCGGCACCGGAGCGGAGACAGCCCACACCCCGCCCCGGTGCATGTTTTCAACGTTAAATGGATAGAGGCCGACCGAAGCTCTACCTCCTCGATTCCGCCTCCCGCAACGGCACTTGACGGTATTTCCGTCGATCACAACCGCCGGAGCGGAACGAATTCCCATGTCATTGTCTCATGTCATTGGCTCGCTTGGCAGTCATGCCTTATTCCGAACCATAATAAGAATGGACCTCTTCCAACACCTCTGGATTTCTCCAGTCGGCGAGTTCCTGCCGGGAAAACACAGGGGCGTTTTCCACCGCTTCCTTGTCGAGACGAACCGTAAACATGGAGTTTTCAGCGGTGCTTTCCAGATGGCCAAACGGAATTACGGCATACCGATTCGGAGTCTCCGTTGCCGTGGATATGATCGCATAGTGAAGCATCCCATTATTTGAAAATACCAAATCCTCTATTCTACCGATTCTTTCGCCATCCCTGGAAAAAACGCTTCTATCCAAATATTCGCTCGCTCGGACCGAATACGAGGGTGCCATGCGATCTGCTCCGCGCATCATAGTCGTTCGCTCCTCGATCCTGCCCGAACGTTCGTATTCGGCGTTCTCGTGACCGAATTCGGGAGGGAATCCCGATTCCGGCTCCTTTCCGACGCCAGGGCTAAAAATCTGTTGGTCGAATCTGTGGCCGGCATATGCCGGGGACGAAAGAAACGATAAAACAACGAAAATACCCAATATAAATATGAAAATTTCGTTTTTTTTCATGGATTGTCTCCTCGCTTATTATTTGATCGAAAGAATGTTCTTTTCGACCATTCCAATTTATCTATGCGTTTTATACTTACCCTCGAATTCGTTTCGCACTCGATAGGTACTCGATTTCCGAGTGCTTCTCCAATCGATCTTGTGGGTGAAAGAGTCCACTACCCTGTCTTTTTCGGCCGCGATCTTGATTTTTATCGTATAAGCGCTCTTTTCGGTCAGTTTTACGTCCGCTCCGAATCCTCCGGTCGTTTCAACGCCCATGATCGTCTGTTTTTCGCCGCCGGGTCCTACGATAAAATAGCCGGCGCGAAAAAATGCTCAGCGATTTGCGAAAATTCTTCCTCTGTCATGTCTCCTTTCGTTTTTCAGACCACTTGATCGAGCCTTTCGCTGCAAACACTTTAAAGAATATCGCATTCTACTTGCCATTGAATAATGCATTTTGTATGCCATTCAAAACTATCAATGTAACGGCAAGGTTCTCGGATATGACAATACATTGTATTATTCCCGTAAATACAGAGTTCGCCCTATTCCTTGCTTGGAACCGATTCGCGGATAATACGGTCGGTACATGACAAACAAAGCAATAAATCGGTGCGAACGAACAATTTCAACCCGTGTATTCCTAATTGTTCGCGACCACGAAACTACAAGGTCGAATTTTTCATATCCAGTTGCAGACGATAACACTAGGAGGCAAGCATGAAGCATTTAACAACGGTATTGATCGTGCTCGCGGCAATAGTGGCCGGGGGGCTGTTGTTCGCGTGGTCCGGCATATACAACATCGCCGCGACCAAGCCCCATTGGTCCGTCACGTTGTCCTTCATCCGAACGCTGAAGGAGAGGTCCATAGAAACGCACAGCCGGGATGTCCGAATTCCGGAATCGAACGAAGCTAAGCTCGAGGAATCCGCTTTTCCTCATTACCACGAGATGTGCCGGCTTTGCCACGGCGCCCCGGGAATTCATATGGAAGAATTCGCCAAAGGGCTCTATCCGAGCCCACCCAGCATGACGTCCGGGAAAATGCAGAAAAGCCTCGCTGCCGAAGAAATCTACTGGATTGTAAAGCACGGAATCAAAATGACCGGAATGCCCGCCTTCGGCCCGACTCACGACGAAAAATCCATGTTGGGTCTCGTCGCCTTGGTCGGGGAAATGCCGCGAATGTCACCCGAAGAATACCGACGGATGGTCGTGACCCTGGAAACGGAAGGAAGAGGTCATACACACGACCATGGAGACGATACAACCGGAGGTCAAAACGGACGAGAACACGGCCATGACAAAAACGTGGAGCATGGCGAAACCGAACATGCTCATTGACCGGATGGACGACTGTTCCAATTTGCTTGTTTCCCCTCCCGCAGTCCAGCGACCAGAGTCGAAACCACAAAGGCGCGCAAATTTTTCGCGCCAGAAAAAAACTGGCTCATCGCGGATTTGTGGAAATTGGTAAAAAGCCGAAAAACACTTCGTCGTCTTTTCTCATTCTTTCGAGCGATAGTCTTTGACACATCTAAAGCCAACCCGAACGAAAGCCTCCCACGGCATCCGTTTAACGGAGGAGATTTCACCGGCCTGCCGGTTCTCGTCGGCTATTTTTCCCGTAACCATGTACTCGGGGCCCTCGGGAATTTCCTTCGGGTCCTTTCCACTCGGCGCGACCACGACCCATTCGTCTATGCCCTGATTCAATCCGCGAATCCCGAAACGGTTTTCTTCGAACAAAATCACCGGCGTGGGAATCGGAAAACTCGCGGGCTTGTCGTTCTCGGACGAGGAAGATCCGATTTTTCCGGCCTGGTACGCGTGAAGCCATTCGGAGCGCGTTGGCAGACGCTTGCCGTACATGCGCGCGTAGGCTTCGGCGCCGAAGGCGGTCACGCGCAAAACGGGGCACGCCGCATGTCCCGAATGGCTGACCAGGAATTTTCCGTCGCGGTACAAAATGGGCTCGTATCCCTTCGTCACCTCCCCCAAAATCAGCCAAATGGAGCCCTGTCCCAGTACCACGTCGTTTTGCACGCTGATTTCGTCCAATACGCCGTTCAGGAAATCCACGTATTGATGATTGGTAACCGGCGTTTCGTCCATGAAAAAAGGCGCGACATTGCCGCGGTTTTCGGTTTCTCCGTTTTCCATCGATAAATCCCCGGGAACGTGAATCATCATTGCCCCGTCTTCGGTTATTTGGGGCGGAACGTCGCTCAAGGGAATGGCGCCATGCGTTTCGCCGTCTCGAGCCAAGCCGTTTTGGCTTGCAACCATCGGTGTCGGCTGTCTATTCGAAGGATCGATGGACGAGGATTCGCGAATGAGATGCCAAAAAAACATCGATGCCATGGACAACACGATCACGATCATCCCGATCCAATTCCATTTCGGATATCGATACGGTTTCGCGGTTGATTTCGGCGTCTCCTTCGAATCGCAAACGCTGCGTTTTTCAACCATTGCAACCGCCTTCGCGAGAGCGTTTCTAAGCTCGTGCACGGATTGGTAGCGATCGTCCCTGCTTTCCGCGGTCGCTTTGCGAATAATTCCGTCAAGTTCCTCGAAAAACGGGGACTCCGGCTTGTCGAGCCCCACCGTCTTGAAATGGGCCATCTTGTCTTTAGAGCTTATTTTGCCCACGACCGCTTCGTACAATATCTTTCCCAGCGAGTACACGTCGCCTCGAACGTCGGTGTGCCTGAAATCCATGAATTGCTCCGGCGGCATGTACATTACCGTTCCTTTGAAATCGATGGACTGGGTCACGGCTTTCATCCTGCACGAGCGGACCAATCCGAAATCGGCGATCTTCGGTATTTGGTCGTCCATGAGAACGTTCTCGGGCTTGACATCCCGATGCACCATATCGCTCTTGTGAATAGCCTCCAAACCGTCGAGGACCGGGAAAAAGTAACATTCGATCCAAGATTTCGCCAGTTCCTCGTCGGGGTCGAAACCAAGCTCGGACATGGTGGCCCGGAGAGTATTCCCTGGAATGTATTCCATAACTATGTACTGAATTCCACTGATTTCGCCCTTTTCTTCCACGTCCTCCGAGCCGCAGTCGTAAATCCGAATCACGTTGGGATGCCTGATGCCCGCCATTGCTTGCACTTCTCGTTCGAATCGACAAATCGCCACCTCGACCTCGTCCTCTTCGATACAAGAAATCCACTCTTTGGAAATCACCTTCACGGCCACGTCTCTTTTGAGGTTGATCTGATGCGCCCTGTAGACCTCCCCCATTCCGCCTTTTCCGATAAATTCCAGAACGACCCATTTTTCGTTTAGAATGGCCCCTATTTTCAAGG
>CAZNTU010000373.1:0-4127 GCA_964575975.1 uncultured Desulfobacteraceae bacterium
ATGTTACCCGTTAAGTTTACAATGTCAAAATAGCCAATAACCAATAACTATTTCCGGGAGGACGAAATGGAAATCGCGATGGAATATATGGTAGACGCGTACGAGTATTTCCGCCAAGGCGGGTTCGTGATGGCTTTGCTGGCGGCGACGTCCCTGTGGATGTGGGGCATGATCGTCGAGCGCTTTTTCTACTTTTGGAGGGTCGAGAGAAACGACGTGGGCGGCGAGGATGCGGTGGATATCGTCCGTCGAGGCCGGTCGGTCGAGGCTTGGCCGGGAATTCGCGGACGACTGCTGAAGAAATTCCAGGAAAGCCGGACCGGAGACAGCCTGCTGGACCGGCGGATCATGGAGGAGCATGCCATGCGTGCGCGACCGCGAATTCGGCGCTTTCTCCCGGCGATAGCGATACTGGCCGCGACGGCTCCGCTGTTCGGTCTTTTGGGAACGGTGACCGGCATGATCGCCACGTTCGACGTCATTTCTATTTTCGGCACGGGAAATGCCAAGGCGTTGGCGGGCGGAATCTCCAAGGCTCTTGTCACGACTCAGGGGGGCCTACTGGTGGGAATTCCCGGTCTCTTCATGAGCAGTATGCTGACCCGGAAAGCCGGAGTGATCGAGCGAAAGCTGGATGAAACCTTGATCGCGTTGAAAAGGGCCGTCTGACATGATCGACATACGAAAATCTTTGCGCGGGGGCTATCAGGAAGAAGGAATCAACATCGCGCCCCTGATCGATCTGATTTTCCTTCTCCTGATCTTTTTCATGGTGACCACCAGTTTCGTCAAGGAGACCGGCATAGAGGTGAACCGTCCCGCCGCGTCCACGTCGGAACTCAAGGACAAGGGAAACCTTCTCCTGGGGGTGACGGAGGACGGCCGCGTTTTCTTCGAGAAGAAAAACATCGACATCAGGGCCGTCCGGGCGCACGTGGAAAGGTCCTTGGCCGAAAACCCCGAAGGCGCCGTCGTGATAGTCGCGGATTCCAAAACCGACACCGGCGTGGTCGTGCGCGTCATGGACCAATGCCGAATGGCGGGCGCCACGCGCGTCAGCATTGCCACCGAGAAGAGAAAATCGGAATGACGAAAATTCGCTCCAAGAAATTGAACCGTTTTTCGTTGATCGCGGCGACGACGCTGCTGGTGAATGTTCTCCTCTTCACGGCCCTTCCCAACTTGATGAAAAGCGATTTCAGAAAAGCCGACCTGGAGAGCATCCAAACCGTGGATTTTTTGCGCGAACCTCCCGAGCGCGAATTGCCCGAGGAAAAAAAAGAGCCCGAAAAGCCGCCGGAGGAGAAGCCGCGTACTGTTCCGGAAAAGGTCGTGCAGCCGGTCCCGAAGACGGTGGAACGTCTGGAATTGGAGACGCCCGAGCTTGAAATGGAAATCCTCCCCGAAATAAAGCTGGGCGTTCCGATAGCGGCTCCGACCGAACCGGTCCTGGAAAGAACGGTGGCCGCTCCCGCCGCGCCGACATTCAAGTCTTCCTACGAATCTTCCGAATTGGACAGCATTCCCGTCGCCACGGCGAAGACAAAACCGGAATATCCCTATCGAGCCAGACGTCTCAACCTGGAAGGCGAGGTGGATGTCCGGTTCCTCGTCACCAAAAACGGGCGGGTGGAAAAGGTAAGCGTCCTTCGATCCAGGCCGGAGGACACATTCGAGGAAAGCGTGCTGGCCGCCTTGTCGAGTTGGCGGTTCGAGCCGGGAAAGGTTCGGGGCCAGCCGGTGAATTCATGGGTGACCACTACCATTGTCTTCAAAATGGACCAACTATGAAAAAAAAAATTGTTTCGAAAGAGAGCGGCCTTGAATCGAAAATCGTCGCCATCGTTGCTTTTGCACTATATTTATGGTTGGCCGGCGGTTCGGCGCAAGCGCAAGGAACGCCTCCGGAATTGAAGCTTCCGGAGCAAAAAGCCCTTTACGAGGCACAGCAGGCCATGGAAAAAAAAGACTACGCGACTGCCGTACGCATATTGACATCTTGTGTCGATAAATCCCCGGAGCCGGTCAACTACCTGGTGGACTTCACCCTTGGAAACGTTCTGTCCATGAAAGGCGACGCGAAACGGGCGTTGAAGCACTATCTGGCTGCGGCGGAGCGGAATCCTTCGGATGCCGTCCTATGGCAGAACACGGGCAAGGCCTATTACGATTTGAAGATGTACGAAAAAGCGGGAGACAGTTTCGCCAAGGCGTTCGATTTGATGAAACCGCAGTCCGCGCAGATCGCCTACCACGCGGCCGCCGCCTATATTCTCGGCGAACGGCCTGCGTTCGCGACGCCCTTGCTGGAAATACTTGTGTCGGGGAAGTTCGGCGCGCCGGAACCGGAATGGCTCAAAGCCTTGCTGCAAGCCTACATGGACAATGGCCAACGGAACCAGGCGCTGGAAACGGTCAAAGCCTTGCTGGCGAAGGACGGGGCCGACCGTTCGCTCTGGAAAATCCTCGCCCGTCTTTACATCGACAAGAAAGACTACAAGAACGCCGCCGCCGCAATGGAAGTCTTTTCGGTTCTGGGCGCGCCGGACAGGGACGAAAAGGTTCTTTTGGGAGACCTGTACACGCTGGCGGGCGTTCCTTCGAAGGCCGCCCGCCAGTACGAAAGTCTCCTGGTCGGGGGCAAGCCCTCGGATTTCGAAAAGGCCGCTTCGGCGTACGTTTCCGTCCGGAAGCCGGAAAAGGCCGCGGACGTCCTCGGGCGCGGACTTGAAGCATGTCCGACGTCGCGGATGTGGGAAATGCTAGCCGGCGTTCGCTACGGGCAGGAAGATTTCCGGGAAGCCTACCGGGCTTTCGAGCAGAGCGCCCGAATGGACCCGAAAAATTCCAGGGCGCATTTGATGATGGGCTATTGCGCCCTGCGCCTGGACGATTATCAGGCCGCCAGGCGGTCGTTTTCGACTGCGGCCCGATTTCCCGCGCAAGCCGAAGAAGCGAAAAAAATGCTCGAACAAATGGAGAGCCTGGAAATGGCCTCTACAAAGGAGGTGGTAAAAGAGCCTTTGCAATGAGATAATTTGCGGAAAACGCGGAAAAGAGGCGGCGAAAGTCGAAAAACACCTGTCTTCGGATGCGGCGACCGAAATTCTTCGGTTCGCGCCGGGCCTGGAATTCCAACCCTTGCTTTCGGAATCTGGACTTTTTTGTTCCGGCTACCCCCGATGCTCCCCTGCATGTTATTCAAGCGAATCCCACGACGGAACAGGTCGAGCGGGAACTTTATCCAAACTCGAATCGCGATCGTAAACCATTTCGTGCGAGGATACTGGTTCGAGCCCGATCATGACTCGCGTGGCGCGGGATTGCCGGAAGACATGCGATTGCCTTTGAGGCGTTTGTACTCTTACAGAATCAAAATAAAGGCGGAAGACGAATTCGACGTGTTCATTTTGCCCAAGGTCGTGATCGAATCCGACTGATCCGTGTATCCTGCCGCTTTCGGAAGTCTTTTTGAATCCGGCTTTCCCGGAGACGACGAAAAATAAAGGGTCGTGCGGTCTGAACTGGCGGCCGGGGCGCAAAAACTCGCGTGTTCCGCATGGTCAGGCAGCGCCGGGGCCGTTTCCGCCCCTTTGACGACGCCCCAGAAGTTTTTCAGAACGTCCCGGTTGTCCTCCGCGGTTTTCAAGGCGTCTTTTCCCTTGCCGAGGTGATCGATGATCGGCTTGTCGTATTCGTCCACCAGAAGAACCACGGACTCTCCCGCCTGCTTTCGAAGCGAGAGAATCAATTCCTTGAACTTTTCCCCTCGAAGAGTTCCCTTCTCCCCTCGAACAGGCATTTCAAGGTGGAAATCAGCAGGGACTTGCCGAACCTTCTCGGGCGGGCGAGGAAATAGAACATGCCCTCCTCGATCAGCCTGGAAACGATTTCGGTCTTGTCAACGTAGAGAAAACCGTTCTCCCTGATCGTCTCGAACGACTGAATGCCGAGGGGCAGTTTTTTCGGTTTTTCCATGGCGGTCCCCTCCGTTTCATTATTTTAGAAACAATAAGATAATCGTTCCGTCGCGGGACATGGGATCAAGGCAAAAAATATCTCTTCCGGTTATTCAGCCCATGCCGCCCGCGCAGCCGCTGGGAGATGTCCCGAATCGTTTTTTGAAG
>CAZNTU010000374.1:0-4126 GCA_964575975.1 uncultured Desulfobacteraceae bacterium
GCAGAGAAGCAACCGGTCTCCGTCGAAAAGTTCGAGATGCCCGGTTTCGGGCAGAGCTTCCCCTTTCATACCCATGTAGCGGGTGATCCGGGATCTGGCCGGATGGACTTTAGCTTCCGCCGGGGTCAGATCGCCGGTTTCCACCAAGAGTTGCACGATGGTATGATCGACGGTTTGTTGCGCGAGAACGGAGTGGCGCGACAGATAGAGGCGACTGTCCCCCATGTGCGCGAACAGCGCCCGCCCGTCTCGCACCAATGCGCAGACCACGGTGGCCCCCATGCCGGATATCGCCGGTCGAAGAGCCGCCTCGTCCCGGATGGCCTCGCTTCCGATTTTGAGCGCGGCGCAGAGGGTTTCCGCAGTGGCAGGATCTTCTTTCGAAAGATTCTCGATATGCCCTGGCAGAGCTTCGACAACCAGCCGGGAGGCCAGTTCCCCGGCGGCATGCCCTCCCATGCCGTCCGAGACGATGAAGAGTCCGTTTTCAGTATCCACCAAGAAACTGTCTTCGTTGCTATCCCGGCGTTTTCCCGGATCGGTCGTGCCGGCTGCGTGTATGGGCATCGGGAACCTCTCGTTTTGTCACGACATTGCTGCTTCCAAGGCCTTTTTGAACTCGACTGCGGATTTGAACGCGATCGCGGGGTTGTCGACAAGCGCATGATCGATCGCCTCGGCCAGTTTCCCCGGAATGCCGGGGTTCCGCTGAAGGATGGGGACGGGCTTCTCCTTCAAAAGTATCATCCATGGATCGACGCCTTTCCGGAAATTGCGCGGCATGAATCCGGTGAGCATGTTGTACAGGGACGCGGCCATGGCCCAGACATCCACCTCGGGTTTGGCGTACTTGAAGTTGACGACTTGCTGCCTGGGCATGAAGGCCGGGGTTCCCGCGACGGAACCGGTCATGGTCAGGCCGCTCAACCCGGCGGAGTCGAAGGCCTTGGCGAATCCGTAATCCGCGATTTTCGCCTTCCGGTTCGGGCCGGTCCCCGAGAGGAAGAAATTTCCGGGTTTGATGTCCCGATGCACAATCCCATGAACGTTCTTGCGGGTTCCGTCTTTCTGCAACACGTTCGGAATGGTCGCGGTGTGTGCGTACGCGAGTCCGTCCAGGAGTTGGCGCATGAAATTCACGGCCTCGTCCACCGACAACCTTCCCCCTTTTTGTCGCATGTACGCGTCCATGCCGCCGCCGTCGCAGAATTCCAGAGTGAAGAAAAAGGTCCCTTGGGAACAGCCGTGATCAAAGAGCTTCACCAAGTTGGGATGGTCAAGGGCTTTGGTCATGGCCGTCTCCCGCAGAAATCGGGATTCGGAATTCTTGTTCGCCGCCACTTCGGGCAACATGACCTTGAGAGCCACCCGGTTGCCGGTCTTTTCGTGCCTCGCCAAGTAGACCTTCCCCATCCCGCCCCGGCCCAACTCCCTTTCGACGGCGTACCCTCGAATGGCTACGAGGTCCTCTCTTCCTTTATTCGCGGCGTTGAGCAGCCAAAAAACGACCTTTCCCGGATCTTTGCGGCAGGAGTGGCAAAGATAATTTGCCGGGTTCATGTTGCCGATCTCTCCGGTCACATCCTTTTGGCAGATCGCACAGGACGCTTTCGGGGAAGGTTGCGGTCGCGGCGTCGCCGGCTTTTGGGCCTGCGCCTCTTTCAAGCGCCGGGCCAACTCCAGACGGTTGGCCTCCTCCCGCTTTTTCCGGCATTCCGAGCAACGAAAAAGCGAGCCGCCGATCCGACCTTCCTCTTTGTCGCCGTCTGGGATTTCCCCCGCGCAATCGACGCATACGGCCGGCTTGCGGACGGCTACGCGAAAAATCGTATCGCCCAGTTGAATTGTGTCCCCTTCCGTGAGATCGTGCTCTGGATAAGGAATGTTCTGCGCGTCTTTCAGGCTCTGATCCGGTTTGCGCTGTCCGATTTTCACCCCGTTCACGAAGGTGCCGTTAAGGCTACCGAAATCCCGGATGCGAATATCCGGCGGATTGATGTCGAGCAGACAGTGGTGGCGGGATATCTTGGCGTGTTCCTTGTCGTTCGGGAGTTGAAAGGCGCATTCGTTGGAACGTCCGACGATGCAGGTGGTCCGTTCGTCGAAGCGGAACTCCTTTCCTGCCAGTTTCCCTTGCGTCACGGTCAACAACACTTCAGCGGGCATTTTCGGATTCGCCTCCTTCTTTGGTGGATGTGGTTCAGAGGGCCATTGGTTCGTCAAATCCCTTTGGAGGAACAATATAAAATCAGATTAAGGTAGGAAATAAATTTTTGTCAACGAAAAATAAAGCAGAATTTTAAAGTCGATCGAGGCGCTGTATGAAGAGTCCAGGCTCGTATCGCCCGTTCCGCCTCTTGACCTTTCCGACAGGTGGTCCAAGGCATTGGCAACATGTACGGATATGAAGGGAAAAAACCCGGAATATGAATGCTTGGGGAACAATCCGTATGGAAATAGGCTTTTGACTGTATTTCAAAAGGTCTGAATCGGCAGGATAGTGGCCATATCAGGGCGGAGGCAGAAATCCTGTCGCCGACCTTTTAAAACCGTCAAAATCGGAAGCAAGAAGCCTATCGGCAAAGGAGTCGTCATGTTCGACCAAAACGCCTATGTTCCGCTGCCGACGCTGATCGGTCCCGGCGGCGAGTTCGATCCGTTGCCGCAGACCAGGCGACAAAAGATGGTCCGGGCGCTCATAAGGGACTTGGGGGTTCGATTCGGAAAACCCCTCGGCATGACAAGGGACGCGTTTCTCAAGACTCCATCCGGTCTTGCAACGGCGTTTCACGCCATGAATCTAGTCTACGGATTCCATTTCGATTTCAATCCGGCCCAGGATCTCGATCCCGCAGGAAGCAATGAGCGGTCGCGGCGCCTGGCGAACCAGTTCGTCCTGGACGACCAGCTCCATTACGTGCATGAGGGGTATCGCCGCAAAGACGTCCTGCTCCTCAGGCTTTTCGCCCGTCTGCGTCTGAATCCGGGGCTGAAGGGCAAGAAGACGAGCATGGAAAAGCTTCGGCTCGTCAATTTCTTCAAGGAGGTATTCTTGGAAAGCGATACCAAGGTGGGGCTTCTTACCGGAGCGACTTCGGACAAGCCGGAAAACTGGTTTTTGCCCAACCGGGATATCGTTTCGGGGCGCGCCAGGATCAACGCCGCCCTCGAATCCAGACGGATGCTCTGCCATTTCCTTTTCGCCCCTGGCCATCCTGGATGGCTGGAAGACACCGACCGGGCCATCGAAGTCTACCGGCCTGATGGGTGTAAGGGATACACGGTCGGGGATCCGTTCCACTACAACCGCTTTCCCTGGCGGCTCGACGACGAAAAGTCGGTCTATCCGGCCTACGAGAAATTCCTCAAAGCCGGGATACGCAACGTATGCATCCACAAAGGGCTCCTGCCGCTGAATATTCTGAAGAAATTCGCCAACTGGCGCTTCGACAGCGTAGACGATCTTCCACGGGCGGCAAAAGACTGGCCGGACCTCAATTTCGTGGTTTACCACGCCGCGTTTCGGCCCTCCCTGCGTATCCCGGAAAAGTACCTCGCCCGTTTCGAACAGGAAGGACGAATGGAATGGGTCGCGGATCTCGCCGAAATTCCCGAAAAGCACGGAGTACGAAACGTCTATGCGGACATTGGCTCCACATTCGGCTTGACCTCAGTGCTTCACCCCCGTCTGGCAGGGGCCGTGCTCGGCGTTCTGGTGAAGGGGCTCGGCGCGGACCATGTACTCTGGGGGACCGATTCGATTTTCTACGGGTCTCCGCAATGGCAGATAGAGGCCCTGCGCCGCATCGAGATCCCTCCCGACATGCGAGAGGCGTTCGGGTTCGAACCGCTCGGCGGCCCCGAATCCGAAACGAAGGAGAAGATCTTCGGCCTAAACGCGGCGCGTCTTTACAATCTCGATCCGGAATCGAACGAATACCGCGAGAACGAAATCCTTTCCTTTCTCAGAGAGACGTATCTTTCGGCCCCGCAAAAGGCCGATGCCGTTATTGCCGACCTGCTCGGCGGAAATCGACCTCTTACTTCGTCCATGAGAGAAAATGGCGCAGTCGAATGATTTAAAGAAAGGGGCGGCGGCGGCTTTCATCCCGGAAAAAAGTACGCT
>CAZNTU010000375.1:0-4106 GCA_964575975.1 uncultured Desulfobacteraceae bacterium
AGGCTCCGGATGCCGCCGACATGATCGCGAATACGACAATCAGGGAGGCGGCAACGATTTTCTTCGCTTGAAACAATGCGTTCACTTTGGGCAACTCCTTTCTGGCATTGAAAATCCAATTCTCGTTTTTCCTACATTCTGATGCTGAAAACTGCCCCGTAAGTCCGATCCGTGGACTGGTAGCCGCTGGCGTCGTAGTACTCTTCGTCGAAAAGGTTCTTTATGTAAAGCTGAAGCTTCGCGTCCTGGAAATACCACATCTTGTCGAAGAGCTTCTGCTCGAATGCCAGATGGAAAAGGTTGTAGGAGGGGTTGTCCACCTGCCGCCAGTCGTAGATGGGATTCAACGGATCCGAGTCGTCGATAAGCTCGGACACTTCGATTTCCTCCGCGCTCTGGTACATGTAATCCAGCATCAGGGCGGTCTTTTCCGTAAGTTCGTAGCGCAGGCCGGCGCTGATCCGATGTTCGGCCTGGTTGTCAAGCTCCGTCTTTCCGGCGGGTTCGTCCCCCTGGTTCTCGAAATCCTGCCACGCGTACGTGAGGTAAAAGGAAAGATTGTCGACGATATGCCCGCCCACATTGAGTTCGATGCCGTTTCGTCGAACTTCCTCCAGATTGATCTTGTAGTCGCTGTATCGCAGAGGGCCTGCGTTGGCGCCGGAGTACTGTGCATAGGCGCTGTTGGTCGCGATGTAGTCCTTGATAATATAATAGGAATAGTCGAACGCGACGGAGACGTCTCGCCAGAGGCGGCGGTTCAGGACGAGGTCGTATCCCATGCCGTGTTCGGGATCCAGCCAGACGCCTGCGGGCCTTCCCTGGGGGTTGTACTCTCCGTGGGAGTCCGGGGCGTGCCAGATTCGGCTGACCCCCAGCGACAGGGAGGTGTCCCGAAGCCAGGGGGCCATGTCGCTCATGTTCCAGGTGGTGTACGATTTGGGCACGACCTGGCTCCACCTGCGATGGACCCAGTCCCCGTAGCCGGTGATCGCGGCGGTGCCGCTGACCCATATGTCAACGTCCTCGTGGCGCAACCCCAGCTTGGTGTCCAAGGAAGGCAGGATGTACCATTGGTGTTGAAGATACAGCGCCTTTTTATGGACCCGGTCGTCCTGGTCGTCCTTGTCTCCGTCGTAGAGTTTCGCCATGTCGAAACCGACCGTGGTGATCTGCCTGTCGGACCACTTGTATTCGTCCTCGATTTTGGCCCCCTCCTGCCGCCAATAAGTGTACGAGGAAGTATAATTCAAACCTTTGGAAGGATCTTTGGAATCGACGTAGGTGAAGTAGGCCCGGTCGCGGTCCTCCTTGCTTAAATAAGCTCCCGCCGTGAGCCTTCCGATGGGAAGCTTTTGCATGAAGTTGACGCGGTAGGAGTAGGCGTCCTTGTCCCAGGTGGGTTCCTGATACGGATCGAACAGGGCGTCCGTCACTTCCGGGTACTCGGAATCGTAAAAGTCCCCGGTGTTGTTGACCGTGGCTTCCCTGTCGATTTCGGACCATGTCCCGCTCAGGCTGACGAATCCTTCATAGGGGAGAACGAGTCCGATTTGGCCAGAGTAATTTTCGATTTCGGTGTCGTTGTTGCGAAGAAACCCGTCGGTGGAATTGTTTTGGGCGCTCAAGCCGTACGTCACCAGATCCGCCGCCCCCTGGATTCTCGCCTGGTGGTTCTGGGTGTTGTAGGAGCCGTAGCTGGTGCTCAGCTTGAGATCGGGCTTGTAGGTGTCCCGTTTTTTTGGGGCTTGCGTGACCACGTTGATTACTCCGCCGATGGCCTTGCTGTCGAAGAGGGCCGAGTGGGGACCTGCGGTTATTTCGATTCTTTCGATGGGCATCGCCGAAAGCAGGCTGTAGTCCACGATGTGGGTGCCCTTGCGTCCTCCGGTTTTCTGCACGGTCAGTCCGTCCAGGGCCGTCACGAAGCGGCCGCTGGAAAATCCGCGCATGGTGATGGTGTCCGAGTTGGGCACCAAGTCCGTCTCGCCCCTGAAATCGACGATGGCCTGGGTTTTCAGATAGTCCGTGATATTTCCCGGCGGGCCGATAATGGGAAAATCTTCGACCTTGATGACGGTCTCCGACTGTTTGAAATCAAGGCCCGGAGCGCCGCCTTCGTCTTTAACGACAATTTCGTCCAATTGTTGGACATCCGAACCCGCGTCCTTCTTTTCGGTCTCTTGGGCGGTTCCTCCCGATGTCCAGGTCGCCAATACGAGGCCGGCGAGCAGGATCGCCACACCAATCCGATTGCTTGTTCGCATTCTTTTCTTCATCCGGTTTCGTTCCTCCATTCCTTCTCCGTTAGAAAATGTTTTCCTTCTCCGTCAGAAAATCTTTTGACAACCCCAAAATGGAAATCGATTGTTGATGCTCCGATTGGAGCAATGCCCCTTTGGGTTCGAGAGGTCCGCTTATCGAATTCCTTGCAAGCGATTCGGCGGATGCGAACGGAACGAATTGACACGAGAATGCCCGAAGTGTATAGACGGATGGAAGCATTCCCTTGCCCAAAGGGGAGCTTTTAACCGGAGAGGCGGCCGGACAACCTTGGCGGGTATGGCCGTCTCTCCTTTTTGATTTTTTTCGTTTTAATCAAATCCAACCAACAAACTGATCGCGGTCCTCTCGACACCCCCTTTCTTTTTTTCCGCAGCGGAAAACCGTGCCGCGTATCCCGAATATTTGTGAAAGCAGTGTGTTTTTCGGGCGCGCAAAAAAAATCCCCGCGTCCTCAAAGGACGCGGGGATTCCGTATTCAATCCCTATATATGCTTTTTTCATATGAAAGGCTCTGTTTCCCGAGAGCTTCCATTCTGAAAAATCACAGGCAGGTCTTCTGGCTTCTCTCCCATCTTCCGGCGGCCTTCCCGTTCGAAAATTTCGAACAGTGGCGCAAAATGCAGGAAAAGGTCCCCTTCCATCCCGCATAGGATAGAAAGGGCGAGAGTTACAGCGGCGGGTCCGCTCCCGATTTTCACGGGATTCTCTATCAAGTCCTTCTGGACACCTGCGATCCTTGTCGCTCGATTTTTGGATATGTCTCATATCTCACATGTGTTTCGATGTCAAGGGAAAACCCCCCGAAATCCCGGCAAATTGTTCCGGCGCGAGATTCCGTTCAAGATTTCGATTTCAAAATCATATCGATTCTCTCGATGTTGGCTACGGCGTCCTTTTCGTGTCGCTTGTATGCGGCGGCCTTTTCGAAAGCTCGCTTCGCCTTGTTCAGATCTTGGTCGAGCCATGCGGAGTATCCGATCATAAGCCACGGCCTGCCGGGGTCCTTTCCCTGTTTGTTCGCGGCCGCCTCGAAGGCGGAAACAGCTTCGCCGTACCGCTTCGTTTCGTATAGAACATGGCCCTTGAGCATCAGAAGATCGTACGTTTGCCCGTTCTTCAGCCCCTTTTCGATCCAAACCAGGGCCTTTTCCCGTTGCCCTGCCATTTGGTGGCACTGTGCGATTTTTTCGACTATTTCGTTCGAAGCGGACGAAGGAAGGGTTTCGTAGTAGGCGGCGGCTTTTCGCGGAATGCCCAGCATCAGGTTCAAGTCGGCCAGGAGCTTCTTTTCCTTTTCGTCCAGCGGGACAAGGTATCCGTAGACGGTCATTGCCACTAGTGCCTGTCTCTCCCGGTTGCCCGAGAGATGGATTTGCGCCAGCGTCTTCCACCATTTGGGTTCCGACGGATGCTCCTCGGTCAGCCTTTCCGCCAAGGACAAGGCCTTGCTCTTCATGTCGAGCGCCAGATACTGGTACAGGAGATTCTCCAGCCACTTCATCCTCTTGTCGCCCGTGAATTTCCTGGTCAGCTCCTCCATGAAGGGAATCGCCCGTCCCGTTTTTCCGTCGGCCAGCAACGCATGCACCAGAGTTTCCTTCCATTCGACCTTGGCCTTCGGCGAATCGAGCGCCACGAGTCTCTCCAGGATCGGAACCGCCTTGCCGGGCCGGTCGGCGGCGATGTAGGACGCCGCAGCGTAGTAAAGTATTTCGGGGTCCTTTTCCGACGAAGCTTCGTATCCTCTGACGAACGCCGCCGCCGCCTTTTCATGGCGGTTCAGGTCGTAGTAACATTTCGCCAGATTCAGGTGGGCCTCC
>CAZNTU010000376.1:0-4105 GCA_964575975.1 uncultured Desulfobacteraceae bacterium
TTGGCGGACGATTCCGTAGACCGTGGAAAGCCCCAGACCCGTGCCTTTTCCTTCGTTCTTGGTGGTAAAGAAAGGTTCGTATATCATTCCGATCGTTTCCCGGTCTATTCCCACGCCGTTGTCGGCAACCGTCAGCAACGCGTAAGAACCGGCTTCGACGCCGAATTCTCCGCAAGCGTTTTCGTCCAGCGCGAGATTCTTCGTCTCGATGCTTATTTCTCCGCCTTCCGGCATGGCGTCGCGGCTGTTTACCGCGAGGTTCATTATCACCTGCTGTATTTGACCGACATCGACACGGACCGGCGCAAGTTCGGGGTCTTGGACGATGTTCAGGCGAATGTGCTCTCCGATCAGGCGCCGAAGCATCTTTTCCATTTCGGACACCACCCAGTTGAGACTGATCGTGCGGACTTGGAAAACCTGCTTTCTGCCGAAGGCCAGCAACTGCCTGGTCAAAAGCGACGCGCGTTCGCCCGCTTTCCGGATTTCCTCTATTTTTTTTCTGGACGGATTGTCTGCCGGAATGACGTATAGAAGCATCTCCGTGTTGCCGAAAATCACGGAAAGATAATTGTTGAAATCGTGGGCCACTCCTCCGGCGAGCCTTCCGACCGCCTCCATCTTCTGGGATTGGCGAACCTGGGTCTGGAGCCTCTTGCGTTCCGTGTCGTCGAAAAAATAGCCTTTTATTTCCACGAGTCGCATGTTTTCGTCGAAGGCGCCGATAACGTTTCCGATCACGTCCACCCTCTTTTGATCGAGACGTTTCAGTTGTGCCTCCCAATATTCCAACCGCTTGTTTCGTTTCAGTTCGGCCAGAAATTCGTTCCAGGCGGCTTTGCTGCCGAAAAAATCGGTCAGACTCCAATCGGATTTTCCTCTGTCCGAATTGGTCGCGAACATGGAGGCGAACGCGGGGTTGTACGACTTTATCCGGCTTGACGGATCCGCGATGAAATCGCCGGTCAGATCTTCCTCGAAAAATCGCCGATAGTGTTCCTCGCTTCTTCGTAGCGCATCGACCGCCTTTTTTTCCTCGGAAATATCGAGAAAGGAGATGACGCTTCTCTTGGCGCCCTGAACCATGGAGACGTTTACCAGCACTTCGGATAGGCTCCCGAACCTGTCCACGAACCGGGTTTCGTAACAGGCGGGGGCAAGGTCCGGATTGATTCTGCGAAGGCGATGGTAGTTTCTCATGATGCGCAGATTTTCCTCGACGAAAAACAGCGTCCAACTTTTACGGTTCTCCAACTCTTCCTTGGGAAAGCCCGAAAGCTTTTCGAATTGCCTGTTGGCGCGTACGATGGTCGTGTCTTCGTCGATTAGAACGGTCGAAGTTCCGGTGGTCTCGAATATGGCCTTGTATTCGTTTTCGGACTTTTCGAGGGCCGATTCGCGTTCCTCTATGGCTTTGGCCATTTCGTCGAAAGCCCGGGCGAGCTTGCCGATTTCGTCGGGGCCGGACACGCGCTTGTCGGACGAGACCCGAATGTTTCTCTGGCCGGCCGCGAGTCGCTGGGTGGCGTCGAGCAGGACATATACTCTCCGCATGACGAATAATTCTCCGAAAAAGCGGGCGGCAAGTATCGCCAAGACAGCCGCGACGGCAAGTCCGGCAAGGTTTCTTTTCAGCTCGTGGTCGCTTTTCGCGTACGCCGTTTCGCTGGGAATGCCCACGCTTACGAAAACGCCCGATTCCGGGGACCGCCGAAGCGCGGAAAAGGCGTAAATCCGACGGATGCCGTCGATGCCTCGCGTCTCCGCAACGCCCTCTTTTTGCGACAGCATCGCCTGCAAAATGCCGGCTTCCGGGACCGAGCGCGCCACCCATTGCTCGGGGTCCGGATATCGCGCAAGGATGGTCCCGTCGCTGTCTCTCACAGTAAAGGCCGCGCCGTCCGGCAAATGAATATCCGCAGCCAGATTGCCGAACCAGGACAAATCGAAGGCCGCCAGAATCGCCGCCACCGACTTTCCGTCGGAACCAAGCACAGGATAGGCGAAATGAAGCGCGGGCTTGTCGACTACAGGATCAGTTTGGTAATTGCCCACCGAGAATTTTCCCGACTCGACGGCCTCCCGAAAGTGGCGGAGATCGGCCAAATCTACGTGGACTTTTTCCTGAAGTGGCGCGGCGCTGCAGAAGAATTCACCCTTCGCGTCCGCAGCCGCGATGTTCACGTATTGGGGATACTGCCGCAGAACGCCCTCGAATATTTTCGCGCAAGAATCGGAATTCATCGATTGCACTTCCCTAAGCTCCGCGAGGCTTGCGAGCAATTGCCGCGTGCCGTTTACCACGTGCTTTTCGTGGGAAACCGCCAAGCGGACCAACCGGAGCGTTTCCTCTTGAAGAGTGGCCACCGCCGTCTTACGATGCTCGAAGGTCGTGAGAAGCATCAGCCCCAAGGCCGGAAGTACGGCGATCAGCACCAAAAGAACGAGTCGTGTGCGAAGACTGTCGAACGAGATTGAACACATGGGTTTCCATCCTGACGCGCATAAATCTGGCGTGTAACGCAAATGGCGATATTCGAACCGGATACGAGACGATTCGCCGCTTTAAAACGCTGGATCGACAAGATAGCCCGCAGTCGCGGCCGCCGAGGCGAACGCGCGGGTCCGAAGACGGCTGGCGTCGAACCCAATCGTTGCTTCCCTCTATGCAAGATGCATGCTATTGGATTTTTTTCCGGAAAAACCGGCAAAATCCATCCCGAGATTCGCCGATGACCAAATAGTCGGTCGGATTTTTTTACACATCGTAAAAATGCGAATCAGTCTTAAAAAAAATGCGGCTTTGATTCCCGTTTTATTTCGTTTGCGAGCGATTCTTGAGTTTCCTTCCTTCCATCGCTTCGACGCCCTTTTGCGTAACTTGATACAGGTCGCCCTCGGACCGAACGAGACCGGCTTTCTGGAGTTCCCGCAATCCGCTTCGGACCCGGAACGCCGGCAGGTCGCATTCCTTGACGATGGAGTCGATGTCGGACGGCTCCATGGCGGCAAGGAGCATCAGCTCGGCACTGCGCGTGATGTTTCCGTCGGCGTCGATGCAGGCCATCCTATTGAGTCTCCAAATCTTTTTTGCAAAAGTACCAGTCGACGCATTCGTATCCTTCTTCCAGACGTTCCGCAGCGGCTTCCAAGGATCTGGGAGGCGGCACGATGACTTTATCTCCCGGCCTCCAGTTGGCAGGGGTGGCGACCGCGTGCTTGTCCGATGTCTGGAGAGCCTGGACCAGCCGGACAATCTCGTCCACGTTTCGCCCCGTGGTCAATGGATAATATATGGTCGCCCGAATCTTGCCATTGGGATCGATCACGAATACGCACCGGGAGGTCTCCGTAGTAGAATCGCCCGGCAGTATCATGCCGTAGAGGGAGGCGACCGAAGCGTTCATGTCGGCCACGATGGGAAACCCGATCTGGACGCCGAACTTCTTTTCGATGTTGCGGGTCCATTCGATATGGGAAAAGATGCTGTCGATGCTAAGACCGAGAAGCTCGCAGTTCATTTCCCGGAGCCGTTTGGCGTTCTTGGCGAACTCCACGAATTCGGTGGTGCAAACGGGCGTGAAATCCGCCGGGTGGGAAAAGAAAACGAGCCAGAAACCGCGAAAGTCTTTCAGTCGAAGAACTCCGAAAGTCGTTTCCGCTTCGAAATCGGGCGCCATTTCGCCTATGCGGGGGATGCGTTGCAGGGTATCGAAGGCTTTGGGCGCTTTTTGTTCCATGGGCCGCTCCTTTCTTTATACGTCGTTTTTCTGTTTCCATTCGGTCGATAATTCGAAACGCGCGCAACCGAGTAGGAAAGAAATATATGTCAAGGGCGGGGGAATGGCAAGAAGTTGAGGATTGGGTTTGCGAGAAAGGGAGATGGGATTACGAAGGCTTGCGTTGTTTCTTTTGCATTCCGGGATCGGTGTCGAATCCTGCAATTCGGGGCGCTGCTTCCAGCTTATAGCTAACGACTGGGGCGATGAAAATCGCCTATTCACAGGCGTTTTTTTCCCTCCGGGTTTCGTTCCGCAAAAACCCGACGGCTCGGTCGTAGAGTACCAGGCTAATGTCAACAAATTTTTTCAAAATATTTCGAGAC
>CAZNTU010000377.1:0-4093 GCA_964575975.1 uncultured Desulfobacteraceae bacterium
GCGTTGATTTGTCGGAATTGACGCTTGAAAGAAAGTAGTAAAATCGCCTGAAAAAGGATAAGGAATGAAGGACAAGATAAATTTTTTCGGATTCCGATCGTCGTGGGATTCGAGAGGCGTTTTGAAAACGGCTTTCGCTGCTTTGTTGATCGCGGCATTGACCGTTTCGTCCGCATGGGCCGACAAGAAGGTTAAAAACGTGATTGTCATGGTGCCCGACGGATGTTCGCAAAGCGTTCAGACCCTTGCCCGTTGGTACAAGGGAGGGCCTCTGACATTGGACGAGATGGTCGGCGGGACTGTCGCCACATACATGAGCAACTCTGTGATTACGGATTCGTCGGCGGCCGCGACGGCGTTCGCGACCGGATACAAGACCACCACGCGATTTTTGTCGGTAGGACCTCGTCCAGAGGACGTATTGAGCACGCTGGACGCCCCGGCCCCGGACATGCCTTACAAGCCCTTGGCTTCGGTGCTCGAGGGCGCGAAGGCGATGGGGAAGGCGACCGGGCTCGTCGCCACCAGCAGCGTCACCCACGCCACCCCGGCGGCCTTCGCCTGCCATATTCACGACCGCGGCCTCGACAATGATATAATGGAGCAGATCGTGTACCAGGACATCGACATCGTTTTCGGCGGCGGAAAAAGATACCTGATACTCGAATCCGACGGCGGACGACGGGACGACGGCGAAGACCTGCTCGAAGTACTACTGAAGAGAGGATATAAATTCGTGGAGACCCGCGACGCCATGATGGCGGTAACCGGCGGGAAAGTGTGGGGCCTTTTCAACGACAATCATATGAGACCGGATATCGACAGGGCGGAATTCGCCCCGTCGGAACCCTCTCTTGCCGAGATGACCCGGAAGGCCGTCGATCTGCTGAAAAAGGACGAGGACGGCTTTTTCCTCCTGGTCGAGGGAAGCCAGATCGACTGGGCCGCTCACGCCAACGATCCCGTCTACATGGTCACCGATTTTGTCGCATTCGACGACGCCGTCAAAGTGGCTGTCGATTTCGCCAAAATGAACGGCGAAACTTTGGTCCTGGCTTTTCCTGACCACAACACCGGCGGGCTGACCATCGGCAACGACACCACCGACGTTTATAGCATGGCGACCACGGTCGAAGACTTGATCGATCCTCTCAAAGGGATGAAACTCAGTTCCGTGGGAGTAGCGGCTAAAATAGGGAGTGACAAGAGCGCGGAGAACATCAAGGCTCAACTGGCGAAGTGGTGGGGGATCGACGCCTCGGACGAGGACGTGGCGGAAATCCTGTCCGACGTGGCTTTCGGTTCCTCGCTCGGCTTCGCCCTTTCGGGTACCGTATGCAAAAAACATACCGTATTCGGCTGGACCACGCGTCAACACAGCGGCGACGACGTTCCGCTCTGGTCCTACGGACCGAATCGTCCCGTGGGACTTCACGACAACACCGAGCTGTCCAAGATAGTGGCCGACGCTTTCGGTTTCAGTCTGGATAAACTGAACGACCGCCTTTTCGTGGAGGCCGGAAAGGCTTTCACGTTCTGCCAATTGGACAAAACGGACAAGAAGAACCCTGTCCTGAAAGTCGGAAAGGCGGAATTGCCCTGCAGCAAGAACATCCTTCGCAAGGACGGACGGGAAACGCTTCTGGAAGGCCTCGTGGTTTACGCCCCCAAGACAGATAAGGTGTACGTTCCGAGACACGCTGTAAGATTGTTGAACGGCGGAGCGGCCCTCGAGAGCATCCTTGTCGAATAAGGTCCGAAGCTACGGACGAATTGCCATCCAACAGTCGTGTCGCCTAAGACTTGAAAAGGCGCTCCATTTTGCGATGGAACGCCTTTTATGTTTTTCCGAATATCAAGCCGGCGAATTATTTCACTATTACATTGACGGCGGTGGGCCCTTTTTTCCCCTGCTCGATGTCGAAGGTGACCCGATTTCCCTCGTAAAGGCATTTGAAACCCGATCCCTCGATTCCGGAATAATGGACGAAAACGTCGGGACCGTCCTCCTGCTCGATGAAACCATACCCTTTTTTCTCGCTAAACCATTTAACGACTCCGTTCGCCATAACGGCATCCTCCTTGGTAAAAATAGATGTTGCATTGTTTCAGACTTCAGGTTGCCACTTTCAAAATTATGAATTCGTCAAATGGTATTGCCTTCAGAACGAAACCGGTCCTATTGGCTCCAGCCAACCGTAAGTGGCCTTATTCTATCTGAAAATTTTTTTTTGTCAAGAAATGCAAATGAGGCAAAAAAACCTCGCGACGGAAGGTGGATCCGCGAACCGTGTCGCAATCCAATGCGCGATTCTTTCACGGGTATTGTATTTGAAAGAGAACTGTTGTATACAATACGCTTTTCAATTACGGGACGGAAGAATCGGGCGATTATCGAAATCTCGCCGGTTCGCCGTACGGTTCGCGCGCGACGAGGAAACTTAACAAGGATTCGAGATGATTACTTTATTGGATTACGGGGCCGGGAACGTCCGAAGCGTTATCAACGCCATCGAGGCTTTAGGCGAGCGAGTCGAGGTGGTAACTCGGAGCGAGGATATTTTATCGGCCGGAAAACTCGTTTTTCCGGGAGTCGGCAATTTCATCAGCATGATTCGCATACTGGAGCGAAAAAACTACTTCGGCCCCTTGAAAGAGTACCTGGCTTCCGGGAGACCCTTTTTCGGAATCTGCTTGGGGCTTCAGGCGCTGTTCGAAAAGAGCGAGGAGGCTCCCGGCGCACGGGGGTTGGGTGTGATCGGCGGCAAGGTGAAACGGTTCGACATCGACCTTTCGGTCCCCCACATCGGCTGGAACGGAATCAACGTCAAAAAGCCCTCGCGTATTTTTTCGAAATTGACCGGGAGGGAAAAGCTCTATTTCGTCCATTCCTATCACGTAGTACCCGACGACGAGGACGTGGTTTTAACTACTACTGACTACGGCATCGAATTCGTCAGCGCGATTCAAAAGGGAAATATCGTCGCGACGCAGTTCCATCCGGAGAAGAGCGGGGAGGCGGGGAGCAAAATTCTTCAAGATTTCATCGAACAGGATGTCGCCGCGACGTTTCCGCCGGAGATTTCCACCGAGACGAAACTTGCAAAAAGGATCATTGCCTGCTTGGATGTCCGTGCCAACGACCGGGGCGACTTGGTGGTGACAAAGGGCGACCAGTATGACGTTCGTGAAAACGGAGACGTACGAAATCTCGGCAAGCCCGTGGAACTGGCGGCGAGATACTACCGGGAGGGCGCAGACGAGATAACCTTTTTGAACATAACCGGGTTCAGGGATTTTCCTCTGGAGGACATGCCTATGCTGGAAGTGCTCAGGCAAACGTCCCTGAACGTTTTCGTCCCGCTGACCATCGGCGGCGGCATTCGCGACTACACGGACAAGAACGGGAGAAAGTATTCGGCGCTGGAGGTGGCCTCCGAATATTTCAGGTCCGGCGCCGACAAGATTTCCATCGGGAGCGACGCGGTTTTGATCGCGGAGGAATACCTGAAGACGGGAAAGGCCACCGGAGAAAGCTCCATCGAACGAATTTCCGAGGTTTACGGAAACCAGGCGGTCGTCATTTCGGTGGATCCCAGGCGAGTCTACGTGAAATCGCCCGACGAGGTCCCGCACCATGTGCTCGAGACGTCGATTCCCGGACCCGATGGAGAAAGGTACTGCTGGCACCAATGTACGATCAATGGCGGAAGGGAAGGCCGGCAGGTCGATGCGGTGACTTTGTGCCGCGTTTGCGAAAAGCTGGGAGCGGGGGAAATCCTGTTGAACTGCATCGACCGGGACGGAACCAACTCCGGTTTCGACCTGGAGTTGATCGAGTCGGTGAAGTCCGCGGTGGAAATCCCGGTGATCGCATCCAGCGGGGCCGGGTGCGAGGAGCATTTCTACGAAGTGTTTACCCGGACCGACGCCGAGTCGGCGCTGGCGGCTGGCATCTTCCACCGCAGGGAAGTGTCCATCGGAGCGGTCAAGCGGTATTTGCGGGAGAGGGGGGTGGAGATTCGTTATTAGTTGTTGGTTATCTTGACATCGTAAACATAAGCCGCAACCAATTGAAATATTTCGACCTTGT
>CAZNTU010000378.1:0-4093 GCA_964575975.1 uncultured Desulfobacteraceae bacterium
GGTCGAAATATTTCAATTGGTTGCGGCTTATGTTTACGATGTCAAGATAACCAATAACGAATAACCAATCAACCAATAACCAATACCCAATACCCAATAACCAATACCCAATAACCAATAACCAATAACCAATAACCAATAACCAATCAACCAATAACCAATAACCAATAACCAATAACCAATAACGAATCGTCATTTCAGCTTGGCGATCACCCAGCCTAGCTGGCCTACGATGTGGGGGGTTTGGGAAAACTCGCTCAGACGTTCCGCCCAATAGGGGACTTCGTCGCCCAGATAGTCTTTCATTTCTCCAAGGGTGATTACCTTGTTCCCGTCCCGGTCCGCTCCGCCCTGCAAGCCCTTGAGGAAAAAATACGTGAAGAGTCCGTGGCGTTCCTTTTCGTGCCATGCGGCCATCTGGTCGTTTTGTGCGGCGCAGAAAAAGGCCGTGTGGCTTGTCGCGACCGGTTTCAGGTCCTTGATGTACAAACCTTTGGCCGCGACGATCGGACCGGACGGCGTATTTCCCGAAAAGCAGGAGTCCAGGAAAATCGTCTTTTTCTCCACGGGAAGCTTTTCCACGATTTCCTGGAAAAGATCGAGGGAGTAGCACGTGGATTCCACGGAATTGGCCTTGGCGTTGACCGGGACCAGAAAGGGCGGCCGGTCCTCGATGGAGGGGACGCCGTGGCCGGAGTAATAGACGAACACCTCCCGGGTCTTCTTCTCCCCCGAATTGCGGATGAAACGGTGGAGGTCTCCCTGGACGAATTTCCCCCTGTAGTCGAAGCTTCCGAAGATCGAGTTGAAGTCGGACAATTCGGCGTTCTTTTTGAAAATGACGTTGTCAGGATGGTATCCCATGGTTTTGACCAGGTAGTTGCGCATGGCGTCGGCGTCGCGCTCGGCGAACTTGACGTTCCCGAACCCCTTGTCGTACTTGGCGTAGGATTGGTTTCCGATCACCACGGCGATGTCGTAGGGTCGTTTTTCGGCCCCTTCGGGAATGTTGGCGTCAACGTTGATCGAATCGGTTTTATGGTCGTCGATGCGTGCCGCCTGCGGAGGCGCCTGCTTCGGTTTCGCCAGGATGGAATTCAGCATCCGGTCGTACGCGGAGACGAACACGGGGTCTTCGCCCCACTTGATCTTGCCTGTCGTGAGAATCTCGAGACAGGCCTTTTCCTCTCCGTTTTTCAGTTTCGCCTCGGCGAGGGTGACGACGAACGCCGGATTCTCGATTTTTTTCTCTTTGGAGAGGTCCGTCGCCCGTTGCGCCAGCTTCAGGGCTTCCCGGGAATCCCCGCCGTTGGCCATGACCAGCTTCGCCAGGTTGTTGAGCCAGAGCGCGTTGTCCGGTTCCTTTTCGAGGGCTATGCGAAGGTAGGGTTCCGCCCGGCCGGCTTGGCCGGATTCGAAGTAGGCGTTGGCGACGTTGTACGCGTATTTCGGCTCTTCGGGGCACTCGCCGTACGCCTTTATAAAAGCTTCCAGTCCGGCCGCCTTGTCGGTTTCGAATGTCTCGATCGCCTTTTTCGCCAGGTCCGCGGCGAGTTGGCAATCTCCGGCCCCGGCAGTCGCCGGGGCCGCCCAAAAAAATGCAATCAGAATTGTCGAAACGATCGTTCTTTTCATTGTTCGCTCCTGTCGTTCGAAAGGCATCGGTTGCTCACCGTGAATTTCAGATCCGCGGCGGTGGCTTTCCCGGCCGCGCTTTTCAATACCTTGTACACCCGGTTGACGTCCGCGCCGGATATGCTCAAATAGGGCGTGTGGCTCGCTTCCGGCAAGAAGGAGAAATCCAGCTTTTCCCTTGAGGAAACCACCGTGACGGTCTCGTTGACCGGCTGGTCTTCCTTTCCTTCCGGAAGAAAGGTGTATATGCCGAACTCGTCCTTGAACTGTTCCGGGGGAAACATGGTTTTTCCGGTTTCCAGGGGCTTGGGTTCCTTTTGGTAGGCGTTGGGCCACAACAGCCAAGGTTCGGTGTTGTTCGCGAAATAAAGCACGTACAAGTACGCGTTCGTCTCCGTCTCGATATCGATGGTCACCGGCGTTTCGGGAGGATAGCACGGGGGAGACCGCGTGAGTTTCGCCGAAAGCGCCGGGCCTTCGTCTTCCTTGTCGCCGAAGACGTTCGTCCACTTGTGTACGAACGCGTTTTCCCGGACCTGCGACGAAAACATTTCCCATCCGGGCTTCAGATATTCGGTCCAAGCGACACCCTCGACGTAGGTGCTGTCGGATACCCGGTACGCGCGGATATCCAACTCGATTCGATGAGGGGTTCCCGGCCTAGACGGCGGCACGACGACATACTCTCCGATCACGACCACCTGGGCGTATCCTTGCCGCCAAATTTCCGTTTCGGTCACGTCGGTGACCTTGAAGCCGAACGTGTTGACATCGTCGATCAGAACCACGATATCCTTCCGCGCCTTGACCGTCGCTCCCGCTCGGTTCAGGGCTTTCTCTATCCTGTTCCTCCAGCGGTTGCCCAGCTCCGTGACATCCTTGGTAACGGCGTCGTAGACGCAAGCCACGGCCATGGTCTCGTCCTCGCCGATTTGACGGACGATTTGCTGCAGTTTTCTCGCGAATTTCGTCTCGGGGTCGGACGCGTCGCCGATGATAAAAGGAAGCGGAGTCTTCCGGACCTTCGGAGCCGCCGGGACGGGCGGTTCAGGCGGCGCAGGCGGAACGGGCGGGGCGGACGCGCAGGAAAAAAAGCATGCCGCGACGCATGCGGCCACTATCGATTTGAAAAAACGGGCTACGAGAAGTTCGCGAACAAGTGCCATGAAAATCGCTCCATAATATGCACCAGGTGGTTGTAAAACGGACTTGAACGAAAGACGGAAATCCGGTTCGCGTCTTTGGTTCTTTTTCTTCCATTAAACACAATTCTTTAATAGAATCAAGGCTCGCATGATTTTACGATCAAGAATTCAATGGTCAAGGAATTTCGCGCCGACGCGAAAACCGACCGTTCCGTTCGCTCCGACGGGGGCGTCGCTGACCCGAGCGGCGCAGCGCACGTCGGAAGGGGGGCTGACCCAGCTTCCGCCACGGAACGTCCGCTCGCCCGAGTCGCCGGATTCGACGACAGGGTTGGCCGCGTCTTGGTCCCGCTTTTTATACGCTTCGGAATCCCAAGTGTCCCGACACCATTCCCAGACGTTTCCCAGCATGTGATACAGGCCGAATGGATTGGGTTGGAATTTGTCCGAATCCGTCGGCGCGGTCGTAGCGAAATGGTCGTTGCAATTGTGCGGGGCGTGGTTCCAAGCGAAAGCCCCGGCCGATGTCGAATCGTGGACATTGGCGAAGCCGCACGCCTGGTCCGGACTTTCGCCCCAGAACCTTGCCTCGCCGGCCCCTCCCCGGCATGCGTATTCCCACTGGGCTTCGGAGGGGAGAAAGAATTCGACCTTGCCCTTGTACCGTTCCTGGCCGTCGAGCCACTCGACGAAGGCTGCGGCGTCGTTCCAGCTGACGGCGACGGCGGGTTGGAAGTCGCCGTTCAGGCTCTGGCCGTTGTATTCCTCCGATTTGTGGTCTTTTTTCCATATTCGGAACTGGGCGTTGGTGACTTCGTACTTTCCCATCCAGAAGGAATCGATTTTCACGAGGTGTACGGGGCCTTCGTCGGAAGAGCGTCCGTCTTCGCCTTCGGGGCTGCCCATCTGGAATTGTCCGCCGGGAATCCGGACGAAAACGATGCCGGTGGTCTCTTCGATCCATTCCTTTTCGTCCCATACCTTTTCGAAGCCCGAGACGTACCATGCGGGGCAGGGGGAAGGCGTGGCCAGCGCGAGAATTGCCAGAAACAGCGTCGTTGTCGTTGCGAAGATCGCTTTATTCGCATTCATAATGCCATTGTCCTATTTCATGGTTTGCGGTTGTCTGTTTATCGAACCCATACAGCGAGATTTCAAGGATGTTCGTGTCTGATTTTCGGGTCCGAGATTAAGGCAAAAAGCTGTTTTTTGTCAAAGGCAATCGTCGATCGGGAACGCTTGTTTTGGACGGATTTTGTCAAGGACATTGTCATTCGGCGTCTTTTGGGGAACGCTGGTATGCGATCATTCGA
>CAZNTU010000379.1:0-4029 GCA_964575975.1 uncultured Desulfobacteraceae bacterium
ACAAAAACCGACGGATTAATATAGCTTGATCGACGATAATTTTCATCACCCCAGGCTGTGTCTGCCGCGGTACCGGCGTCCTCGTCTCCGGGGCTGCCCTCTCTTTAGTCCCACGGATTGAAAGAGACCGCGTCGTTCGAGTCGCGACCCGGCACTAACGGCCCAGGTTTCCGTAGTATCTGTAATGCCCCGTGATCTCGTAGTCGAACAGCATGTTCTCCATCTTCGGACCCGCGCCGATGTTGTGGACGACTATCGGATCGTTTCCTCGCGGGAATCGTTTTCCGATCACGATGCCGATGTGGGGGAGGTTGCCGGGAAGCATCCAGGTCACGAGGTCGCCGGCTTTGTAGTCTTCGGGATTCCGCGTGACCGGCAGGACTTGGCCTTTTCTTTCGAAAAGGGTTTGCAGGTTGGGGACCCGTCGGTGGTCGATGTTCCTGTCCGGGGCTTTCAAACCCCAAAGCTTCGGGTATTTGCCGAAATTGCGCTTCATGTCCTCGTGGACGTCCTTTTGCAGGTCCACGCCCAATTTTCGGTAGGATCTGACCACCACGTCCGTGCAAACGCCCACATTGTCCGGGACGTCGCCGCCGGGGTACGCGATTTTTCTGTAGGAGCCGTCGTAGCGCACGCTGTGCCTGGTCCTTTCGAGAGCCGCCTCGACCAGTTTCTCGCTGAAACCGGGGGGCTCGCCTTCCCTGGACGGGAGAGCGTCCGCCGGAAAAAACAATAATGAAACAACTGCATAACAGAGTATGATCGCACTTTTCATTGCAGGGGGCCTCGTGTTTTCAAAAAGCGGTTGATTGAGTTGCCTGTCCGATTTGTCCGACCGGTCCGACTTGTCGGACCGGGCCACCGATTCGGGCATACATGTTCCATTGCAAGAGGTAAATCTTACCTGAATCCGGCATGCCGCAAAAGAAACAATTTTCATTTTTTTGAAGTTCGCATTATAACCGTGTCTTTCGAATTCGATCTTTTCGCGTTCATAACAAGGAATGCAACCCCCCAAAGGAGAATCGGACCATGAAAATGGCCCCTTTTAGACTGGAAAGATATTTCGCCGAACACGAATTTTCGGCCCGCTACCTTCTCTCCTGTTCGGACTGCGAGCCTTTGGCCCTGTCCGAGCTTTTAGGGTCGGCCGACGAGGAGACCGGGAGGATGTGGAACGAATTGAAATTGAGCTACACGGAGACCTGGGGGCATCCGCTTTTGCGGGAGACCGTCGCGGGCGTGTACGAAGGCGTCGGCGAGGAAAACGTGCTGGTCGCGGCCCCGGAGGAGTTGATTTTTTTGGCCATGCACGCGCTGTTGAATCCCGGGGATCACGCGATTTGCGCGTTTCCGGGCTATCAGTCCCTCCACGAGGTCGCCCGCTCCATCGGTTGCGACCTGTCCTTCTGGGAGGCGGAAGAGCACCGGGGATGGGCGTTCGACCCGGAAAGGCTGGAATCACTCGTGAAAAAGGACACGAAACTGATCGTGGTCAACTTTCCCCACAATCCCACAGGGTTCGTCCCGTCGAGGAAGACCTTCGAGAGAATCGCGCGGATCGCGAAGGAGAGGGATATCTTTCTCTTCTCGGACGAAATGTACCGGTTTCTCGAAATCGACGGCGTTCAAACGCTTCCGTCCGCTTGCGAACTCTACGACAACACATTGTCGTTGTTCGGATTGTCCAAGACGTTCGGACTTCCGGGGTTGCGCATCGGATGGCTGGTTTGCAGGAACCGAGACTTGCTAGAGCGGATTTGCCTGCTGAAGGACTATACGACGATCTGCAACGGCGCGCCTAGCGAAATCCTCGCCATCATGGCTCTCAGAAACCGAGAAAGGATCGTGGAGGCCCAAAGAGACCGGCTCGCGAAGAATTTGGCCGAATTGTCCCGCTTTTTCGACGGGCGCAAGGGGCTTTTCTCGTGGAACCGGCCTCTGGGCGGATCCATTTCGTTTCCGAAGATAGAGTTTACGGACGACGTCGCGGGATTTTGCGAAAAGCTGGTGAAGGACACGGGTATCATGCTGGCCCCGTCAAGCCTGTTCGGGTATGGAAACAAGCATGCGCGCATCGGTTTCGGACGGGAAGACTTTCCGGAGGTCCTGTCTCGTTTCGCAGAATACGTAGACTCCGAATCCGTTTAGTCGGTACTTTTAGTCCGTTTGATTTCCCTGGGCGTTGTCGCCGGGGGCATTGCCGGTTTCGCTTCCGGTACTGCCCTGATCCGTCGAGCCTTGACCTTTGTCGCCGTGGTTCTTGTCGCCCCCTGCGTATACGGGCGCTACGGCAATGCTTACAAAAAGAAACACGGAAATCAGAAGCGCGAAAATCTTTTTCATGGCATTCTCCTTTCCATTTTACAAGAGTTGCAGGCGCATGCTCGTTTCCAAGTCCAATATGGACACCCTGCACGCAATCGGTTGTTCGTTCCCGAAGATAGCAAATTTCTTCTCGATAATCATCAAAATTTTAGAAGCCTTGACGAAAAGAGAGCTTTTCCGACTTGTTCCTTTTATTCCTTGACAAAAGCGATTCGGACCTTTTACCCTTGTTGCAAGTTTACAAACCTTCGCTTCAAGAAAGGAGACCGAATGATTATTGTCGGAGAGTTGATCAACGCCAGCAGAAAAGCCATCGGGACAGCCATCGAATCCCAGGACGCGGAAGCAATCCGCAGGACGGCATCCGACCAGTTCGAGAACGGGGCCGACTACATCGACGTCAACGCGGGCGTTTTCGTGGGCAAGGAACCGGAATATCTCAAGTGGCTGGTGAAAACCGTCCAGGAAGCGACCGACGCGCCGTGCGCCATCGACAGTCCGGACCCCAAAGCCATAGAAACGGCCCTGTCGGTCCACAAAGGGACGGCATTGATCAACTCCATATCCTTGGAAAAGGAGCGCCGCGAAGCTCTTTTGCCCGTCGTGGCAGGGACCGATCTGAAAGTGATCGCGCTGTGCATGAGCGACGCGGGAATGCCGAAGACGCTGGAGGACCGAATCGCCATTGCTGACAAACTGGTCGATTTGCTGGTCAAAAACAATATCCGTATGGAAAATATCTTCGTTGATCCCCTGGTTCAGCCCGTTTCGACCGACGGCGAATTCGGACGCGCCTTCCTGAATTCGGTCGAGAAGATCATGTCCAAGTTCAGGGGAGTTCACACGATCTGCGGATTGTCCAACGTTTCGTACGGTCTTCCGGAGCGAAAACTGCTAAACCGGACCTTCGTGAGCATGGCCATCGCGAAAGGCCTGGACGCCGCCATCGTAAATCCCATGGACAAGGCAATGATGGCCAACATAGCGGCGGCGGAAGCCTTGGCGGGCCGGGACGAGTTCTGCATGAACTATTTGAAGGCGTATCGGGCCAAGAAGCTCGAATAAAATTATCGAGGCGATTATGGAAATATGCATTACAGAGGATATACGCTCGATTACAGAATTGAAAAGGAACACAAATTCCGTCATTGAGCAAATTCAAAAAACAAAACGCCCGGTAATCTTGACCATCAACGGCAAGGCCGAGGCGGTTCTAATGGATGCGGGGGAATACGAAAAAATCAACAATGCCTTCAGGTTGCTGAAATTGCTCGGCCAAGGCGAGGAGGATGTGCGGAACTGAGAATACCAGGAAGCACGAGAATTTTTCGGGAAATTCAAGAATGACCGAAAAATATAAGGTTTACCTGACAAAACGCGCTCGGAAAGATTTAGAGCACATCTTCGATTATAAGAATTATTCACGGCGCGCAGATTTTGAAACAGTTCTGTTAGCTTTCCAAAACAAACGCATGCCGTCCAGATCTAAATTCCCGTCCCGGGATTGTTTCTTAATTCGGCCACGGCTTGGCGGGACGCGGACGCGAAGCGTCCTATATGCATTCCCACGCGAAGCGTAGGAACGAGATAAACGAGATAAAACTTAACGGGTAACATGCCGAATTTATCGACCCGTGCAGCCGGAGCGCCCACGCTGTCCTGCAGCAGGCGGAAGGTCTGGGGATGGCCATCGCGCAGCGC
>CAZNTU010000380.1:0-4023 GCA_964575975.1 uncultured Desulfobacteraceae bacterium
CACTCCTCACTCCTTTCTCCTCCGTCCCGCATAGAATCCCGCCACATGTTTCTTCAATTTCGCCAATTCCTTTTTTCTCTCGTTCTCCCCGATCGGGGAATACCGCAAGCGAATATAGAGGTTGGTGATTGTTTCCACGGGCTCTTTCAAGTCTCTTCTCTCGCGTACGATCTTTTCCGCGAAATCCGAAGGTCCCTGCCATGGTTTTCGCTCGAGACCCGCCGATGCCAGTTCGGCGCAGAACCGAGCGTAGGCGGCCGCCTCAGGGGCTGTTTTTTTTATGTATCGTCGTCTATTTCTCAACCAAAGAAAAATTCCGCAAACAAGAACCAGGCATAGCACCCACGATATCGTTTTGGCCGCTTCGAGCCACGAACCCGATCCAAATCCTGCCTTGGCCAAAAAGTCCCTTTGATCCAGATCGGAGTAGCCAACGAACCAGATATTCCAAAAACTGTTGAGAGCGTCCCAGGAAAAGCGGATTTCCAACCAGGCGTTCGCGAACGGCCCCAGGTTTTCGAGGGTCAAGTACGCCGGAAGTTCCTCGTACCGCAGGGCGTTTTGCAAACCTTCCGTGATGCGCAGGGGCGCGGCCCGCGCCGTGGGGTCCACCCGAACCCATCCTCTCGATTCGATCCAGACCTCCACCCAAGCGTGGGCGTCGGACTGGCGAACGATCAGATAGTTCCCGTAAGGGTTGATCTCTCCTCCTTGGTATCCTCCGACAATACGGGCCGGCACTCCCGCGGCTCTCATCAGAAAGGCGAAAGAGGACGCGAAATGCTCGCAATAGCCTTGCCGGGTCTCGAAAAGGAACTCGTCTATCATGTCGTGGTACAAAAGCGGCGGATTCAAAGTGTAAACGTATTTGTTTCCGCCGAAATAGTCCAACCCCTCCTCCACGATTTTTTCGGGGTCCTTCCATTTTAGAGCCCACTGTCGAGCAAGCTCGCGCGCTTTGGGGTTTCCCGAGCGAGGAAGCCTTTTGGCCGCATGGAGGCGGCCGTCGGACAAATCCGGGACATGGTCCGGATACGAGATAGCTTTGTAGCGATACAGGTTTCTGATCCTATAACGGGAATCGAGGATGTTGTCCTCCAAGAGATCGGAATTGGGCGGTCCCTTCGCGGGAATGTCAAGCGCGAACAGCATCTTTTTGTAATGGGGTTCCAGCATCACGGTGTATTCGACAGGCTTCGCACCCTGCGCCGGCGAGAGCTTCGGTTTTGGATCAATCCCCCGCTCCCAAACGAACCCGTCGAAGTTCCAGAGTACGATGCCACGCCAATACAAGGAATCTCGCCCGGGTATGTCTCCTTCGAACCTCGCTCGAAAGGCGATTTCATTGCTTTTGACAAGCGAGGAAACGCTCCCCGGACTCATCGTATCGCTGAAACCGGTGGTGCTCATGGGCGTCCTGCGAAACCCCCAAAGACTCCCCTGGATTCGGGGAAAAAGGAAAAACAAGAGAATCATTATCGGCGCGGACTTCAGGACGATCATGCCCGAAAGCTTCAATTGGGCCTTGAACTTGCCCTCCGGATGGTTGACATGAATGAGGACCGCCGTGGTAACGAGCACGGAAAAGAACATGTAAACGGTCATTGCAAGGGTTTCGGCCTGGAACAGGCTCGCAATAACGAGAAAGTAAGCCAGGAAAACGGTGAACATTTCGTCGCGGCGGGTTTGGATTTCCAGAACCTTCAGACCGGTCATGATCGCCAACAATCCCACGTAGGAGGCCCCGCTAACGGAGCCTCCGAAATGCAAAAGCACCCCGAGAACGCCGACCAGCGCCAAGATTGCGCGGACAACCTTTCCCGGCTTCGGCCACGCTTTTTTCTCCGCGAAAAACGCGTATGTCCAAAGTACCGCGATCCATGCGAGTATCCATGCGGGAAGAGAGAATGTCCGAGGGGCAATGGCTACGAACAAGGCGGCGAGCAGATATCCGACATTGTTCCCGGAAACCATTTCACGAATCTCCGCAGCCGTGCAGGGCCAGCGCTTTCAAGCATTTGCGCTTGTGCTTTTCGCCTTTTCCCGGCTCTATGGATCGGCCGGGAAGGTTCAATCCGTAATCCATGTCCATCGCATTGGCCTTCAAAATCATGAAACAAAGCATGGAAAGCCTCTTTTCCTCGTCCACGCCCCCGAAGGCGTCCCAGTCGAGGTAAAGCCCTCCTCCCGACGGCGCCTCGAAGACTTTGGTAAAAAGGCCCTGCCCTCGCGAATAGGCCTTCCAAAAAACACGTTTCAAAGAATCTCCCGGCTGATAGTTTCTGATACCATGAAAATCGACGACTCCGGCCTCCCTGCTTTCCCGGTTTTCTTCGTCTCCTTCGCCAAGTGTCGAGAGCTTCATATCGACGGGCTCCGGTTTCGGATAGACTACGCAGCCGACATCCGGACGAAAGTGTTGCCAGGAGCGGAAAAGTCCCAACGGATAGAATGTTTGCACCGTCAAAACCCCCGGACGAATCAGTCCGCGTTTTCGGGTCGGGATACTCGTTCGAAGCAGGTTTTCACGTTCCGGAGAAAGGTTCAGGGTGACGGTATCGCTTTCCGGAAATTTCCAGGAAACGGCCGGACGTTCCGTGGAAGGCGCTACAATCCTGAATTCGAACACGGCCTTTTCCCCCGCGTGGACCGGAGCCGCGTCGGCGGACGTTATTTGGACCCCGTCAAGATTCCTTGCGGTGTGGAAAATCGATACGAAGGCGATACTGCCAAGCAGAAAAACAAGCAAAAAACCAAGGTTGTTGTTGTAGTTGATCGAGCCTGCCAGCATGCCTGCAAGGATGACGAGGAAAACGAGGCCGTGTCGGCTGGGGAAAACATAGTATTTTTTGACGGACAATCTCTTTGGAAGCGGGTGCAATTCGGATTGCCGGCTTTTGCGTCTTTTTATGGATTTCATGCCCCTGTTCCGCTTGCGAGTCAAGGTACGGGGACTTTGTTCAGGAGTTCCGCCAGACGGGGCGGTGGGAACTCGGCCATGTCCTCCGCTCTTCTAAGCCGGTGGGAAGCGACCCAGGGAAGCATCGCCTGAACGTCCTCGGGCACGACATGGTTTCTTCCCTCGACGTACGCGCGGGATTTGGCGGCGCGGAGCAGAGACAGACCGGCCCTGGGCGACAGTCCGACGAAAAACGCCGGAGATTCCCGTGTGAATTCCATCAGATCGCGCACGTAATCCAGAAGGGCGTCCGAAGCGTAAACGCTCCCGATCTTTTCCTGAATCGCCAGCACTGTCTTTGGGTTCAAAAGGGGCCGGATTTCGGCAAGGATTTTCCTTGTCTCGCCAATTCGCAGCAGATTTTTTTCTGCCGTCCTGTCCGGATATCCCAGGTTGATTCTCATGAGAAAACGGTCGAGCTGGGACTCTGGAAGAGAATAGGTCCCTGATTGTTCCAAGGGATTTTGGGTCGCGACAACGAAAAAAGGTCGGTCCAGGCCTCTCGTCGTGCCCTCGACCGTAACCTGGCGCTCCTCCATTGCCTCCAGAAGGGCGCTTTGAGTTTTGGGCGTCGCCCGGTTGATTTCGTCGGCCAAAAGTACCTGCGTGAAAATCGGTCCAGGATGGAACACGAAAGCCCCGGACTTCTTTTCGAACACCGAAATGCCGAGGATATCGCCCGGAAGCATGTCGCTTGTGCATTGTATGCGCCGAAAATCCAGCCCCAGGCATTGGGACAGGACCTTGGCGAGAGTCGTCTTCCCGATTCCAGGAAGGTCTTCGATCAAAAGGTGGCCTTTGGCGAAAAGGCAAATCAACGCCAATTTGATTTGCTCCTGCTTTCCCAGTACCACTTTCCCGATTTCGCGCACGATTCGTTCGAAGGGTGGTTTCTTTCCAGGTTCTCTTGTAACTTCAGGTCCGTACTTCCCAGCCATAGCGCCGGCAGTGGAATCATTCACGATTTCATCCTTTCGCGGTTCCGAATTGCACCTCGGGCGTGATAGTATTACGAACACGGGATTCTGTCAAATGGTCAAGGCGTTTGCCGCGCCCGTAGAAGC
>CAZNTU010000381.1:0-4004 GCA_964575975.1 uncultured Desulfobacteraceae bacterium
ACAAAAACCGACGGATTAATATAGCTTGATCGACGATAATTTTCATCACCCCAGGAGTCGGCCCTGAAAACAAAAAATTGCAAAGGGATCATTTCCGGAAAGGTCGAACCCGCCGTCCGCCAAATACGGGGCTCCTTCATTCCAAATACACAACCCTCCCTATTTATCCCCTCGCCCCCGGAGCACGATAATCCACGAGTCCCGTCGAAAAAGAAAAGACGACCAAAGCTTTAGACAATAGAAAGGAACTGTCATGAAATCCATTGTCACCGTCACGTTGAATCCTACGATAGACAAAAGCGCATCCGTAAGCCATGTCGTCCCCGAACGGAAACTCCGCTGCAAATCCCCCCGGTACGAGCCCGGAGGCGGAGGGCTCAACGTTTCCAGAGCGATTCGAAAGCTGGGAGGCGAATCGAAAGCGGTCTACCTGTCGGGAGGACTTCAGGGAAAAAGGCTCCAGCATCTGCTCGACAAGGAAGGACTGGATCACCGTCCGACGGAAATCGAGGAGTGGACCCGGGAGAATCTTATTGTCTACGAAGAGAGCACCGGCCAGCAATACCGGTTCGGCATGCCTGGACCGAACGTGTCCGAAAAGGAATGGCGCGGATTTCTGGACGAGCTTTCCGCACTGGGAAACAAGCCGGACTACCTGGTCGCTAGCGGCAGTCTGCCTCGAGGAATTCCCGAGGATTTCTACGCGCGCTTGGCCCGAAAATGCAAAAAAGAGGATATCCGACTGATCCTCGATACATCCGGAAAAGCTCTTTCGTTGGCGGTCGAGGAAGGGGTTTTCCTGGTCAAGCCGAACGTGGACGAATTGAAGGCGTTGGCCGGACGAGACGATTTCGAGGACGAGTCCCGCCTGGAGGAGGTTGCCCGGGGGTTGGTCCGGGACGGCAAAAACCAGGTTGTCGCGACTTCGCTGGGAGCGGCCGGAGCCATGCTCGTTTGGGACGGCAAATGCGAGAGGCTGAGGGCACCGACCGTGTCGATCAAGAGCAAGGTGGGCGCCGGAGACAGTATGGTGGCTGGGATTGTATTGAGCCTGGCGCGGGGAAAATCCATCCTGGAATCGGTCTGGTTCGGCGTGGCCGCCGGAGCGGCCGCAGTCATGACACCCGGCTCCGAACTTTGCAGACGGCATGATGCCGAACAACTTTTCGAGCGGATAAAGAAGGCGAATTTCGGGTCTACTGCTCCCGCCAACTCGCCGTAACGCGACTTCAGCGCGTCGGCCGGCGAAATTCATCCCTGCCCGCAAACCCGAATCCAAAAGAAACGTCTCGCGACGAATCGCAAAGGAAGGCGTTTTTCTCCATTCGTAGAAAGCTTCAAAGTACCAATCCGTGCTCAAGCCGTAACTGCCGTTACCTTATTGTAATGCCCGTAATTTCCAAACTGTCATTCGATCTGGAAATTTTTCGACTGCAAGCCTAACTTCAGACCCTATTCGCGCAGGTCGAAATTTTTGCCGTCGTACACGGCGCTTCACATCCTTTAAAAAGAGAACCTTTAGCCAATCTTGAACTCCTGTCGTGTATTTTCCGATTCCTTCGCTATCCTGCCTTTCACAGCAACCGCGCAAAATAGCTATCGCGCATTTTCCGATATCTATAAGCAAGGCATGCTATTTGCAAAAATTCGACTCGAGTTTTTAAGAGTCGCCGAAAAGTTCCGGCCCCCTTTTTGGCGGGAAATTTTCAATGGAATCGTCCAAAGGACGAATCAACCCGAAACAAGAAAGGATTGGATGGCAATTTATTTGAATCGATAAACTTGTCTAAACCCGTAAAAGGCAAACCACTCCGAAAGGTTGGGACGCAAAGCCTCTGACCTAATCCCGAAATTTTTTCGATATGGTCGCAGGGCCGCCGGGTGAGAAAAGTATCTCCTGTCCGCGAAACATTCGTTCGCCCGGCCGCCGTTCGCGCCTTTTTCCTGGTTGCATCGCATACCAATTCGTTTGTCGCAACACCTACTCTCAAAACGGAGGTACCTAATGGCATTCAAATTCAGTCGGTTCTTTTTTCTGTTACTTTTAGTTCTTTCCATTCCCCTTCGCACGCAAAGCGTTTTGGCCGTCGAAGTCGGCGTCGGTTTCGATCCGAGCATTGACGGAAGGGTCGTAGGATACAAGCTCTATTACGGCACAAACCAAAACTCCTTCGATCACGTGGATTTGGGACCCGCCACGGAATACATCTTCCCGAACCTCACGCAAGGAACCACCTACTATTTCGCGGCGACCGCCTACGATGGAAACCGAAACGAAAGCGAGCTTTCCGAGGTCCTTGTCTATAAAGTCCCCGTCAGCTCCGGCGGAGAGACATCCCGATTGCTTCTCGACATGAACGTTGCTTCGTTCACGGTCGAAGCGGGCGGAAAAACGTATTCGCAAGCGAGAGTATCGACCGGCGACGGCACCGCGGCGAAATTCTCGGTGGGCGACGACGCCGCCTGGCTGGCTGTTTCGCCCTCGACCGGCACGACTCCCCAAACGCTGACCGTTTCCGTGGACGCGACGAATCTTTCCGCGGGCACGTATTTCGCGACCATAACGGCCAACGCCGCCGGATATGCCGGAACGGGCAAGCAGGTCAAGCTTGCGGTCACGGAAAAAACAACGCCCGGTCCGGGAACTCACGCTCTTCTCGTAAGCCCGTTTCCGAATCGTTCCAGCGCCTCGTCGCTTGCCGGATGGAGCGGCACGGGCGATATCTACGTTTTCGTCAGTCCGGAGACGGGAATCTCAAGGGTCAGTTTTTACATAGACGATCCCAGCATGAGCAAAAAACCCTACCGTGTGGAAGGAATCGCGCCCTACGACCTGGCGGGCGGCACAAGCTACGCGGCAAAACCTTTCGATGCCTCCGCCCTTTCCAGCGGCTGGCATGAAATCACGGCGTTCATCGAATTGACGGGCGGAGGCCTCGAAAGGACGAGCGCGGTCTTTTCGACCGTCCCCGACACTTACCAACAAGATCCGAACACGAACGGCATGGTCTCCATAGAGGCGGAGAATTTCGACCTGAGCACCAGCAAAATCGGCCACCAATGGAGTCTCGTCAACGACAGCCGATGTTCCAGTTCGAAAGCTCTCGAGGCGACTCCGAATACGGGCTCGAACATGAATACGGCCTATGTCGAATACAGCCCCAGATTGGACTATACAGTCAATTTCGCCCAGAGCGGCCTCCACTACGTATGGGTCAGAGGCCTCGCGCCAAGCGTCAACGACGACTCGGTTCACGTGGGTTTGAACGGGCAGGCTTCCCTCAGCTCCGAAAGAATGGCGGGTTTCGATAAGTACTGGAACTGGTCCAACAGGACGATGGACGGAGCCGTCGCCTTCGTTGACGTAGCCAAGGCCGGCTTGCACACCGTAAACGTGTGGATGAGGGAAGACGGCTTCCTGTTCGACAAACTTCTGCTGACAAAGAACCCGGGCTATATTCCTACCGGATTGGGGCCGGCGGAGAGCGTTCGAAGCGATGGAACAGGCCCGGGCGGGAGCGACATGCACGAACTTCTCGCGAGCACTTGGTCGAACAGATCGAAAGCCGTACCGCTGGAAGGACAGAATGTGTCGGGCCTCGTCTACGTGTTCGTCGGTCCCGAGACCGACATCTACCGCGTGAGCTTCTACATAGACGACCCGTCCATGAGAAAGGCTCCGCATCGAGTGGAAGCCATTGCGCCCTACGATCTAAAGGGCGGCTCGACATCTTTCGCGAACCCGCTCGATACGTCGCTTCTTTCAAGAGGCCCGCATGAAATCACGGCCTTGGTGGAGCTTGGCGGGGGTGGACACGTTGTTTTAAGCTCGATTTTTTCGGTCAATCCGTGAGGCTAGGCTCATTGATCCATTTCCGTATAGACGATCGCCCGCGCCCGCGATCATACTTGCCATAAAAACCCGATCGGCGTCGAGGCGCAGACGCCATTTCGTCCCCGCGTTCCCCGATACGGAACGCGGGGACATCCCTCCGACTTCAGAA
>CAZNTU010000382.1:0-3988 GCA_964575975.1 uncultured Desulfobacteraceae bacterium
TTCCCTCAGGTAAATTACCCGGGCGACTACCGACTCCGGGATTTCCCGTTCCTTAAGCAACATTTTTCTTTTCTTCTTTGGATTTTTTGATCAACTCTTCCGAGATGCTTTGCGGCGCCTGCCTGTACGTGAAGAATTCCATGGTGAACTGGGCCTTGCCTTGCGTCGCGGACCGCAGCACCGTGGAATAGCCGAACATCTCGGACAGCGGGACTTGCGCCTCGACTACGCACATTACGCCCTCGTCCTGGGTACCGACGATCATGCCACGCCTCTGGTTCAGCGTTCCCATGACGGTCCCCTGGAATTCCGTCGGAGTTTCCACCACGACTTTCATGATCGGTTCCTGAATGACTGGCGCCGCTTTTCGGTACGCCTCCAGGAAGGCTCCTCTGGCGGCGGCCTGGAACGCCATGTCCGAGGAATCCACGGAATGGGAGGCGCCGTCGTTGATGGTGACTTTCACGCCGGTGACGGGGAACTCGAGCAGCGGGCCTTTGTCCATGCACTTCTGGAAACCCTTTTCGCAAGCGGGTATGAACTGGGTCGGAATGGACCCGCCCGTCACCTTGTTGTCGAACACGAAATCCGCGTCGATTACCGGCTCCATGAAACCCGCAATGCGTCCGTACTGGCCCGAACCGCCGGTCTGCTTCTTGTGGGTGTAGTTGAATTCGGCCCTGCGCGTAATGGTTTCCCGATAGGCCACGCGAGGCATCCCGGTGGTCACCTGCGCGTTGTATTCGCGGCGCATCCTCTCGATGTAGACTTCCAAGTGAAGCTCGCCCATGCCGGATATGACGGTTTCGCCAGTTTCTTCGCTGACATGCGTCTTGAACGTGGGGTCCTCCTTGGTGAACCGGTTCAAGGCCTTGGCCATGTTGATTTCGGCCTTGTGGTCCATCGGCGAGATTGCCAGCGATATGACCGGGGCGGGCACGTACATGGAGGTCATCGTGTAGTTCAATCCTTGGCTGGCGAAGGTGTCTCCCGACGCGCATTCGATGCCGAACAACGCTCCGATGTATCCCGCCGGAATCGAATCGATCTCCTCCATTTGATTGGCGTGCATGCGCACGACTCGTCCGACCTTGATCTTCTTGCCGGTCCTTACGTTGTAAATGGTGTCGCCCTTGGCCAGGGTCCCCTGGTAGACGCGAATGTAAGTCAATTGCCCGTACTGCCCGTCCTCGAGCTTGAACGCCAAGGCGATCATGGGGGCTTTCGCGTCGGATGCGAGCGTTACCGGAGTCTCGTTGTCGTCCAAGTCCAGGGCCTCGTTCTTGACGTCCTTGGGACAGGGAAGAAGCTTGGTCACTCCGTCCAGGAGAGGCTGAACGCCTTTGTTCTTGTAAGCGGAACCCATGAAGACCGGAGTCATTGCGCGGGTCAGGGTGGCTTTTCGAACCGCGTCCAGGATAAGCTCCTCGGTGACGTTCTCTTCCAGCGCGGCCTCGGTGAGTTCGTCGGAATGCATGGCGGCGGCGTCGATCAACTCCTCGCGCCTCTGCGTCGCCAAATCCAAAAGGTCCGCGGGAATTTCTCCCGTACGGACGATTTCGCCGTTGTCTCCTTCGAAATAAATGGCTTTCATGGAGACGAGATCGACCACGCCTTTCAGGTCGGCCTCAAGCCCGATGGGAATCTGGACGGCGACGGCATTGTGGCCCAAACGATCCCTCAGCTGGGCGACGACCCGGTCGGGGTTCGCCCCTACGCGGTCGCACTTGTTGACAAAGGCTATACAGGGAACGTTGTAGCGCTTCATCTGCTGGTCCACGGTGATGGACTGGGACTGCACTCCGCCCACGGAGCAAAGCACCAGAACGGCCCCGTCCAGGACTCTCAGCGCACGCTCCACCTCGATGGTGAAATCCACGTGCCCCGGAGTGTCGATGATGTTGATTTCGTGGTCGTTCCATTCGCAATAGGTGGCGGCGGAGGCGATGGTAATGCCGCGCTCCTTTTCAAGCTCCATGGAATCCATCGTGGCGCCCACGCCATCCTTGCCCTTGACGTCGTGAATAGCGTGGATCCTCTTCGTATAAAAAAGGATTCTTTCCGTGAGAGTCGTCTTGCCGGAGTCGATATGAGCGCTGATCCCAATATTGCGTACGCTCTGAATATCGGTATTCATAAATCTTCCTTTTATGCATCTGAAATTAAAGACAAAAAAAAATCCCCCATTTGGATTTTCGCCAGACAAGGGATTTTCGGTCCAATCTGTAAAAAAGTTACGGAACTTATAGGCATTTCATTTATCACTGTCAAGCGGGATTTTCGGTCAAGCGAATTTCATTCTTTCCGCGGCCGCCGCAAGACCAAAACGTATTTGTGGCGATTCAAGAGAAAAAATCGGTTTTCTTTCAAGGAAAGAGATTATTGTTTCCATTTGCCGTTTCGGTATATACGGGTCGATGGGACAGATTTGCTTCAAAGCTTTCCGCTCAGTTTCGCGTTGAATTTGACCGCGTCGATCACGAAGCGGTCGTGGGTCCCCTCGGAAATTTTATCGACCCCGTCGTCGGCCGCTATGGAAAACACGAGCTTGCGTCCCTCGACCTTTTCCAGCTTCACCCGGACAGTGACGGTTATTCCGGGCGGAGTGGCGGCCAAATGGCTCAGGTTCACGGCGATTCCCACGGTCTGCTCGCGGGGCCAGTCGAGATGTGGATTGATCGCCTGGATGCACGTCCACTCGAAAAGGCCCACCATGAAACCCGTGGCAAGCACCTTGGGCATTTCCTGGAACTCGGGCGATTCGGGATAAAGAAACGGAACGGTCTTGTTTTCGGGAACCTTGTATTGGAACTCGAATGTCAAGCCGGGTTTTAACGAGTCTTTCATCGATTTCTCCTTGTATTGGCTCAAGAGCATGTTTGCCGGCGCTTCTTTCAATCCAAATACATGGCCGACGCGTCGAACGCCTCTTCCGGGGCGCCGAACCATGTACCGTTATTGAAAAAGCACGGTTCGTATTTGTCGCTTCCGTAGCTGTAAAAGGCCATCGACCATTTGTCCTCGTCGCCGAAAAACCGGAGGCGGCACAAATGCGTAGGCAAGTTGCGCAAAAACTCGATACGTTCCTCGCGGGACTTTCCTCCGTAAAACCCGGGATCGTAATCTTCGGGCACATCCGGTTCCAAATAGGCGTCGATATAGCATAGTTGGCTGCGAAACCGAACGTCTATCCGGTTGTACCTTCCGGCGTAATGTTTTTCGGCTTGCTTCAGAACACGGTCGCGAATGCGAGGTTTGATCGAATAGGGAATCTTCATGCCGCCGGACTGCGGGTCGAAGGTCCACACTTTCTTTGCCATTGGTCGCCTCCTGTCAAATTAATCGGATTTAAAAAAGCTGATATTTTAAACAACGGCCCAAATCGGAAACAATGCGCTTCGCAATAAAAACAAAGGCTCATGTTGGATTCCAGGGTCGTAGTGTGTTGCAAGAAAAATTGGTTCATCGCGGAATTGTGGGGTATTTTTGTTCCGCCATGGCCTGGCATCTGAAATTCGCGAAGTTCCCGTAGCCGAAAGTGCGGCGTATTATGTTGCGAAGCGCGCCGTTCGTTCCCTCGACGAACCCGTTGGTTATTCTTTCGAAAAAACAGTTCGGAATTTCGTTCCACCAATTCTCGAGGGTTTTCACGAACTTTCCAAGAAACGAACCCCCCGCATGTTCCGCCTTGATCTTCCAAATCCTCAAGTATTTTTCCGTGTCCCTGTTCCTCGCGGTCGACTGGCTCGACCCCTCGCTTTTCGCGACGGCCTTGCGATTGTCGGACAGGCAGCGCCGGCGGACGCGCGCCTCGAAATCGAGGGTCCGCCTTCGGAGCCGGTCCGCGAAAGGCAACTCCTCCGTGAATATCTTGCCGCATTCCCCGCGCTCGAACCGCCTCGACAGAAAACGCGGGAACGTCCTTTTCCCCCGAATGTCCAAGTGGCGAACGCATCGTTTCTTCTCTTCGTGAACGTCCGAGGCGAAC
>CAZNTU010000383.1:0-3947 GCA_964575975.1 uncultured Desulfobacteraceae bacterium
CCGCACAGGTCGATAAATTCGGCATGTTACCCGTTAAGTTTACAATGTCAAATTATGTACATTGTTTTGCAATTCAATGTACAACTTTAACGATGCTCTGCCGGCTGTCAATCATAATGTCTTATTCGCCGGGGAAGACGTGAACAGACAAAGCGAAACGGGCGTTTCGCATTCGGCAAACGGGCGAGACTGCGAGCCGTCCCGTGAAGGCTCGGATTGCCCGGAAAGGGAACGGAATTCGCCGTTTGCCGCCGAAGACGCATAGGAAGCACGGAACGACACGCCATGGCCGCGAAACGAAACAAATATGCCGTAGCGCTTGCCGTCGGCCCACAATGCGAGCAGCTTTGGTATCTTTGTTTCGTTCCGAGTCGTTCTTCAGGTCCGGATGGGGGGTTGAGGAAAGTCCGCACTTGATTTAGAATGGCGTCGATCTGGGCCTTCGAGATAACGCAAGGCAGGGTTCTTTCCCGTTGCGCGCTTTGGAATCTCGTAAATATGCCATTTGGGTTTCAAGGCGTCGGGGAAAAAGAATTCGGTCCCGCAACAGCATACGCTTTATGAAAAAAAAGGATGGTCCTATGTCCGATCCCCATATACACGACGAGTTTGAAAAGGAAACCCTGTTTGCCATTATGTCGGAAACGGAAAAGCTGGCGGATGTCGGTGGATGGGAATGGGATATTGTCAAAGACGAATGGACTTTTTCGGATAATTGGCTTCGCATGCATGGGTGTTCGAAACGCCGTTTAAAGACCTCCGAGCTTTTTCCCATCGCGCACCCGGACGACAGAGAAAATATCCGGAAGGCTTTCGATATGGCGGTTGCCGAAGGCGCCAATTACGAAATCGAACATCGGATCATTCGTCAAGATACCGGAGAAGTAAGATTTATCAGGGCTAGCGGCACAGCCAAATTGGACGGCGACGGCAAAGCGATAAAACTGTACGGATCGGCGCAAGATGTCACCAAACGCAAGAAAGCCGAGCTGGAGTTGCTCGAGAGCGAGTCCAATCTCGCAAGAGTCCGTTTTTCGATCGACAAAATTTCCGACACCCTTCCTTTGGTTCGACGAAAACGGCGGCGTAATAGACGCCAACGAGGGTGCCTGCCTGAATTTGGGCTACGATTACGAAGAGCTTATGACAAAATGCATGGCCGACATAGACCCCAATTTTCCTCGCGAGCGTTGGCCATCCCACTGGGAAGAGATAACGAAACGCGGAAAGATGATCATCGAATCCGTCCATCGGACCAAAGACGGGCGAAGATACCCTGTAGAGATCGTTCTCCACAATCAAGAATTTCGGGACAAACGCTACAATTGCGTTTTTGCCCGTGACATCGCCGAGCGAAAAAGGATGGAGGACAACCTGAAGAAATATCAAAATATCGTCTCCTCCACGCTCGACGCCATAGCTTTTCTCGACGAAGGCTACAGGTATGTCATCGTAAACGGCGCGTACGAGAGATTCTCCGGGACCGAGCGGGAAAGGTTCATAGGATCGACGGTCGCCGAATACCTCGGAGAGGAGGTCTTTCGGCGGTTCGTAAAGCCCAATTTCGACAGATGCGTGCAGGGGGAAACCGTCGCGTATCGAGAATGGTTCGATTATCCCACGCTGGGAAGAAGATTCGTCAAGGTAACATATTTTCCCTACCGGGACGACTGCGGTCGTATCGCCGGCGTTGTCGCCAATACAAGGGACGTCACCGAAGAAAAACTCGCCGAGGACGCCTTGCGAATCAGCGAGGAGAGGCTGAAGGACGCTCAAAGGATAGCGAATATCGGCGATTGGTTCTGGGAAGTCGGCTCGGGTTCCGCAGGATGGTCCGATCAGGTCTACGAAATATTCCAAGCCCCTCGAAGCCAGCCATCGTACGAGTTCGCGGAATCTTTCGTGCATCCCGAAGACCTCGAAAGATGGCGCGGCACGGTCCGAAAGGCCGTGGAGGAACAAAGGCCGTTTTCCCTCGACTACCGCGCCGTCCGTTCGGACGGGGAAATCGTCTGGGTGCATAATGAAACCAGACTCCTTTTCGACGAGCGAGGAACGTTTTCCGGCTTTCGGGGGACGGTTCAGGACGTTACGGAAAGGATATCGGCCCAGGAGGCTTTGAAGGAATTGAACGAAACGTTGGAGCAAAAGGTAGCCGAACGCACCGCGCTCGCGGTAGCCAGGTCCAGGCAACTCCAGGCTCTGGCCGTGGAACTGGTCGAGACCGAGGAACGCGAACGGTTCGCGCTCCGCGTGGAACTGGAAACGAATTTTTCCGAGGAAATTCACGTTTCGCTGAAGACATTTCTGTTCAGGGCCGCTCGGGAATTCCTTTTCAACACCGTCAAGCACGCCGAAGCGGACAGCGCGAAAGTCGAGGTTTTCGTTTCCGGAGGAGATCTTGTCCTTACCGTCGGCGACGAAGGCAGGGGATTCGATCCGACCGGCATGGAGCCGAAAAACGGAAAGGACGGACTGGGTCTGTTCAGCATCAGAGAGCGAGCGGACTACATCGGAGGAAGCCTTGCAATCGAAAGCGCCCCCGGGGAGGGAAGCCGCTTCACGCTGAAGCTTCCCTTGAATTCCTTGAGAGTCCGGGAACCGCGACAAAATGAATCTCCTACCGAATCGAAACCCGGAAGCCCGGCGGAAATCGCGGACGAATCGAAAACCGGCCTGCGGGTGCTCTTCGCGGACGACCCCAAGGTCGTGCGCCAGGGGCTTGTCCGCCTGATTTCCTCGAATCCGGGAATCGCCGTCGCGGGAGAGGCGGAAAACGGGCGGGAGGCCGTCGAGAAGGCCAGACTGTTGAAACCCGACGTGATACTGATGGACGTGTCCATGCCGGAGATGGACGGAATCGAGGCGACCCGGCGCATAAAGGCCGAAATGCCCGAAGCGCGCGTGATCGGACTGTCGATGCACGCCGACAAGAAAATTTCGGAAGCCATGCGGAAGGCCGGGGCCGAGTCGTTTCTGAGCAAGACCGCCTCTCCGGCCGAGCTTCTGAAGGCGATATACGGAGACGGCTAAGCGTTCAGAAGCCCCCGCCTTTATCATCCTCTCCCGCGTGCCTTTGTCGCCGTGCATGCTCAAACCGACTGCCCGGATCTTAGGATGCGCTTTGACGATGCTCGCCGTCGCCCCGACCCCGTCCATTTCAGGCATGCCGACGTCCAATGGAATCATCGTCGCAACCCCTTGAATTGCCTAATCGGCATTGAACACACCGATTTTTCCCGCCACTTTCCAATTCATTGCTAACCCCAAAAAAAACCGCTATTTTCAACACTTGGAAACAGGCCGTTAATCGAAACAAATATGCCGTAGCGCTTGCCGTCGGCCTGAATTGCGCACAGCCTTGGCGTCTTTGTTTCGTTCCGAGGCCCTCAAACATGTTGATTTTCAACGGGAATTAAGGGAAAACAATTCCGTCCAAAAGGACGGACGACCACTCGACAGATTTTCCTGTACATCCTCCTGCGAATCGTCCGTCCGACAAAGGACTGGATCGAAACTCCGACTTCTCGACCATAAAAAGGCAATCCATGAAAAAGACGACGAAGACATCCGGGAAAACGGAAACGAACCTCCGGAGAGCCCGAAGGGACCGGCGAGGATGCGAGGGCGCGACGGAGCGTGGCGACGATGAAATCCAAATTTCACGGTCAACGAGACTCCATCTCGGCCTGCCGTTGACAAGCCACGTCCTATCATACGGCTGTCTTCGAAAAAAGTTCCCGCAAAGCGACGATGAACCAAGTTTCGGCGGGACCGGGCTGCAGGCGAACGTGTCGCGCGTGCCGTGGATTTCGAAACGCGGGGGATAGATCCGGACAACGCCGAGATCGTCTTTGTCGAGCGGGTCTCCGGCGAAAGACTTCAAGACAGAGACACGGAATTGGAGAGCGGTGAATAAAACCAAAAATGGATTGAATCCAAAACTT
>CAZNTU010000384.1:0-3881 GCA_964575975.1 uncultured Desulfobacteraceae bacterium
ACTCGTCGATGTTCAACTTTTCCGCGACGGCCCTTGCGGTTGTCTCGTTGTCGCCGGTGAGCATTACCACTTTGACGTTTTCCTCGTGCAGTTTCTGGATAGCCTCCGCTGTCGTCTCCTTGATCGGATCGGCGACCGAAACGAGACCTGCGACATGGCCGTCGACAGCCACGAACACGGCGGTCTTGCCTTCGGAACGCAACGCTTCCGCATCCGACGCCGCATTCTCCGGGATCTCGATTTCGAAATCCTCCATCAGGCGCCGATTGCCCAGCGCCACCTTTTTTCCCGACACCGTCGCTTCGACTCCCTTTCCAGTATAGGACTCGAAACCGTCCGGTTTCTCCAAGCGCAGGCCGCGATCTTCGGCGCCCTGAACGATCGCCGCCGCCAACGGATGCTCGCTTCCCCGTTCCAAGCTTGCGGCCAATTTCAGTACAACGTCCCCGTCATGGTCCCCATAGGCGACGACATCCTGCAAGCGAGGCTTGCCTTCGGTCAAGGTCCCGGTCTTGTCCACGATAAGCGTGTCCACGCCGCGAAGGGTCTCTATGGATTCGGCGTCCTTGAACAACACGCCGAAACCGGCTCCTTTTCCGGTCGCGACCATGACGGACATCGGGGTGGCGAGCCCAAGGGCGCACGGACAGGCGATGATCAGAACCGAAACCGCCGTTATGAGCGCGTAGGCCATCCTCGGTTCCGGCCCGACCAAAGCCCATGCGACGAACGCGGCGACCGCGACGAGAATAACGGCGGGAACGAAGTACCCGGACACCGTATCCGCCAGTTTCTGGATCGGAGCGCGGCTGCGCTGGGCTTCGGCCACCATCCGCACGATCTGCGAAAGAACCGTGTCCGCCCCCACTTTCTCGGCCCTGACGATCAGAGAGCCCGTATTGTTGATCGTCGCGCCGATCACCTTTTCTCCGGCGCGCTTTTCCACGGGAACCGGCTCGCCGGTAATCATCGACTCGTCCACGTTGCTTTGCCCTTCGACGACCTCTCCGTCCACCGGGATTTTCTCTCCCGGCCGCACCCGCAACAGGTCGTTTTCCCGCACGCGGTCCAGCGGAACGTCCCTCTCGCCGCCGTCCTCCCCGATGCGCCGGGCCGTTTTGGGCGCCATGCCCAGCAAGGCCTTGATCGCGGCTCCGGTCCTGCTTCTGGCGCGCTGCTCGAGCATCTGCCCGAGAAGCACAAGGGTCACGATCACGGCCGCCGCCTCGAAATAGACCCCTACGGTCCCCTGCTCGGTTCTGAAGGACTCTGGAAAAATGTGGGGAAACAGTACCGCCACGACGCTGTAGAAATAGGCGACGAAAGTTCCGAGACCGATGAGGGTGAACATGTTCAGATTCCGGTTGATCACGGATTTCACGCCCCTGACGAAAAACGTCCAGCCGCCCCAGAGGACCACCGGCGTGGCGAGGACCAATTCAGCCCAGTGAAGTGTTTCCGCTCCCGTGTAGTCCGCCAAGAAGATTTCGATCCAACTCAGGCCGAAAAAGTCCCGCATGGCGATCAGCACCACGGGAACGGTCAATACGGCGGAAACCCAGAAACGGTTCCGCATGTAGACGTATTCCTTGCTGTCTTCCTCCTCGTCCACGGAAACCGTTTTGGGCTCGAGAGCCATCCCGCACTTGGGACAGTCCCCCGGCTCGTCCCGCACGATTTCCGGATGCATGGGGCACGTCCATTCAGTCTTTGCCGACGGAGCCGCAGGGTTTTTGGACTCCAGGGCCATCCCGCACTCGGGACAGTCTCCCGGACCGTCTTGGACAATCTCCGGATGCATGGGGCACGTCCATTCTCTTCCGCCTTTTTCGTTTCGAAGTGCCTTCGAAGGCGGTTCCTTTTCCCCGGGCCGCTTGTTCGCGTGTTCCAACCGATCCACAAAGGCGTCCGGATTCTCCTCGAACTTCTCGACGCAATGATCGCCGCAAAAGAAAAACAGTTTCCCCTCGTGTTCGCGGGCGACAAACTTCATGCCGCATACCGGATCTACCAGCGTTATTTCAGTATTGACTCCAGTTTTCCTGTCGTCCATGAGACTTCCTCCCGTTTCTTTTGCATGCCTTTGTCAACCGTTTTTGAACGAATCCCGTATCTCCCGGCCCTTGCCACTCGAAAAACGAGTCTTGCGGAAGCCACCATCCCGTAATTCCGCTCAGAACCACCGTCAAGAGGGAAAGGAAAACGAGCGCGCCGATCGCCGACGAACCTGCGTGACCCGCATGGACAACCACCAATGCCGGGCCGGACAAGCCGAAAAGTATATGGATGCTCAGAGGATTCGTTTTTCCCTTTCTTTTCGATATTCTCTTCCGATAGGGATACAAAAGGGCAAGGCAGATCAGAAGCGCCCCCGCCGTGCCCACAAAATGATCCGTCAGCGTTCCGCTGAAAACCGGAAAAGGAAAAAAAGGATAAGAACCACGAGAGCGACGAAAATGGACGCCAAAATGAACGTGTCCCTCGTGCCCATGGTCGTCAAGCCTCGAAGATCAAGTCGCTCAACGGTACCGCCACGCACGGCAGGACCATGCCGGCGTCCAGTTCGTTCTCCTCCAGCCCGTCGGCGGTTTCCATATCGACTTGCCCGGAAACAAGCCTGGTCGCGCAGGTTCCGCAGCATCTCTGCCTGCATTCGCTCTCGATTTCGGCGCTATTCCCATTTGCTCCTTGAACCACTGAACGTCGATTTCATCCCTTTCCACACCCCGTTTTCCTGGGCGCTGCCACTCAACGGCCCAAAAGGAAAATCCACCTTCGAAACATCCCGACAGACGGGGACGACGAACGCCATGTTGATCAAAAATACTCCCGACAGAAATTTCGCGATTTTTTCCATCCCAAATCCTGTCAATATGGCCTCAGCTTCTTAAAAGATGAAAGCGAACAATTCGTTTTTAGTATTCTAATGCGGGCCGGCCCAGGCATGGAATAGGGTCCATAGACCATTGCCAGGGTGCCGAGACTTTAATTTCCCCTAAAGATCTTGAGCCTTAAGCCTCTGACGAAACCTGGAACCTTTCTCGCTCCTCCGGGTCCCGCACCGGAGGGCCCCGCCAACTCGGCCGTTCCGCCGTGGCCGGCGTTTTCGATCTTTCGCACGTGGTCGGGTATTCGGGTGCTGGAAAGCGGGCACGCCTGCCGTAATTTCGTTGTGCGGCACGTTCAAGCGGAAAGTCCCGTGCAGGCAATCCGGCCAGGCGAAGATCGTCGACCAGTTGGAATCGGGCTCCTCCCGCACGATGGAATGGCGCATCCCCTGCATGCGAGGGGCTCGGTTTCGGTCCCGGCACGGGCGGCGGCATGAGGCAAATCGCCATACAACGACAACCACTCGACCAACCCGGAGCGAACATCGCTTTCGCCGGTTTTTCTTTTTCCGCCTCCGCAAATGTATTCGAGAAATTGCAAAGTGTCGCCATTTAATTTTAGGGCTTGGCAGTCCACCTGGCGCTGAAGCTTTTAAAATTTTCACCACGGCGGAGAAACATGCAAAAGAATGTCTTGATCGAACCCATAGTGAGCGATTATATTATCATTTGGCAATCAGTCTCAAAGTTCAATCTGATACGGGATAAACGGGCTATATATTCCTTCGATGTGGAGAGTCTTGAATTTCATGGCACGTAGTTATTTTTTAAGCTAAAACCTTCGACACCCCCCTAGCCCCCCTCAAGGGGGGAATTGCACCGCCCTCCGATCGCACGGGTCGATAAATTCGGCATGCTACCCGTTAAGTTTACAATGTCAAACTAACAACTGATTACCAAGTATCAGAAATTTTGAAACTCGTTAACCAACCGATATTATTATCAATATTCTCTATGGACTTTATAGCAGGTGTTCGCTATAATATTTTGGAA
>CAZNTU010000385.1:0-3874 GCA_964575975.1 uncultured Desulfobacteraceae bacterium
CCCGGACTTGCCCGCCCTCGCGGTTCGTCCGCATCGATGAGTGTACCGTTCGGTTTCGTCCGGAAGATTGTAGTTGATCACATGGGTGATGTCGTCTATATCCAGGCCGCGCGCCGCCACGTCGGTCGCCACCAGCAACTGGAGAGTCCGTTCCCTGAATTTCTTCATCACCTGATCCCGTTGCGTCTGGGACAGATCGCCGTGCAGCGCTTCGGCGTTGTAGCCGTCCTTCGTCAGCTTGTCCGCAACCGTCTGCGTTTCCAGTCGCGTGCGACAGAACACGAGGCCGAAGATGTCGGGAGTATAGTCGATCAAGCGCTTGAGCGCCGCATAACGGTCTTTTTCCTTGATCACGCAGCAGGCGTGGGAAATGTTGTCGGCCGTTTTGTTCGGCAATCCGGCGCTGATGGTCACCGGCCGGACCATGTACGTGTCGGCGATTTTGGCGGCGGCGTCGGGCATGGTGGCGGAAAAGAGCCATGTTCGTTTTTCCTCGGGCGTCTTTTCCAGAATTTGGTCGATATCCTCCTGAAACCCCATGTTCAGCATCTCGTCGGCTTCGTCCAGAACAGCGTACGCCACTTTGTCCAACCTGATCGCCTTTCGATCGACCAAATCCAGAAGGCGTCCGGGAGTGGCCACAACGATCTGCGCTCCTTTTTTGACCAAGGTTATCTGCCCTCGGATGTCGGCCCCGCCGTATACGGCGGCGATGCGAGCTTTGGAGGTGTGCTTGGCGAACTGCTGCAGGTCGTCCGTTATTTGAATGCAGAGTTCCCGCGTGGGACAGAGGATCAACGCTTGGACGGTTTTCGATTCGAAATCGACGGACTGGATCAGCGGCAATCCGAATGCGGCGGTTTTTCCCGTCCCGGTTTGGGCAATGCCGATAATGTCGGTATCTCCGGCAAGCATCCGAGGGATGGCCTTTTCCTGGATCGGGGTTGCGTTTGTAAATCCGAGTTGATCGACGGCGCGAACGATCTCGTGCTTGAATCCAAAAGAAGAAAAATCCATAGATAATTTCCTGAAGTCGGCCGAGGCTTGCCGCAGCCGGTTATTGTCGCCTTAGACATGCAAAAAGCCGCCCGACGCTTTTGCCGGGCGGCTTCGTTTCGTTTCCTGTGCAGCCGGCGGTATTGCCAAGCGACTTTGCGATACCCGCCGGATTATGCGAGTGCAAAATAACGCTTATTCGGCAATAAATCAATATTTTTTAATTTTTCTTTCCGAATGTCGCGGCGTTGTCCAGACCTCGAACGTCCTCCGCAGCCCCCAGTGAATGCGAACACGCTTTTGAGCGCGGCCGGTCCGAAACAGACGCGATTAAGAGCGCCTTTCCCGCCAAATACACCTCGCGCCCCATTCATCTTTCGTCATGCCGGTGCGATAATTCGGACAATACATGAAATAAGGGGAGAATGATGAAGACGAGAAATCGGCAAAAATGGAGTCTTTATCGGAAACTGGTCGTATGCGTTTTCGGGGCGATAGCCGCGCTGTGGCTGTTCGCTCCGGGAGAAGGCCCGGCTAACGCGATAGCAAAAAACAATCCGTCGGCAAGACAGGAGGTTCTTTCCTCCGAGCCTTCAATGGCGCTTCATCCGATAATGGCGGAATTTCTGATTCGCTCCGGAGAAGGATCGGGAGGGATGGTTTTCATGTCGATGAAACCAGTCAACGATTCGTCCGACCTTTGGACGCTGACGTTCGAGAATTTCTACAAGCTTTTTATCTATCGCACCTCGCGGGGGGATGTTCGAATTGCCCGAATAGAAATATTGGACCGGCAAAAAGCGATATCCTTCAACCCCTCGATAGAATTGTTCCCGTCCCGAATCGAGGCCGCAGTCGGGACGGGAACTTCGGGGCGGACCAATGTCGTCAGTCTGAAGTCCGGAAAACATGTGAACAAGGGAACATTCACGCAACACGTCAAGGATTTCAGTCGGGCCAGTTTCGAAACGCCCGCTGGAAAGATCGACGGTTACATAGTCCGGCAGGAGTCGTTTTTCGATCTCGATTACGCGACGCTTCGCATCCAGCTGGAGGCCGGTTTGTCAGAGGAAAGACAGCTCGTTTATTGGCGGTCCAAAAGCTTGTTGAAAAAACTCTTTTTCTTCGGAAGCGAAACCATCCATGAATTCGTCGTCGCGAACTGACGACCGACAAGTCCTCCCTTGACATATCGCCAGTTTTTGGGCTTTGAATGTCACGTTCATGCGAAACGCATCCTCCGCGTATCTCAACCTGCGGAGTTCCGCCCTCGAAGCCTCTCGGCTTTCCATTCTCTCACGTTCCTCTTTCCCGTATCGAAATCGATTCCCAGAAAGACGACTTCCTTCCCGCTTCCCATGAACGGGTCGCCGTACCCTTTTTCGCGAATCTGCGCGAGCGCCTTGTCGACGCTTTGGTCGCATTTGAATTCCACGACGTAAACCCTGTCGTCGTATTCCACCACGAGATCGATTCTTCCTTCGCACGTCAGGACCTCGCTGCGGGCGTTCGCTCCCGACGCGCTGACAATGAGTTAGAAAGCCGTGTGGAAGTAGGCTTCGTCCCTCTTGCTCTCCAAAAGATTGGGGATGGAATAGAGGTTGTCCCGAACGACGTCCTCGATTGTAATGTAGCCGGTCTGGTAGAGCAAGGCCTCCGGTTGCATCCGGTCGATGTCGTATACGCTGAATATCTGCCGATCCAGGCGAAGTTTTTCGATTCTCGCTACCGGATAGTTCTTTTCCTTCAATAGATTCACGAGAAAATAGAGCGTGCCGGTCTCGAACCAAAAGTTTTCAAAATCCATCCTTTTCAGCGCGCACATTGTCGAAAACGGATTGAATACGCGAACGTTTCGCTTCGAAAATCGATATCCGTCGTAGAAATGTTCGAGGTTTTCGAGTATTTCGAATTCCGAAACGCCCTCTTTTTCCGCGAATTGCCCGATGTGGCTCTTAAAGCTCGTCTCCAGTTCCTCCCGGGTGTATCCAAGCATGTCCGTGTATTCCTCGGCCATGGTCAAATCCTCAAGGTTGTTCAGTTCGGAAAACAGGGAAACCCGGCTGAACTTGGAAACCCCCGTTACGAAAACGAACCGCAAGGCTCCGGAAACCGATCCTCCTTTCAAAACCCCCAGAAACTGCCTCAAAATATCCCGGTTTTCCTTGGCGATTTCCAGCGATTCCTCTCCTTTTCCCAAATGGTCGATCAGGGGCTTGTCGTATTCGTCCACGAGGACCGCGACCCGAGTGCCGGTTTTTCGATAGAGCGCCAACAACAGTTCTTTGAATTTGTCCTTCAACAAGGACGCCTTGAACGCAGTCCGGTTTTCCTCCGCGGTTCTTTCCAGAGTTTCCGACAGACTCAGCTTGAGGTTTTCCGGCGTATCGTGAGTGATCTCGTTGAAGTCGAGGAGAACCACCGGGTGCGGTTTCCATTCCCAATCGGCGTTCTCGGCGATCCAGAGGCCGTCGAACAGCTCTTTCCCGCCCTCGAAAAAGCTTTTCAACATGGAGACGGTCAGAGACTTCCCGAACCTGCGGGGGCGGGACAGAAAGTAATATATGCCTTCGTCGATCATCCGGTAGATATGCCGGGTCTTGTCCACGTACAAGTACCCGCCGTCGCGGATGGTCTCGAAGGACGAAATGCCTATGGGCAAGTTCGCGAATATGGCCAATTCGTGCTCCTTTCATGCCGAACCCGCCATACTTTCGGAATTATGGCCCGGGCGCGCGGAAATTCAAATTCTCATTACAGGCAGCTTCCTCCGCCCGGAAGGCGTTTGCGCAAAAAGTGGGTCCTCTTGTTCATGGGAATAGATAGCAAACGACGGATTTGCTGCCTCAAAGCACGTTTGTTTTCCTTCTCCAGCAGG
>CAZNTU010000386.1:0-3868 GCA_964575975.1 uncultured Desulfobacteraceae bacterium
GAAAATTGTTCGTTGATTTTCCCCCATTCGAAAGTGAGGGACGAACGGCCAAACAAGGGTTGGCTACCGCAGACGATTTTCGTTTTGCTAGGGCATGGTGGGAAATTACCGCAGAAAAAATATTAGGCAATCCGAACATAATAAATTTTTCTGAACTTTATGAGAATTCCAATGATAAACATCCCGAAGCAGCACATGGGAGCCAAGAAGAAATTTCCTTTCTGCAAAAAATTTGCAGAGAGCTTACGTTTGCAGGTAAGCGATGGGTTCCATTCGCCAAGGGGGGCGAATATTCGCCATACTTTGGCGATATTAACCTTGTGGTTAATTGGGAAAGAAATGGGGCTGAAATTAGGAATTTTGCAAATATTAAAACGGGGAAAATATATTCGCGCCCACAGAATATAGATTATTATTTCCGACCAGGATTGACTTGGCTAAGAAGAACTCAAAGACTATGCGCCGTTGTAATTCCAATCGGGGTTATATTTAGCGATGGGGCACAAGGAATCTTTGTTGAAGGCCAACAGTTGCCAGTTGTTTGTGCGATAATAAACAGCTTCTTTTTTGATTATCTCGTCAAACTATCTGTGGGAAGAACAGGTGATGCCGTACAATTCATGCCTGGAACTATTTCTATCAGCCCCTTTCCTAAGGCATTGAAGCAAAATTCAGTTCTCCAGGCACACTTTTTCAAAGCTTGGCGATATCGGCGCTTTCTCAATAGTCCTATGGAAACCTCTCAAGGCTTTGTCTTACCACTTCTTCTGCAAGTGAAAGGAACAACTCTTGCCAAACGCTTTGATAGTGGTTCAGGTAAACTTACGGCTGTAAAAAGAAAACTACGTCGTATTCAAGGCGATATCGACGATTCAGTTTTGGGGCTATATGATTTGCAACAACAACAATCAGAATTTAAAGAAGCTGAAGAAATAGAGTTGGTAATCACTGATTCTGAAAAAATGGCGAAACATAAAAATGGAGAACTGAAGGACAGCGTAGTTAATATTTTTTCGTGGTTTTTGGGCACGGTATTTGGTCGTTTCGATCTCCGCTTGGCTTTTGACGAGGATCTTATTCCCCATGAGCCAGAAGCTTTTGATGCGCTCTCAATATGTATACCAGGGGCACTCGTTGGTAATAATGCAATGCCTGCTATATCGGGCTCGATTGTCAGCAAAGATTGGCTTCGCGCAAGACACGACTCAAACACTCTGCCACCCGAAGGAACCGTAAAAAATCCAACCATCCCTGATTCCGAATACCCCGTGCGCATTCCATGGGACGGCATCCTCGTAGACGACCCCGGATTCGAGGGCGGTCAGCTTCACGACCGGGACATTGTCCTTCGAGCGCGCGAGGTCTTGGAGGTTTTATGGAAGGACAAGGCGTCGGAAATCGAGGAGGAGGCCTGCGAAATTTTGAAAGTCCCCGACTTGCGAACCTATTTCCGGAAATCCTTATTCGCGGATCACATCAAGCGCTATTCCAAAAGCCGCAGGAAAGCCCCCATCTACTGGCAGCTTTCCACGCCCTCGGCGTCCTACTCGATCTGGCTTTATTATCACCGTTTCACAAAGGACCTTTTCTACCAAGTTTTAAACGACTACGCAGAACCCAAGCTTCGTTTCGAGGAGCGCGAGCTGACGAACATCCGCCATCAATACGGCGCCGGTCCCACGGCCGCGCAGAGAAAGGAGATCGCCGCGCGCGAATCTTTCGTGGCGGAGCTTGCCGACTTCAAGGAGGAGATCGCGCGCGTCGCTCTGCTCTGGAATCCGAACCTGAACGACGGCGTTATTATCAACTTCGCCCCGTTGTGGCGCTTGGTCCCGCAGAACAAGCCCTGGCAAAAGGAGTGCAAGCAAACCTGGGACAAGCTGGTCGAGGGCGAATACGACTGGGCGCATCTGGCCATGCATCTTTGGCCCGAGAGGGTCGTCCCAAAGTGCGCCAAGGACCGAAGTCTGGCCATCGCCCACGGACTCGACGAGGTCTTCTGGGAGGAGGACGACAAGGGAAAAGCGAAATCCAAAAACGTTTCGAAGGAAACCCTGGATTCACTCGTTAGGGAGCGGACTTCGCCTTCGGTCAAGGCCGCGCTGGACGACCTTTTGAAAGCGCCCGGCGGCGCCGGCCCGGCGGGCAAAAAACGGAAAAAGAGATCATGACATGAATCCATTTCGCGAATACTTGGAAAAGCTTCTATCGGATCACCTGAAAAAACGCCGGGTGCTTGTCTGGTACGACCAGCGGCGCGAATTCTCGTCTTTCGTCGACGAGCTGCTCGCCGGCGCGGAACCCCGAAACGGCCTGTTCGAGGTGGCGGTCGCCGAGCAAGACGCCTTCCTGGCAAGATTCCAAGGCTCCTTCTTCGAAATCAGGCACGCCGTCGAACCTCTCGTCGCCTCGGACAACCCGGCATACCTTATTATATACGTGCCCGGCGCGGTCAGGGACAAAGACGGCTCCGTGCTCATGGAACTGGAAAAGGGCGGTTGTTGCTTCGAGTGGAAATTGAAGACGCAGGCGAGGTTTTGTCTCCGGGACAAATTCACCGACGGCGTCATCGACGAGATGCTGAAACCGGAAAACATCGGCTACGACGACATTGTCGGCTTTCTGAAGCAAGACGGCGGGGAAATGCCGAGCGTCTTGCGCGCGGTGTTCGATAACGCCCGGAAAAACCACGAGATCCTCGCGCAATTCCTGTCCGATTCCTCCCGGGACGACAAACTGATAGAAAAAGGGGCGGTCCCGGAACTTCTTCGACTCGTGGAATCCCGCCTGGGCCTTTCGCCGGCGCCGGACACGCCTTTGGGCGAAGCGCGGGAGAAAGTCCTGCGATACGTCCTTGTCAACGAATTCCGGTCGGACCTTTCCTGCGACCCGCCCGCCTCGGTCGCCATGGTGCCGCGGACGCAGACCAAGGAACAACTGGACCTCGCGTGCAAAGTCGTCCGGACCATGCGGGAAAACTTTCCCGAAACCTACGCGGAACTTTCCGACGGTGTGGCCTCCGAATTCGACCTGGCCGCCGGCGGAGTCGATCCCGAACGCCTGGGAAAGGTGGACACGTTCCGATTCGAGGAGGCCGCGCTTCTCTCGCTGGCCTTCGACCTGGTTCGACGGGGGCGATACGACGCCGCCCTGGGAATCGTCACCGACCGGAAACGCAGCTTCTGGGTGGACAGAAGCCTTTCGCGCCAGTCCCAGTGGGAGGCGTGCCGTTTGACGGCCCGCCTGGGAAGCCGAATCGGGGAGGCCCGGAAAGAGCTGAAAAAGACGGGCGATTCGCCCAAGGCCTGGGTGGAGGCCTATTGCCGGGACGACGGATGGCGCCTCGTCGATCAGGCGCAGCACGCCGTCGAAGCCTGGGCGGCGAAAATGGACGAGGAGCCGGAAAACGAATCCGCCCTGGAGACGGTCCGGCAGGCGTACGAGGACCTTTTGCAGGACATGACCTGCGGTTTCATGGAAGCTTTGTCTAAAAACAACTGGTCGGTCGGGGACGTTCTTTCCCAAACCCGAGTCTATCGCACGGTCGTGGAGCAGGAGAACTCCCCCGCCGCCTATTTCCTGGTGGACGCCATGCGCTACGCCATGGCCGCGGAACTGGCGAACCTTCTTCCGAACGCCAGGGACCTCGTATTGAGGTCGGCCGTCGGGGCGTGGCCCACCGTTACGGCTGTGGGAATGGCCGCGTTGCTTCCGGGGGCCGAGTCCGACTTTTGCGTCGTCAAGGACCAAGGGAAACTGGCCGCCCGCGTGGAAGGAACCGTGCTAGGAAACGTCTCGAAGCGCATGAAGTATCTCAAGGCCAAGGTTCCCGGCGCGGTGGAAATGCAGTTGGAGAAGCTGCTCGAGA
>CAZNTU010000387.1:0-3852 GCA_964575975.1 uncultured Desulfobacteraceae bacterium
AGAAGGCGGGTTGGACTTCCGGGACCATCGAAAGGCGAGGGCTTCGAGGGGCTTCCGGGCGGCTCGAAAGTCGGGGGTTCCGACCCGCCCGCCCTGCCTTCGCCGCCGACGCCGCCAAGGAATTCTGGCCGAACAAAAACCTGCGGAAATTCCAGCGTGCTTCCGACACCATTTTCATCACCCCGGCTAACGGCTAACCGCTAACCGCGCCCTACCGTTTGACCTTCCCCTCCGAAGTCGTTATCATGTTTTCTTGTTCCGTCTATATTGATTCTCGAAGATTTTCCAATCGAAGGTTATCCGAATGAGAAAAGTTACAGATTTGAACGATCTAACGAGCCCTCGTTCGATAGCGGTGGTCGGGGCCGCGAACACGCCGGGGCGCGTAGGGCGGATCGTGTTCGAGCGGCTTTTGCGATTTCCCGGGGCCGTTTATCCTGTCAACGTCAGGGAAAGGGAAGTTTTGGGATTCAGGTCGTACGAGAGCGTCGCGCAGTTGCCGGAGATTGTGGATCTCGCGGTGGTGGCGGTAAAGGCCGAACCGGCGGTGAAGGTCGCGGAGGAGTGCGCGCGGGCGGGAATCCCGAAAATCATCGTCGTGGCGGGAGGGTTCGCCGAAACCGGGGAGAAGGGGAAAGCATTGGAATCCTGTCTAACGGCCGTCGCCAAAAATTCGAACACCCGAATCCTTGGCCCCAATACCCTTGGACTGTTCATCCCGAAAAACCGCCTCGACACCATTTTCGTGGAGCACGGGGACAAGGCCCTGGCTGGAGGCGGAGGCACGGCATTCGTCTCCCAGAGCGGATCGGTGGGGACCGAGGCGTTAGGGCTGGCCTCCAACACCGGCTTCGGCATGGGGGCGTTCGTCGGACTGGGAAACAAATGCGATTTGGACGAGATCGATTTTTTGTCATGGTTCGACGAGGACCCGGAAACTACTTGCCTTGCCTTCTATATCGAGAGCCTGGACCGGGGCAGGGAGTTTTTGGAAACGGCGAGGGAGGCCTCGACGAGAAAGCCCGTGGTGGTTCTGAAAGCGGGGCGGTCCGAGGCGGGAGCGCACGCGGTCGGCTCGCATACGGGGCGGCTCGCGGGTTCGGACCGGGTAGTCGGCGGAGCTTTCCGGCAGTACGGCGTGCAAAGAGTGTTCGACGACGAAGAGCTTTGCGACGCCGCCAAGACCTTGTCCTCCCTTCCCCCCGCGCATGGAAACCGCGTGGCCATCCTAACGCCGGCCGGCGGCTACGGAGTCATGGGCGCCGACCATGTCGAAACCGCGCGCGGAGGAGTAAAGCTGGAAATGGCGCGCCTCTCCCGGGAAACCGAAAAACGAATCGAAAGGATCGCCTTGCCCTTCGCGTCGTGCAAAAACCCCGTGGACCTCACCGCCGGAGCAAATGACAGAACCATGGGAGAAGCCTTGTCCGCCATTTTGGAGGACGACGGCGTGGATATCGTCATTTGCACCGCTTTTTTCTCTCCGCCGACCATTACCGGCGGCCTCGTGGACGCGATAGCCGAAAGGGCGAAAAAGGCAGAAAAGCCGGTGATCGTTTTCACCCAGTACGGTCCATTCACGGACAGTTATCTTCGGAAGTTCCACAGGGAGGGAGTCGTGGGTTTCCCGTCCATCGGGAGAGCGGTCCGGGCCGCCAGGTTCCTGGTGGAGAGGGCCGAAATCCTGGAGGCGCTGAAGGCTTGAAAGAAGGCTTAATAATGGAAGAGACAATCAAAAACTGGATAGACAATCTGTCGGTCCTCGGGTGCCCCGACGAATCCGAAGCGAAACGGCTTCTCGCGGAATTCGACATTCCGATCCCAAGAGGCTCGAGGCTCCTGCCCGGCGACCGCCTCGACAAGACCGCGATAGGATTTCCGGCCGTCGTAAAAGTCTGCTCCGCCCATATTCTTCACAAGACCGACCGGGGAGGCGTGGTCATGGGCGTGGAGAAGAGCGAAGTCGAGTATACGGTGGCGGAATTGCGGAGGAAATTTCCGGGAGCCCCGATTCTCGTGGAAGAGCAGGTTCATTTCCGAGGGCCGGAAATGATCGTGGGCGCGCTGATGGATCCCAGTTTCGGACCGGCCGTCATGGCGGGAACTGGTGGAATTCTCACGGAATTGTACAAGGACGTGGCGTTCAGGCTGGCACCGTGCTCCTTTCGGGAGGCGCACAGGATGATCCGGGAACTGATCGCGTCGCCGGCCTTCTTCGGCTATCGAGGCTTGAAATGCGACCCGGACGGACTCTGCCGCATCGTCATGGCGGCGGGAGACATCGCCGTCAGAATCGGCGAGAGGTTCAGCCAGCTCGATATCAACCCCATCGTCTTCAGCGGCGACCGGTGGGTGGCTCTGGACGCGAAAATCGTGCTCGAGAAAAGTTGCGAGATCGGGTGAATCGGGACATGGCGAAAGGCACACCAACGGTGTCGGGATCGCTTTTATTCAAGGTCGCCTTTTCGATTCTCATTGTCCTGTCGGCAGCGTTTCCGTCTTTGGCGGCTGACGGAAACCGGGGCGAAGAAGGCGAAAGAATGGAAATTCTCTACGCCGACGGCGTCAGGGTGGTACACGAACCGGGGGGAATGGCGGGCGCCAAGGAGTTGGCCGAGCTGTATTCGAAGACGAAGGAGAAAACCGAGAATCTTTTCGGATGGTCTTTCCACCCGAGGGCCACGTTGGTGATCGTCAAGGACAGGCGACGTTTTCTAATGATGGCGGACAATCCCATCACCGTCGCGTACGCGGTCCCGGAGCAAAACACCATCGTGCTGGACTATACCATGGCGGGGTCGAGACCGTTTTCCCTTGAAACCACGCTGATGCACGAATTCTGCCATCTTTTGCTGCACGACCGTTTGCCCGACATTCCCCGGTGGCTGGACGAGGGCCTTTGCCAGTGGGCCAGCGGGGGCCTGGACGAAATCGTTTACAGCCAGGACCAGGCGCGTGCGGCGTTGAACCGGGCGGCCGCAAGCGACGAATTGATCCCGTTCGCGGACCTGGAATCCGGATTTCCCTACGCCGAGGGGCCAAGGGTTCTTGCCTACGAGCAGAGCAGAAACTTCGTGACCTATCTTGCGCGACGGTTCGGCTCCGAAAATTTGCGGGCGGTCCTCCGGGGCATGGAAGACGGCGAAAACTTCGAAAAGGCGTCCCTTCGGATTTACGGCGTTTCGTTCGAACGTCTGGAAGAGGACTGGAGGGAGTCGGTCCGCAGCGAATGGCCCTGGCTGGCGTTTTTAGGCAATCACGTCTATACTTTCCTGTTCGTGGCGGGGGCGCTTGCCACTTTGTTCGGGTTCTTGAGGTTTCTCTGGCGAAAAAGGAACTACCGAGACGAATACTGGGACGACGACGACGAAAATTCCGACCAAAACGGCACGTACGACTTCAACGACTACTACGACTACTTCGACGACGATTTCGAAGAATACGACGATGAAGACAAATGGGACTGATCCCGAAATCAATCATTGGATTCGGGCGGGTTTCGCCAAAACCCCATGGCCAAGTTCTTTTTCGAGCTTTTCCATGGCTTCCTCTTCGGAAGCGGCCTCGACCTTCGCGGCCTCGTTCAGATTCGGAAGCGGACCTCGGGCCATCGCAAGCTGCCTTTCGGCGTCGAAATGAATGGAAAAATCCCTAAACTCCCCCGTTTTGAAAATTCCTATTTCTTTCATCTCCGATACTCCCTTTCGTTTGTATTCTTTTTGGCTGCGAACGCCTTTTTTCAATGAAAATCCTTCACTCTTCACTCCTTACTCCTCACTCCTTACTCTTCACTCCTTACTCCTTAATCTCTAAACTCGCTCCAATGCGCGATTTCCAGGTCGGTCATCTTTC
>CAZNTU010000388.1:0-3829 GCA_964575975.1 uncultured Desulfobacteraceae bacterium
CATGTGCAAAAGACTATGGCAAATTTGTTTTTCACGTTCATGTTCCATCCTGAAATTCTCTGTCCGAAACTCCCCCGGACGGTATTTCTAGACGCAAAGATCCTTTCTCCTCGAAAAACGCCGACCGATAATCCGAGCAAAAAACGTTTATTGGCCCGGCATAATCAAACTCGGGGAATTCAATAGAGAAATGCGCAGTTAAGAGTGAAAAAGGATGGCGGTTCATATGAAAGGGGAGATTTCGGCGCGGCCGTGCCCGGTTGATCGACGAGCGGGGCGGCCATGACAATCGCCGGGGCGAACGCGGGAGGATTGAAGAGGCGGTCCGGCTGGTACCGGCGCGACGACGTGTCGGGGAGGAGGAACAGCGGGTTCTCCCGTGATCGGCACGGTTTTACGTGGCAGTCGCCCGCTGGAGCTTTCCCGATGCCTGCGCCCGGGATGCGTTTGGTTTCGCTGGAAGTTTTGCAGGCATGGCCTTGTCTGGCGGAACATGCCCAGCCGAAGGCCATGCTTGCGACCACGAAAACGATTACCGCGATTTTTGAAAATTCATTCCGCATTCGTAAAAAATGTTTTCTTCGCTTCTTCGAAACAGACGCATTTTAACGAGATGCGCAACTGCAGCCGCCGCCGGTCGCCGCCGAAACCGCGGCCCGCTGCTTTTCGCCGACGACTCGCTTGACCGCCGCTTTGACGCGATCGATGTCGGATCGCTCCAAATTGAAATTCTTGTTTTTTTCGATGCCCTCTTCGGTGAGCACCAGGTAATGTTTCAGCGGCACCTGCGCCTGGTTCAGAATCGCCTTGGCGCAACCCAGCTGGCAACCGTCGATCGCCACCATGACAGGGATGTCCTTTGCCGATTGGACGAATCCGGAAAGCTGTCCGCCGATGCCCGCCAGGCAGAACATCTTTCCGAACCCTTCCTGGGTCAGCTCCACGGCCGCCTGGTTGGTCAACTGCCCGACGTTGGAGCCGCCGGAACAAGCCAAAATCATGATTTCGTCTCCACCCTCGCAACATTTCCCGGCCATTTCATCCTCCTTTTTGAATAAAAATTTTTCCAAATAGAATTTTACGTTCCTTTCGGTCGGAATCTTGCCCGCCGATTTCATCTCTCCGTACATTGCGATCCCCGGCGAATCGAACGCGCCTCCTCTCTCCTCGCAAGAAACCTGGCTTGAGGTCCAAGTATTCCCTTTTCGCGATTTGAGAATACAGCGCGCCCTTGTAGTCAAGTTCGCGACCGATGGCGAACAGCGCTTCCGCCGTTGCGTCCGCTTTTTTATCCGCTCCTCGCCACTACGTCGAATTTTCTTGCATGCGGGCCGCGCAAGCCTTTTCGGGACGGTCGGGGCCGTCACGAAATTAAAAAGAACCTCCCGAATCTTCCATATCGACGAAAAAGAATATACAGAGCTGCTCAAACAGTGTCAATCGATAATTTCGACCTTTGCGGATTGCGACTTGCGGCGACGAAGGCGCAGGATTCGCCTTTCCGTACGCCATTGCAGCGCAACAGTTTGAACCAAGTCCCGAGGGCTGGAAAGCGGGGCTGCCTACACGCAAGATCCAAATCGCAGAGTTCATCCACCCGCAACCGTCCAATTTTAACCATGATTCGGAACTTGCTTTTAACGGGCCGCGCCAGTCGAATCGCTTTCAGCTGCGGGGCATGCAAGCCCTCTGAAACTGGGGCTTTTGGATTCTATTTGCTGGAGATGGCACTGGTTCAGTTGAATGGGATTCATTGAAACAATTGACAAAAAGGACGGAATGGTTCATTAGTCCAACTTTTTTATCAACCCAATCAATTGTGGAGACTGACTCGTCATGGAACTTTGCATGATCGCTTGCCCCTCCTGCCAGTGTCAAGAAATAAAAACATACCGCTTATGAAACAGCCAACGCCGGCGGGCGGACAATCTATCGGTGCATCAGCTGCGGCCGATACTTTTCCCGGACCCGCAATACCTTTCTTGCCGGCATCGGAAAACCTCTGAGCGCTATAGTCCAAGCAATCAAGGCAAGGACCGAAGGACTTGGGCCCAATGCCACGCGCGGAACCTTCGACGTGTCGAAGAACGCTCTTGTCAATTGGGAAGCCCGCTTCGCAGGAATTAAGCAGACCTTGCTTCTCCATGCCCTGCTTCAATCCTGTCTTAGGCTCGTCGTGGAAGGCGACGAGGTCTATGCAAAAGTCGGAAAGAATGCTCCCCCCGACGAGTCCCTGGGTTGGACAGTTGTACCCATGGACAGGGCCGGCCGTTTTCTTTGGGAGCTCGGATGCGGCGGAAAGGGCGGCAATCTGTTCAAAAAAGCCTTGAGGACACTTGAACAGCTCGTTAACCAGACGCGAGACCTCTCCTTGCTTACGGATGGCGAGCGCGGATATGGCAACGTCTTGTTCGGTATTTGCCATGAACTGATCCGGAACGGCAAAAAGGGTCGTCCCCGCAAAACTCCCAAGAAAGGAGTAAAGGTCCGGGTGAAGAACAAGGGCCCGCAATCCCATAAAAGAGGGCCAAGGCGAAGCAAGTGTCAAACACCTCGTCCCGAGCATCCAAACACCGGACAGGATGTCGAAGACGGAGACATCCATGCCAACCGCTGCGAAGCCTTCAATGGTTCTCTTCGCCGAAAGAATTCTACGTTTCGAAGAAGGTCCAACGCATACGCAAAAAGCGAGACGGGCCTTCAGAGAACGCTTGACGTCTATTGGGCAGTGCATAATTTTCTACGTTTTCTTTTCGCTACGCAACAGGTCCCGGCCGTTGCCGTGGGGATTATCGACGAAGAGCTTTCCCGGGAGGAGCTTTTGACGCTTCCTATAGTAGTATAATCGGCTTTCTCATTCAACTGAACCAGTGCCAAAACCAGGAAACATTAATCAACCTACCTCGACAACCAATTTTCAGCCTCCGATCTTTGATTCCTGTCGAATGCCTTGATTACCATACCTGGAAAAAACGTACCCTCCCACTCACTGGCTTTCTTCAACCAGGTCTGGTCCGTTAAGACGGCAACCCTATCGAACCTTTTCATCAGGTTCAGCATCTTGGGGAGCCGGGACAACTCTATACTGATCGCACCGATGGATGGTATATGGAAATTTATTACGTCGTACAATATCTTGCCTTTCGATATGCCCTCCGACTTGTTCACCAAGTCGTCCAAGGCCACTTTCATGTCATTTTTGTTCAGTTTCCCGGACAGTTCTATGTCCAAACGGTTGGTGCCGTTTCTCGTGATTGTAAACATGGTGTCTCCTTGTCTTTGATGATTGATCTTCGAATAAGATGGTAATTTACGGGCAGGGAAAATCAAGGATCGTGGGATATGCTCCTTTCTTAAACCTATTACGCGATTCTATCCAAGAAAGAGCATATCCCCATACTGTTACCTCTGGCAATCGGTTTGGAAAACAGCGAACTGCCGGTAGACGCAGGGATTATATCGAGCGACACCAACTCGATATGCACCTTCGCATAGAACATAAAAATCAATCATAGCGGTTATTCTTTTGGTACTTCAATATTATCGACTCTTGTCTTCGTAAGGTTGGCAATTTCTCGCTATTCTATTTATGTCCATTCCATTCAGGATCTTTGTCCTCATCGTAAGGGAGCGCCCATTCCATTCTCTTCCATCTTGGGTGCTTCTCATCGAATGGAGTATCATTACCCCTTCGAGGGCACTGCTTATTGTAAAGCATGAAAGGTTCGTTTTCTTTACTCAATCTTTCAATGAGATTAATGGCTTCGTAAGTACATACTTGAGTTTTCGGAAAATAGTGCGGGACTTTTGAGCGCGAGTGTGAAATAAT
>CAZNTU010000389.1:0-3808 GCA_964575975.1 uncultured Desulfobacteraceae bacterium
TCCGAACCTCCGAACTCGGAACCACCGAACCACTGGACATTGAACTACCGCACATCAAGCCGCCGGTCTCAAAATCCGGAAAAGCACCCCCTTGCGCAGTTCGACCGCTTTCTCCTCGCACATTTCGTGGCAGCAATAGCAGCGGATGCACTTGTCGTCGTCGATGGACGCGCGCTTGTGGTTCAAGTCGATGGCGCCGACCGGGCAGGCTTTCATGCAAGAACCGCAGAGCTTGCATCTTTTTGCGTCGATGAAAGGCTTGACCGACATGGCGCTTTTAAAATACGGGGAAATCGCGCGCTGGAAAAAGTTCAGTCCGCCCAGTCCGTGGCCCTCGTGGTAGGTGGCCGGTCTCTTGAAACCGGGTATCCGAAGCTTTTTTCGTTCGAGGCCGATCAGATCGACGTCCTCGAAGCGCCAGGGAGCCCAGTTTCTTTTTTTCGCCTCCGTCAGGACTGGGTTCCGGTTTCCGGGGAGTCCGATGATTTCGCCCGCGACCGCGTCGAGCGCCACCGGATTGGTGGAAGCCAAAATCAAGCCGACGCGCCGAGGCGTGCCCCCGTGCGGTCCCTCTCCCTCCATGGCGTAGACCGCGTCCATCACGTGAAGGCGCGCCCCCACCAAGCCGGTCAAGTCCAAAAGCATGGAGGCGAATCGGTTCGTGTCCTGCAACTTGGCATGATAGCCGGGTTTCAGAAGGCCGGGGATCGTTCCGAACGAATTTTTCACGGCCCCGGTCATGTAGGTGAACATGTGCGTTTTCAGCTTGCAGAGGTTGAAGACGGCGTCGGCCTCGCAAACGGGCGTGATCACCTCGAACCGTTTGATCGTTCTGCCTTGCGGGTACGACACGTTCCTGTGGGAACAGTCGAAATTCAATTCCGCGCCCGAATCGCGGGCGGCGTCGAGCATGCCTGTGGATCGGTAGGTCTTTTCCAGGCGTTTGGGGTCGTAGCGGTATCCGCTTCCGGGGCTGTCAACGACAAGAGGGCGGGCGCCTTGTTCCATTGCGGCCTTGGCGACCGCTTTCACGATTTCCGGGTGGGTGGTCGCCGCCGCTTCGGGTTTGGCCGCGAAGAGCAGGTTGGCTTTAAGCGCCACCCTTTCGCCGGCGGAAACGAACTTGCCCGGACCGCCCATTTTCTCGAAAAGCTCGTTTACAGCCGCTCCCGCCTCCTGGTAGCTCGCGCATTCTATTCCGTAAACTTCGTTGTCCATTATGATTCGAACTCCTTTAAAAACTCCTCGGCTTGTCTTATGGATTCGTTCATGTCCCTTACGAGGACCGAAATGTCCTGGTCGATGCTTTCCGCCTCGGTCTTGAGCGCCCCTACGGCTTGAGCGTTGAGATTGTGCTTCAAATACAGGACGTAGTCCTTCAGGTTCGTCAGCACCGGGTCCATGCCTGCCTCGGCCTTCTTCATGGCGACGTGCAGTTTTCTGTAGCGACTCTGGGTATCCCGGAGCGACTGTTTGCTCTTGGCCCTCAGAGTGGCGTTCGCGATTTCGTCGGCTTCCCTTTCCCACTCGGAAAACAGGTCCTTGGCGATTTGCTCGACGCTCCGTATTCTTTTTCTGACGTCCTCGGCCTTGGTCTGGGCGCCGATGTAATCGTCGTTCAACCGATTGTAGACCTTCTCCAGTTCCTTGCCGTCGAAGCCGTACATGGCCTTTATCCGGCTAAGGGCGTCCTGGAATTGTCGGGACGCCTCTTCCTGCTCGCCGGCGACTTTTTCCACTTCGCTCTTCAGAAGATGGCGCTTTTCCTTTCCCAGCTTTTCCCACATCGCATATTTCGCCTGTTGGCATCCCGCCGTCAATCCGACAACCAGAGACAGGCACAATATGCAAATCTTCAATTTCGATTGGTTATCCGGCATTTCGGTCTCCCTAATGGTTTGTTCGGGGTTGCAAAACAGGAATCGATTCGCCGCACAATTTCGGACATTTTATGTCCGTATGGACAATCAGGATATAAGGTATTGGAAAAAAGGCGAAAAATCAAGGCGGGGACGGCGATATCAACGGACGAGAAGGGACGATCGGATTGGAAAATTTTATTTTATATTTGAACGCGATTATGATAATGATTGTCGATATGTCACTGCGGACTTTTGCCGATTCGAACGTTGACGCCGCTTTTGATACGTTAAGCTCGAGAATTGAAACCGAACGATGAAACCGAGGGTCGCCTTGCTGCACGTACCGACGTTTTTGGATGCGCTTGCCGCCGAGAGACTTAATTGTAGACCGATTTCATACGACGGGGGAACCGCCGGATTGGCCAGTGGACTTCCTTGTCCCAAGAGCCGAAACGCGGACGGCAATATCCACTCTTCCCCGTTTCATTTCTCGAAAACTGTCTTTCCCAATCATCGGCAATTCCGATTAAAACCGAAACTGCAACTGTTTTTTCCCTATAATGCGGAAATGCCTGTCCGTGAAAACGAAAAACAGAGCAACCCCGGACTGCGGAAAAAGGCAAGGATGATATGAACATTCTCTTGGTAGACGATCACAAGGCGCACCAGTTTTTAGTGATGGCATACCTTAAAAATTATTCTTGTTCGATCGATATCGCCGAAAACGGACAACAAGGCGTCGAAAAATTCGAGTCGAAAGATTACGATCTCGTTCTGATGGATATGCAAATGCCGGTGATGAACGGTTTCGAAGCAACGCGCAGGATGAGGGAAATAGAAATCTCCCGGGGGAAGAAACCAGTCGCGATCATCGCCGTGACGGCGCACTGCTTGAGCAATGACAGGGAAAAGACGTTCGAGGCCGGTTGCACGGCTCACTTGACGAAACCTATAGAAAAGGAGCAGCTTCTGAACGCCATCTTGCATACGAGGCCGGAATCCGAGGAAAAACGTTTGTTCAAGATAGCTTCGCCGAAAAAAAACGGCGCTTTGCGATGTGGCCGGATATGATTCGAGGAATGCCGCAAATGGAAAACAATGCGAGCGAGAACGTCGCAATGGTTGCTTTCATACCCCCCGAGCTGGAGGAACTCGTTCCGTGGTTTGTCGGCAACATGAGAGAGAAGCTGGAACAAATGCGGCAGGCCCTCCAAGAGGGCGATTTGGAGACCGCCAGGATGATCGGGCACGACATGAAGGGCGTGGGGAGAAGCTACGGATTCGACGGCATAAGCCAAATTGGAGAAAAGGTGGAATACGCCGCGATCGAAAAAGACACGGAGGAATTGGACCGGAACTGGGAAGTTTTTGCCGATTACATCGAAAAGGTCAAAATCGTCGTTCTGAAAGATTGATCGAATCGGGTCATTTTCGATACCAATCGATGCCGATCAATTTGGAACCCGCGAACGTGAGCACGTGAATTACGCCTCCGCCCACGTCGTAGTGCCAATTTTCGACTATCACCCTCACGGATTGGGATCCGCTTTCGATATCGATCCTCGTCGACGTCGTTCCGATGAATTCCACGAGGATCGGATCTCCGCAAGCCTCCAGAACCTGGACTTTGACGTCCCCCACCTGGACAAGGCCGGAACCGCACCTCAGAGCGTGGGAGACGGTTGCCGGAACAAGAAGCAGGATAAAAAATACGACGGTTTTTTTCATTGCCTTGCGCTCCTATGTGTTGGTTATTGGATATTGGATATTGGTTGATTGGATATTAGTTGTTGGATATTAGTTGTTGGATATTGGCTGGTGTTGTTTGGCAATTGCGGTTGAGCGCTTACCAATAACATATAACCAACTACCAATAACGAATAACCAATCAACCAATAACGAATAACCAATCAACCAATAACGAATAACCAATCAACCAATAACGA
>CAZNTU010000390.1:0-1419 GCA_964575975.1 uncultured Desulfobacteraceae bacterium
GGCCCCCCTCAAGGGGGGAATTGCGCCCCCTGGCCCCCCTCAAGGGGGGAATTGCACCGCCGCCCAACCGCACAGCTTGAAAATTTTTCTCGGACATCCGGTTCTCAAAAGCCGGAAGCCGAAAAACAGGGCCCCTGACTTCAGCGGGGAGGAATACTTGGCAAGGCCACAAGTTGAGTTTTTTTCATCGCCAACTCGAAATCCGAAACCAGGGAAAGAAATTGGGAGAAAACGCTCGATGCAAACGCTGGGGAATCTGAAACGTCGAATAGAAAGCACCGAGGACTTGCAGTCGGTGGTTAAAACCATGAAGTCGCTCGCGGCAGTCAACATTCGCCAGTACGAAAAGGCTGTGGAATCGCTGCGGGAATATTCCCGCGCCATCGACATGGCCCTGGGAATTGCGCTTCGGCACGACCCGGACACGACCGTTTACGCCAAAAGCGCGAAGAGAAAGCGCGTCGGAGCTTTCGTATTCGGTTCGGACCAGGGCATGTGCGGCTCGTTGAACGAGCAGGTGGTCTCCCACGCGGTGGAAACGCTTCGTGCCGAGGGAAAAGGCCAAGCCGACATACCCGTGGTCTGCGCCGGTGAAAGGGCGTCGGGCATTCTCGCCGACTCCGGCATATCGCCCCTCGAAACCTGGGAACTGCCGGGTTCCGTCAATTCCATTACACCCCACGTACAGGAAATCCTGATGAAAATCGAACAATGGCGCGAACAAAAAGGCGTGGACCACGTGAAGCTCTTCCACGCCCGCCAAGAATCCCGCGCTGGATACAAACCCCGAACGGTGCGTTTGCTTCCCCTCGACGCCAGGTGGCTGGATGAACGTAGAAAACACAAATGGGAGTCCCGAACCCTCCCGTTCTTCACGCTGCCCCCCGATACGCTCTTCTCCGCCCTGATCCGGGAATATCTCTTCATTACCGTCTTCCAGGCCTACGTCGAATCCATGGCCAGCGAAAACGCCGCCCGCCTCGCCGCCATGCAAGGCGCCGAAAAAAACATCGAGGAACTCATGGAGGATCTGACCGGCACGTACCGCCGGCTCAGGCAGATGTCCATCACGGAGGAGCTGCTGGATATCGTGTCCGGCTTCGAGGCGCTGGAGAAGGAGTAATCGTAAAGGTCGAAACCGCAACAAAATTACGATGGTGTTGATTTTCCAGAGCGATTCAACAATATTTTCCGTTGAACATCCCTTTGATTTATGATGAACTGTTTATTCCAAAGAGCGTTGTCGGGATATTAAAAATATCGGAAGGCGAAGAATCGTTCTTTGCAAGGGAGGTAACGATGCGATCAAAAATGACAATGATATATTGGAAGTCTGAAAAATTTTGGCTTGGCAAACTTCTTGAACATCCCGAAATAATGACTCAGGGAGAAACGTTGGAAGAATTGGAGGAAAATCTC
>CAZNTU010000390.1:1519-3797 GCA_964575975.1 uncultured Desulfobacteraceae bacterium
CACCGAAAAATGCCGCGACACGAATATGTGGTCCAGGCAGAACACGGGATAGTACGAAAGAAAAGTCCTCCTCAAAGGGCCCTTTTCTTCCTTCGCCACCTGTGCGTCCCTAAGCCGCCCGATCGCTTGCCGGTACACGTAGGAACGCCTTCCGGCGTTGAAATCCCCGCAAAGGACGACCGGCTCGCCGTCGTGCACGCCTCCGAGCCATTCCCTTCCGAGAAGCGCGCGTATCTGCAACCGGCGTTCCCTCGCGAAGAGACCGAGGTGGGTGTTGATCAGATTGACCGGCGTCCCGCCGGCCTCCACCCGGACCCACATGGCCCCTCTGATTTCCAGGTTCCTTTTCAGCAACAGCGTGGGAAGACGACCGAATTTGACTTTTTCCATGGGAATTTTGGACAGGACGGCTATCCCGTATTTCTCGACGCCGTTCCTGACCACCGGAAAAAAGAAATATCCCATCCCGAGACGCTCGGCCAGCCATTTCGCCTGGAACTCGTTGGCCGTCCTGGCCTTGAAGGCGTCCACTTCCTGCAAAGCCAGCACGTCGGGATCGAGATCGGAAACGACCGCCGCGATCTTTTCCATGTCGAGGACTTTCGAAGTGTCGATGCAACTGTGGATATTGTATGTGGCGACCTTCAGCGTAGCAGCGGGAACCGGTCCCGCCGGCGGTGCGGGGACGGGGGCCGGTTTTTCCCTTCGAAAGAAAGCCGAGGAGAGGAACCGAACGACAATAACGGGCAATGCCATTTCATCGCGCCCCTTTTCCGGTATTCTCCGGCAATTCCTCGGTCTTTCGACCCAAATAACGGAAAACAAGGTTCCTAAGATCCGACGGCCGGACAACCTCCCCAAGAGGAGGATCCATCGATTCGGGAATCAACGCGAAACCGCCGGTCTCCTCTTTTCCGGGTCCTCCGTGAGCGCCGTTCTCCGCCGCGAACGTCACGGGAGGCTCGTCCGGCGCCCATCCCGAAATCACCACGTCTCCGGCGTCCGGGTGCCGGCAGACCCGCACGAGGTCCTCGGCGGTCCGCCCGGCCAAAGGATGATCCCCGCCCAGAATCTCCCTCGCGGATTTCTCCGGCTCGAAGCGCCCCTTCCCGTTCACGGCGAAAACCCTGCCGTTCGACTCGTAAAGGACAAGAGGAATTCGCGCCTCCTTCGCCAGCGCCTCGGCGATTTTTTCCTTGTCCATGCCCGGATGCGATTCGGAGAAATAGATATGCCCGAGAGGCCCCATGGCGATTATCCGAACGCCGTCAAACTTCTTTTCCCCGATGTTCTTCTCCGTCCGGCGCCTTACCGCGCGATCGCTTTCGAAAAAAAAGCCGCGCGCGCGAATCCTGTCCTTTTCCCTCATATCCGAAGCGGAGGGTTCAATGTCGAAATTTCCGTTCGCGATAACGCTTTTGACGGATTCTTCGAGCGATTTTCCGAAACGTCTTTCAAAGGGTATCGCCGCCTCCTGGCCGTGATCCGAATAGACGACCAATTGGTAGTTCAGGCGTTTCGACCTTAGCGTGGCGCGATGGATGTCCTCTATGACGGCGTCGATCCCCTTGAGCGTCCAATGGGCGAAGGCCGACTCGGGTCCGCGCCTATGCGACTGCTCGTCGTATCCTAGAAAGCCCGCGTGAACGATCGGCACGCCGCGCGCCAAGTCCATCTTGGCCCTCGTCCTTATCAATTCCCGCAGAAGAGCGCTGATCAGCACGCGGGTGGGAACGAACTTGAGTTCCTTCAGGACGCTTTTCCCCTCCCCTACTCCCGCGAAAAAATCGTAGAACGCGATGGCGGCTTCCAAAAGTCCGTACCCGGCAATCTCGAATAGTCTCGTTGGACGGACCGCGAGAAGAAAGAAAAGTTTCAACGACGACAGAATCTGACGAAACGACCGGAGCTTCATGGTCTGGATGCAATACCGGGCCGATTCGGCCCCCCCGGTGTAGATGTTGGAATAGGAAGTTCCGCCGGCCAAAAGGGGCTTTCCCAGCTTTTCAAGACGCGGGGCCAGTTCGTTGGCAGACGACGGAAACAGCAGATTTATCTTCTTTTTTCGTTTCCGGTCGTAGTACGCGATGGCCGGAATGCTCGATTTGACGCCGTAGAAAAGTTCCCCCTGGACTGCGGGCGTGGCCGAAGGCAGGCCGGAATAGAACCGTTTCTTTTCGTATCGCCCGCCTTCGGACAGTCGACGCAGGGACGGAAGCCGCGTGCCTTCCAAAGCCCTGTGGAATTGCCTGTAGGACAACCCGTCGATCTTGAGTCA
>CAZNTU010000391.1:0-3784 GCA_964575975.1 uncultured Desulfobacteraceae bacterium
CCTGGACGGCGAAAGGAAGATCCGCCGTCCGAGCAAGCTCGACGAGTACCGGCCCGTTGTCGAACGTCTTCTCGAAGAGTTCCCGGACATGACCGGGGTCCGGTTGCACGAGGAACTCGTCGAGGCCGGATTCGACGGAGGCAAAAGCATCGTGTACGATTTTCTCGGGCGAACGAGACCCGGTCCGAAGAAGGAGCCGGTCGTTCGGTTCGAAACGGAGCCCGGCTTCCAGGGGCAAATGGACTGGAGCCCCTACGCGATAGACTTCGCGGAGGAAGGAAGGACGGAGGTTCTTTGCTTTTCCTGCATCCTGGGGCATTCCCGCAGGCAGTGCGTGGACTTCGCCCTCGACCGCAAGTTCCACACCCTGATTCGCAGGCGCCGGGACGCGTTCGCGTATTTCGGGGGCGTGCCCCGCACCTGCCTCTGCGACGGGGAAAAAACGGTGGTCCTGCGCCGGGAGGCCTGACGTCCCGTTTTCAACCCGGCCTTCTCGGCGTTCGCCACCCACTACGGCTTCCGCCCGGTCGCCCGCCGTCCGGGAAGGGCGCAGACCAAGGGAAAGGTGGAGAAACCGTTCCGGTGCATAGAGACGAACCTGCTGAACGGGCGCAAATTCAGGGACTTCGCCGACTCGGGATCGACCGCGCGACGGTGGCCGGCCGAGCGCAACGACACGCGCGTCCACGCGGCCACCGGCGCCTCGCCCCTGCAACTGTCGATTTCGTCGCAACCGTCGAAAGACTCGAGGAATATCGCAAATCCAGGGAAGCGTCCGAAAGCGAAGGGGACAAGGGCGAAAAACCTTCCGGACTCCGCAGATTCGCCTCCATGGCCGGAATCGTTCGGTAACGAACCAAGGCGGGGGTTGCGAAAGCAAAATGGGGCCGTGCCGGCTTCGACGCCGGTTTTCGAGAACGCTCGGGGAAGGACGAGCTACGCGCGTTTACTCTTTTCCGCGCTTTTCCGGAAACCTTCCTTCCGCAGTCGAGAGCATGGCTTCGAGTAAATCGGAAAGGGGTCCTCTTCCGAGATATTCCTCCTTTTTTCTCCGTACCGCACCAGGGCGTAATGCGCGATGTTCCCTAAGCATATGCGAACCAGCCCGTAGTCGGCGTTCCTGCAAGCGCGCTCGAACTCGAACGCGTCGTTTATGAAATTTACTCTTTCCGACGCGCTTCGCTGGTTGGCGAGCTTCTCGAACCTTTCGCTTTCCCCGAGAATCGGCGGACGCGTCCAGGGATCCTCGGAAGTTTTTATGTACGCAAAGGGAGCCATCGTGCTTTCGGGCGCGCAGTCTCTCCGGTTCGGGCATTCGTCCGAGTGGAAGACGAACTTGATTTTTCCGTCCCTGCGGGCCCCGCGCTTGGCAGGACAGTTGTAGACGTGCGTCTTCTTTTTCTTGTTGCAGTGCTGGTAGCGCATGGGCTTTCCCGCCGGGCAAAGCGGGGTCCCGTCGGCGTCGAGCCGGACGTCGTCGCGGCCCGGCAGACGGGGAGATACGTTCTTGCTCCTCGTTTTCCCTCGCCGCCTTTTCGAAACGGTCGAAAGTGTCGAGGGAAAGCGTGCAGGCGCTTTCGTCGCCGCCCGGCATGGAGGAGCCGAGCGGAAAATCGCGGCCGTTTCGGGTGGCGATCAAATGGCGGTAGCGATCTCCGAACACGAACCTCTTGTGAACGCGGTCCCGGCAGAAAGTGGCCGTCGGGCTAGTGTAGAGCCTGTCGTGGCGCATTTGTATATTCCCTGGCTCCGGCGGTCGCATGTCGCCTTTCCTCTCGGGGAGGCCGCGGTTTCCATGATCGATCCGTCTCTGGAAACCACCAGGCCGTCCGAGAAGGAGAGCAGCCCGGCCTCGACGGAGGGAACTGTCCCCGCCTGGAACAGCAGGTCCTCCAGTATTTTTCGCATGCCGTCGAGACGGGGTTCCCCCGTCTTCGCCAAAAGGCTTTTCGAAAGGACTTCCGATTTCGTGCGGTTCGGGTCGAAATCGCCCTCTCGTCGGTCCTTTTCCCCTTTCAGGTTTCTCCAGTGCTTCATGGCGTTTGTCCCGCTTTTTTTCGCGACTCCCTCCCCCGGCTTGCGGTATGGACCATCGAGTGTCCTTTTCAGGAAATCGTAGAACGTGCCCACTCCCGGCACGTCGTCGGGGTCGAAGCCGCAAAGCACGGCGTGGAGGGAATTGGAGCGCAATCTGCCCCACCGTTCGTTTACGCCTCGGATCCTGAGAAGGGTCATGAGGAGAAAAGCGCGAAACATGCCGAAGCAGTCGCGGGGTTTCCGCCGGACCGTCGGGCAATAGCAGGGCTCCAGTACCGGCCGGACAGGATCGAGGTCGAGGGAAACGAGGATCGAAGCCTCCGTTCTTGCGAAACCGGCGGTCAATCGAGCACGACCGGCGCCTTCCGCTAAAAAAGTCGTTTAAAGAACAGCGCCTGGAACTCTCCTTACCGTAGATACCACAAGGAAAGGGCGCATGTTCCGAACTATTTTCGCGGAGGCGCCAAATAATTCCCTCGCGCGCCGGCGAACGGTGCCGCGCGCGGACTCCGCCTCATTTTTTTTAAATCCGATAGCCTCTCCGGAGGAGCGAAAAACGGGTTGATATGGATTCCGGGACGTGATAATCGATTGGAACCACAGGGGTCTTCAAATCCGATAGTCCTCTATCGAAGCAGTCCTCCCGCGAATATACGTCGTAGCGATTTTTCCATTGGGGGCGCCGCCGGCGTCGATGGCCATTCGAACCGCTTTTTCGGCTAAGTCGAGGTTTCTGGAGCGACCCCCCGAGCTGAAGAAAGCCGGGCGGATGTATTCCTGCTCGAAGAGAAAACACAGAAACTCGACGCATCCGGGAGTCGTCACGTTCTCCACTTCGTAGAGAACGCCGTTGTGCTCGAATTCACCCGTACAAAATCGGTCGTCGCCGTGGTGAATTGGATCGAGCCAATCTCTCTTACGGAGTTCGGCGACTTTCATGCTGGTCGGAAAATCGTCGATATCCATTGCGATTACGATGGGACAACGATGTGTCCGTTCCATGCCAAAACCCCTCTTTCACTGTCCTGATCAGTTTTTCAGCTCGTCCGCCAACCGCAACTTGGGGGCCGAGGATTTGACCACCGCCCGTTAATGACGCTTCCAACGGCATAGCCCGATTTTTACTCTACTATCTCCAACACGGTCTTCCTGTGGAATTTCGCGGATGCACAGGAGAGAATTGTTCTCAGGGCCTCCGCATTTCGTCCATGTTTTCCGATTACCTTTCCGAGATCCTTTTTGGCTACCGACAACTCTAAAATCGTGGTTTGCCCCCCCGAGATTTCGTTTATTCTAATTTCGCCTGGGTAATCAACAAGTGCCTCTACCAATGCTACCATCAACTCTTTCATTACAGCTCCTTCTACTGTATCTACTGATGTTAAAGTGAAAAAAACTTTCGCATTGCAAAAAAGTAATCTGGATCTCGTCGCTCGTCAATGAGAAATAATGCCCAATTCACATGGGTATAAAAAACTTGATTGGATATCCAAGATCGAGATTTCAACCAGCTCGTCGTTGTGGATCGTCGCCCCGCAGGTATACACCACATTGGGAACATTCCCCTCGCGCTCGCTGTCATGCGGATCGAGCAGGGGCCGATCCAGGCGGGAGACGATTTTGGCGGGGTTTTCAAGATCCAGCAGGACGGCGCCGATGCAATAATGAAGCCGAGTGACGACCCGTGAGGTACAGCAATTCTAATTTCGATCAAACTTAAAAAATGAATTCATATGGCTCACGCCTA
>CAZNTU010000392.1:0-3751 GCA_964575975.1 uncultured Desulfobacteraceae bacterium
TCTCGTTCCTGCTGGATTGGAAAGGGCCCTCCATCCTCGTGAATACTGCCTGCTCTCCCTCCGCGGTCGCCGTACACCTGGCGCCCCAGAGCCTTCTCGGAGGCGAATGCGATATTGCTCTTGCCGGAGGCGCCCGGATAAACGTTCCCTTGAGAGGGGGATATGTTTACGAGGAAGGGGGAATACCTTCCCCGGACGGACACTGTCGGACTTTCGACAAGGATGCCAGGGGAACCGTTGCGGGGAGCGGAGCCGCCATATTGGTCTTGAAGCGCCTGTCGGAGGCGATCGGGGACCGGGACCGGATCTGGGCGATAATCAAGGGGACCGCCATAAACAACGACGGCGCCATGAAAGTCGGCTTCACGGCCCCCAGCGTTCATGGACAGGCCGCGGTCATAGAGGAGGCGCTCTCGATGGCGGAAGTGCATCCGGATACGATTGCTTATCTCGAAGCCCACGGCACCGGAACTTCCATAGGAGATCCCATCGAAATCGCCGGGTTGGCCAAAGCGTTCGGAAAATGGACGAAAAGAAAGCAATACTGCCCCATCGGGTCCGTCAAGTCGAACATCGGCCATTTGGATGCGGCCGCGGGGGCGGCCGGAATCGTCAAGACCGTCCTGTCTCTCAACAACCGCCGTATTCCTCCCAGCCTGAATTTCAAATCGCCGAACCCGTACATAGATTTTGCGAACAGCCCGTTCTACGTAAACGCAGCGCTTTCGGAATGGCCTAACGGGAACTCTCCTCGCCGCGCCGGAGTCAGCTCTTTCGGTCTTGGCGGAACAAACGCGCATATTGTTTTGGAAGAGGCACCTGCGACGGAACCTTCGGGACCGAGCAGACCGCGGCAACTGTTGGCGCTCTCGGCGAAAACGGATACGGCCTTGGAAAAGGCGAGCAGGAATCTCGCGCGACATTTGGAAGAACATCCGGAAATCGACCTCGCCGACGTCGCCTACACGCTTCATGTGGGTAGAAAAGCCTTCGACCGGAGACGCATTGTCGTTTGCGGCGACCGGGAGGAAGCAATAAAGGCGCTGAAGTCGGACGATCCGGTTCGGGCCGCGTCGTCGTCGGAACCCGCGGAGCGGCAAGTCGTGTTCATGTTTCCGGGGCAGGGGGCGCAGTACGTTCGTATGGGAACGGAGCTGTACGAGACCGAGCCCGTGTTTCGGAAAAACATCGACCGGTGTTCGGAAATTCTCCGGGCGCATGCGGATTTCGATTTGCTTTCCGTCTTGTATCCGAAAGCGGAAAAAGTCGACGAGGCGAACGAGAAGTTAAACCAGACGGTCGCGGCCCAACCCGCCTTGTTCGTCGTGGAATATGCGCTCGCGATGCTCTGGATATCGTGGGGAGCAAGACCTGCCGCGACGGTCGGCCACAGCGTCGGAGAATACGTTTCGGCTTGCCTTGCCGGAGTGGTCTCCCTCGAGGATGTCCTGCCGCTCGTTGCCGCCAGAGGGCGCCTCATGCAGGCAATGCCCCCAGGAGCGATGCTCGCCGTCGCTCTTCCGGAAAAGGAACTGCGGTATCTTCTGGACGACTCCATAGACATATCGGGAATCAACACGCCCTCTTTGTGCGTGGTGTCGGGCGAAACGGAATCCGTGGCCGATCTCGAAAGGCGACTAGTCAAAGACGGCGTGCAGTGCAGAAGAATCCGTACATCGCATGCGTTTCATTCCCGGATGATGGCCCCTATGCTGAAGGCTTTTTCCCAAGAGGTCAGGAAAGTCGGACTGCGACCGCCGCGGATTCCGTTTCTTTCCAACACCACCGGCACGTGGATAACACCGGAACAGTCCGTCGATCCGAATTACTGGGTCGCGCAATTGAGGCAACCCGTCCGTTTCGCCGATTGCGTCGAAGAGCTTTTTAAAACGCCAAGGCTTGTTTTACTGGAGGCGGGACCGGGGAATACGCTCGCGTCGTTGGCGATGCAACACCCTGACAGGAATCGGGAACATGTCGCGTTGTCTTCCATCAGGCACCCGAAGGAGACAAAATCGGATTCGGATTTCATTCTGAATACGCTGGGACGCCTTTGGCTGAAAGGGGTTCCGGTGGATTGGGCCGGTTTTTACGCGAACGAAAAGAGACGCCGGGTCGGTTTGCCGTCCTATCCTTTCGAGAGGAAACGGTACTGGATCGAACCCGCCAAAACCGAACATTCGATTCCGGCGGACGAAAGGACGCGACTTTCTGCGACGGCGGAGAAAAAGTTGCGTATAGACATGCTTTCGATCGGGGAGGAATCCCCGGATCGCGAAAGGGCGTGTGCGGAGAAGGCCGCGGTAGACGATTTGTCGAACGAACCGCAGAGGTCCGTTTCGGAAATCTGGCGAAACTTGTTGGGAGTCGATCATGTGGGATTGGACGATAATTTCTTCGAGCTGGGAGGAAACTCTTTGCTGGCGGGTCGTCTTTTTACTCAAATAGAGAAGGTTTTCGGCAAAAAGATTTCCCCTTCTTCGATATTCCAAGCCTCTACGATAAGAGAAATATCCGAGCTTCTCGTCGAAGAAAAGCGGCCGGCGGACTGGACGTCTTTGGTCAAGATCAAGGACGGCTCGTCAAAGGAAACGATATTCTGTCTACCCGGAAACATGTCGAACGTATTTACGGATTTGAAATACCTGGGCAGGCATCTTGGCAACGGCTTTTCGCTCTACGGCCTTCAGGACGGACTCGGACATCCTTCCAACGTCGCAAGGTTGGCCGCGCATTTCATAGAAGACATACGCCAAATCCAGCCGTCGGGACCCTATCGTTTGGCGGGATTGTGCGGAGGCGGCGCGATAGCATTCGAGATGGCGCGGCAGCTGACTTTAAAAGGCGAGGAGATTTCGTTTTTAGGCCTCATCGAGCCGGCGGCCTTGTCTTCGTCCTATTGGGACGCATTCTTGGAAATTTACGGAAGGATCAAGAGCAGGTCGGGGTATCATTTGAAAAAGACCTCCGAAATGACCGTCGCCGAGAAAGCCTTCTGGGCCCGTCTGAAATTGAAACTGGTCTTCAACATATTGGGCATCAGAAAATACAAACCCGAACCGTTTCCTGGCTTTATGCATCTTTTCCTGACCGAAGAGTCGCTTCGAAATACGCGCGGGAACAGATTCGGATGGAGTAAATTCGCGGTCGGGGGCGTTCGGGTTCACGAAATACCGGGTACTCACAATTCGATAACCGGATTTGACGGCACGCAAATCGACGAAAACCATATGCATGCGTTGGCGGAAGAAATCGAACGCTGCTTGGAGAGCGACGGCAGGTGACAGATGAATAATGGCAGGACGAACAAAACAGGGGCAGTTGTAATAGGCGGAGATTTCCAAGGGCTGGGCGTAATCCGGAGTCTCGCGGAAAACGAGGTTCCGATCTTTCTGATCGAGACGGAGAGAAGCATTGGAAAATATTCCAAATACGTGAAAAGGACAGACAAAAATCATTCTTTGCTGAACGACGACAACTTTTCGGATTATTTAATCTGTTTGGCGAAAAGGGAGAATCTGAAAGGATGGGTTCTTTTTCCGAACAACGACGAATGCGTCAAGCTTTTGTCGATCCATAAGCGGAGTCTCGACGAATGGTATCGAAATCCCGCGCCGCCTTGGGAGGTGGCGAAGAATTTCTACTACAAGAAGAACGCCTACGAAATATGCAAAAAAAATTCGCTTCCCATGCCTTTGTTCTACGAGGGTTCTTGTCTCGGCGATTTCCTGTCGCAGGATATTCAGTTCCC
>CAZNTU010000393.1:0-3736 GCA_964575975.1 uncultured Desulfobacteraceae bacterium
CGTTTCGGCCCGTTGCTTTCAATTGACTTTAAGCACAACCTTTAAAGGGATGGACTTAAGATTTATTTTGCATTTTATTATATGGTTGTAACGATTCACCCCCCCCATAGAAAAACTTCAAGAAAAGCGAAAAAAAAGGAGGACAAAAAGGATACCGTGCCTTAATATTAGGGCGGTATGAAGAAACTATCGCCGGAAGACCTCGCGCAACTAGATCGCGACCGAATCTCCGGCCTCGACAAGCCCCGTCTCGTCGATTTGGCCGAGGACCTGAGGAATCTGTGCCTCGAACTCTACGAAAAGGTCGGGGAGGATTCCACGAACAGCTCGAAGCCGCCCTCTTCCGACGATCTGTCGAGCAGGGCCAAAAGGCGGAAGAAAGAGCATGACCTCGAGGAAGCCGAGGAAGCCGCCATGGATTCGGGCGAGGAAATCGACGAAAAATCCGAAGGCGACGAAGAGAAACAATCCCGCGACGGGTCCGAAAAAAAAGAGCCCGAAGACGGCAAGCGGAAGCCCGGAAAGCAGCCCGGCACCCCCGGATTCGGCAGAAGCGAAGACGCGGAGCCGGAACGTGTCGAGGAACACTTTCCCGAAGAATGCGTCGTCTGTCGAAAAAAGCTGCCGAAACCTCCTTATCCGACGCCGTACACGGGCCACTACACCTACGAACTCGAAAAGGACGCGGAAAAGAACCAGATCAGGATCGTATGCGCGCTTCATCGCTACCACGGCATAGTCTGCGAATGCGGACACGAGAACAAGGCCCGGCCGGGCGAGGGCTTCGTTTCGGAACTCGAGGGCCGCAAGAGAAACCTCAAGCTTTCCGAGAATCGCCTGATCGGCCCCATGCTCGCCACGTTCATAGCGGCCTTGAACAGAAAGTACAGGATGTCGAGAAACCAGATACGCCAGTATCTGATCGACTGGTTCGGATTCGCCGTATCGACGGGAACCGTCTGCCAGTGCATCCGGGAAGCGGGCGTGGCCTGCTTGCCGGTGATCGACGAACTGATCGAAGAGTTGCAGGAAGAGAACAAGATACACTTGGACGAAACCCCTTGGTATCAAAAGGGGGTTTTCCGCTGGCTGTGGGTTGCCGTCGGCGAAAAAGTCGTCGTCTATATTGTCGGCTCCCGCAAGAAGGAGACGCTTCTCCTGTTCATAACAGAGGCTTTCCTCGGCTGGCTCGTCACGGACGGCTACGGCGCCTATCGAGACTGGCCCAGACGCCAGCGCTGCCTGGCCCATCTGATAAGAAAGGCGATCGCCCTGACCAAGGCTCCCGGCGAAAAGGTCCGAAAAATGGGAGAGTGGTATCTGAGGGAAATGAGGGCCCTTATTAAAACCGTTGCCGAGGGCGAGGATGGCAGGAAAGAATGCGGGCCGATTCTCGCCAGACTCAAAAGAGCCTGCAACCTGGGATCGGAACATGATCATGCCAAGCTTAAGTCTCTTGCAAGGGAAATTTTAAACGATTGGGATGCGGTGGTGGCGTTCGTCAAAAATCCGGATTTGCCGCCGACCAACAACGATGCCGAGCGAGCCTTGCGCATGGCGGTGATTTACAGGAAAATCTGTTTCGGAACTCGAACGGAAGAAGGAAGTCGCTCGTTCGCGGCCTTCATAAGCGTAATGGAAACTTGCAGACGCAGAGGGATCAATCCGTGGGATTACATTGCGAAGACAATAGCAAGAGCAAGAAGAGGCGAAAATCCGACTCCCATTCCGACTGCATAGTTCCCAATATTCCTATATGGGGGGTGAATCGTTACATATGGTTAAAGATAGAGCATTTCAAAGGGCGGCTGAAACTTGGGAGAGAGAAGTTGAATCACGCTCTGGTTTTAACTCAAATTGTGACTCTGTTTTCCTTTTTCCTGTTAAGACAGAACTGGAGTTCATAGACGAGTGGGAACATTTAAGAATTCTATCTGACGCAGTAAAAGAAATATTTACTTATAACTATAAAATAAAAGAAGGGGTACTTTTTCTAAATTCAGGAAAAGATTATGATTTAGCCAATAGGGACTCAACCTTGTATTTAGCTCCTGATCGCGACAGTTCTGGGAATGAAATAAACGATGGAAGTTTTCGATGGATTGATACTAAACAGTTAGACCGTTTACCTTGGGCAGATGATGGAAGATTGATATTAAGGGGTTGCCAATCAGGTTTGGCTGGATTTGATCATGTTTCAATTGCTGAGGCATTTGCATATACACAACATGTAGTGACTTCTGGTGAATCTGGTTTTGCTTACTTCTCAGAAAGTATCGATAGGTATGTGGAGATATCTACATCATCGAAAGATGTGTATTTGAAGGCTTATGAGCGAAGACTTAATAATGTATGGGGAGACGGGGAATCAATGGAACCAGAAATATTTGACCCTCAATATCCTCCATCAGACAGTCGTTTAGAATAGGCGCATAAGTCTAAACACCGATTTTCACAGCTGATTAAAGCGTCAGAATTTAACCCAACTACGCGGTCCATTTGATCTGGATTTTTCTGTCGTCGAGCCACGGGACCGCAAACGGGTCCCTCAATTTGGCGACGCTTTTCAGAATCGGGCTATGGGCTCGTTTTCGAATTTTAACGGTAAACATGTTGCCGTCGTATACGACTCTGCCGGGGAAATCGATGAACTTTCTGAATATTCCGGGGGCCAGATTCTTCTCGAACCTTCTCAGATCGGCGGCGAAAACATGGTACAGCGTGTCCGCGACGAGCGTCCACAGGATGTCGAAATGGATACGAACCATTATCGGCGAAGAGAGCGCGTTGAGATTGAAGAAGGCGACCATCTCGGCTATTTTGTTTTCCACTCTCCAGCGCCTGGCGTAAACTTCCAGAACATCCTTTTGCTCCAACTGCCTGTTGTTTGTCAGGACGAAGGTGGGTTTGCTTCTCCCGTGGTCTTTTACTATTATTTGGCGAAAAGCCTTTTCGCATCCTTTCAGAATTACTTCGCTTTCGTTCACGGACACCTTCCCGTACTTCCTCTTCGGAACGGGGACTTCCACTTTGCGCCATTCGCTCTTCGGAAGACTTTCGGCTTCCCGGACCAGAGAGGCGTGCCGCTTTCGAAGCGTGACGAACTTCACGCCGTCGGCGTCGAGTTCCCCGAGCACCCCGTAAGAGGTGAACTTGCAATCGAAAACCAGCGTCTCGTCCACGTTCCCCTTGACTTTCCTCCAGTAGGCGACGAACTTCTTGACTTCTTCGCATTCGTCCCTTCTCAGAATGTCGGCGCGGGCGTATACTACCGCATTGCTTTCGGCGTCCTGGACCACGACGGTGTTCGCTCCCTTCATCGTCTTGCCTTTCGCCCCGCACCAGACTTTTTCCATTTCCGACTCGTCTCCGAAATGCGGAATCGAATGGAAGTCGAGATTGATGAAATCTCCTTTGTAGAAGGACGGAAACCTTTCGGAAAAGGCGGAGACTACTTTTCCCTGCATCTCCGTCAGCGATTCCTGCGAACAGCGGCAGGAATAGGTGCCCATGTAGGTCGGCTTCGGCAGAACGTTGAGACCGGCGAACACTCCGAGACCGGGTTCCCGGTCGTATTTTCCCATGTGGCCCGGTCTTTTGTTTCCGATCAGCTTGAGCAGCAGCATCGAAAGACATGCCTGGACGGAGCCTATGTCGCTCGATTCGGGAAGATCGCACCCCTTGACGATATCGAGAATTCCCGATTCCAGTATGTAGGGGATGAAAAAGAACACGC
>CAZNTU010000394.1:0-3707 GCA_964575975.1 uncultured Desulfobacteraceae bacterium
TGACGCCGCCGGCCGCGTTGGCGCCGTAGAGGGCCGATGCGGGGCCCCGGACTATCTCCACCCTCTGCACCCTTTCCACCGGTATGGCCTGCGAAATCTGCCAATCGGTGGGAATGCCGTTTACCAGATAGACGGTGGCGTCGCTTCCGAGCCCGCGAATGTTGGCGTACGAGGGAAACGGCGCGTAAGCGCGCCTGATCGTAATTCCTGGAACGGATCTGAGCGCGTCGCCGATGTCTCCGTTGGGGAGGTTCTGGTTCAGAAGCTCCTCCCTGTCGATCACCGTCACGGAGGCGGGTATCTCCCTGGCCGGGGTTTCGTACTTGGTGGCGGTCACCACCACTTCGTCCAATCTATTCGTGCCGGAGGCCGATTCGGCGGAAAATCCGTTCGCGGCCCACAGCAAAAGTATCGAGAACAAACCAAAACCTGTCCATTTCCATCTGTTCATCTTTCGCCCCCCTTTTTCTTCGATGTTGTTGTTTTGTCTTTCCGTCATTATCGCAGAACCCCGTTTTCCAGGACCGCCTTCCGGTCGCATACCGCCTCCAGCAGTTCCCGGTCGTGGGATATCAAAATCAAGGTCAACCCGCGTTCCTTTCGAAGCGACAGCAACAGTCGCGCGATCCCGGCCTGCACAGAGGGATCCAGCATGGAAGTCGTCTCGTCCCCGACAATCAGTTCGGGGCCCAGTCCCAAAGCGCGAGCCAGGACTACCCGCTGGGCCTGGCCGCCGGAAATCTCGCGCGGCAGACGTCCCGCCAGTTCCTCCCCCAGACCGCAGCAGGCCATAAGCTCCCCGACCCGGCTTCGCAATTGTTTCTTCGAACCCGCCAGCCGGTGGACCTTCAACGGCTCGGCGACCGCGTCGAAAACGGTTTGCTTCGGATCGAGGGAAAGAAGAGGGTCCTGGAAAACGATCTGGGCTCTCCTCCTGTGTTCGACAAGCCTTTTTCCGGAAAACAGGGAGATGTCTTCCCCGTTGAAAAGTACCTTTCCCATGGAAGGCCGGACCAAGCCGGGGACCATTTTCGCCAAGGTACTCTTGCCGCCCCCGCTTGGCCCGGAAAGGCCGAAGACTTCTCCCCGGTGGACAGTCAGGTCGATGTTTTCGAACACCTCGACCCGGCGTCGCGCCCAGCCCGTTCGGTAGTGTTTTCCGACTTTTTCAAAGACGAGCATGGAAGCACCTCCACGCCCTTTTTCCGGAGAAGGACAATTCCGGCCGTTTTTTTTCGCATATACTATCGGCTTCCGGGCACCTGGGGTAAAAACGGCAGCCGTCGGAAAGGTCGGAAAATACGGGCGCCTGGCCTGGAATCGGACGAAGCCCTTTGGACGGATGGGCGTTTACCAAGCCTATAGTGTACGGATGGAGCGGGGCTTCGAGTACTTCCCGGGCGGGACCCGTCTCGACGATTTCTCCCGCGTACATTACGGCCGCGCGGTCGCAGACGGCGGCCGCAAGCAAATCGTGGGTGATCAAAAGCAAGGCCGCCCGAGAGAAACAGTGTTTCATAAGCCCGAGACAATGTTCGACGCTTTCGGGGTCCAGTCCCTTGGTGGGTTCGTCGGCGACGGCCAGTTCGGGCTCGCTCGCGATACCGGCGGCCAACAGCACCCGCTGCGCCATTCCCCCGGAAAGCTGGTGCGGATACATCCGAGCGACCCGTTCCGGGTTTTCGAAGCCCACCTGTGAAAGCAAATCGAAAACGCGCTTTTCGACATGAACCCCTCCGTCCCTTTTCGCATTGGCGAGACGGACCGCCTCCGCCACCTGCCTTTGGACTCGAAAGCCGGGATTGAGACTTCCGCGAGGGTTCTGCGGAATCGGCACCATGGAGCGGACCCGCAGCCGGTTCAACTCTTTGGGCGAAAGGCTCAAAATGTTCTCTTTTCCCAGCCCTCGGATGTTCCCTCTGACCGACGCGTTGGCCGGAAGAAGGCCGAAAACGGCTGCGGCAAGCACCGATTTTCCGCAGCCGGTCTCCCCCAGCAAGGCTAGGCGGCGGCCTTTTTCCAGGTCGATGGAAACACGGTCCAGTACACCGATCTTGAGACCGGCCGAACGGAAGGAAACTTCCAGGTCCGATATTCGCAACACTATCTCGCGGTCGGAGCGTGACGCACGGGAGCTTGAGAGTTCGTTCGGAGGCGGCGGGGCTTTCGGCGATGAAAACCGATTTCTCGCGATTCTTTTACAGGTCAAGTGAAAAAACACCTCCTCCAGTCAGGTAAAGTCAGAAAACGGATTTGTCGCGCTTCGTCGCCTGTCGCCGATCAATACGGAAAAAAACGAAACGTTCGCGCCGGGCAAAAAAAAAGCCACAAAGGAGTTTTCCTTAACGGAAAAAGCAACCTTCGTGGCTTTGTTGCGACTATTGCGTTTCTCTTTTGGAGAAACGGACCTCTTCTATCAGAAATAATGCGGTTAGAATAACGAATCGCGAACGGCCGATTTCTATCGGCCAATTAAAGCGAAGTTTTCTATGAGAAAAGTTTTCGAATGTCAAGATATTTTTTTGACATTCCGCGACATGGCACCCGAGAAGACCATTGAAAAAATCGGAGATTGCTTTTATCGAAAAAGAAACAAATCCGATAAAATCCGTCGAAAAAGCGACGACGCTCTTCGGCACGTCGCCGGCATTTACGACGGCGGAGTGGATACGATGGACAATGGCCTCGTTTTCGCCTGCGGCGACCCGAGGGAAGTGCTGACGTCGGAAAATATCGGGGCGGTCTTCGGAGTGGAGGTAGCGCCGATGCGAGGGGAAAGCGGCGCCGGATGCTGGTATCCGGTCGGTTCGCGACGGGACTCGGATGGAACGCTTCGAGACGCCGGCGGCGCGCCGGCGAATTCGAGTGTCGTGTTGGACGTGGAACAGCTTCGACGGATAAAGAGGGCGGAGAATTGTTCGCCTACCTGGGACCGAACGGCGCGGGGAAGACCACGACCATCCGGATTTTGACCGGCCTGACCCGCCTGACCGGCGGGGCGGCGTCGCTGAACGGCCCCGACATCGAAAAGCAGTCGCTCGAGGCGAAGCGACAGTTCGGTCTGGTCCCCCAGCACGTCAACCTGGACAGCGAACTGACCGTGTACGAAAACCTGCTCGTCCACGGCAGGCTCCACCACATGCCGCGCGGGAACATCGGACCGCGAGTCGAGGAACTTCTCGCCTACATCGAGCTTGCCGAGAAACGCGACGAGTTCGTCAAAAAGCTGTCCGGCGGCATGAAAAGACGAGTGACCATCGCCCGCGCGCTCTTGCACGCGCCGAGCATCCTTTTTCTGGACGAACCCACCGTCGGCCTGGACGCGAGCATTCGAAGGCGCATCTGGGGACTGATCAAGAAAATCCAGCGGGACGGAGTGACGATCTTTCTGACAACGCACTACATCGGGGAGGCCGAATTTCTGGCCGAACGGGTGGCGTTCGTCGACGAAGGAAGAATCGTGGCCATGGACTCGCCGCAAAACCTCATGAAGGAAGTCGGCGGCTGGGCTCTGGACAGCCTCGGGCCCGAGGGCATGGCGACGTCCTATTTCGAAACCCACGAAGAAGCCAGGCGGTACGCGGCCGGAAACCAGAACGGTTTTTCGGTGCGGCGCGTGAACCTGGAAGACGCGTTTTTAAAAATGACGGGGAAAATAGTAAAAAAAATAGTAAGGGACTTGGAAAATACTAAATTACCGTTTATAA
>CAZNTU010000395.1:0-3689 GCA_964575975.1 uncultured Desulfobacteraceae bacterium
ATAACGAATAACCGATCCCTAATAATCAATCCCTAATAACGAATAACGAATAACGAATAACCGATAACCAATCAACCAATAACCAATCAACCAATAACGAATCAACCAATAACGAATCAACCAATAACGAATAACCAATCAACCAATAACTAATAATCAATAACTTCCATTTCTCTATCCGGTGGAGTCTTGTGAAGGCGGCGGGAAAACGAACCTGTTTTATGGCATGGAGCCGCGACCGGCGCACGGGATTTGAATCGTTGCTTGCTTTTGCTTTTCAGTAGGATTTGTGTCGATAAGATACTGTATAATTCCGGAATGTCAATCCTGTCTCTCCCGTCGTACTGCGGAGGGGGCCGTGCTTTGATTGCTCTATTCGGCCGTTTCCAGGATCAGATCCGCGTACAGTCGAGCGGCTTGGAGGACCTTCGCGAACGAAACCGACTCCTCGGGCGTGTGGGCCATTTCCAGACGTCCGGGTCCTAAAAGGATCGGTTTTATCCCCGCCGCCCACATGCGGTTGGCGTCGGAATGGCTTCGGAAAATGTCCGGGGTCCACGGAATCGACCTTCGCGAAAAGACGTTCTGCAAATGCTCCACCACGGTTCCCCTCGGGGGAAACTCGTACCCGGCGTCGTTGGTGGCGATCCTGAACGTTTTGTCCACGTCCGACGCCTTGGGGCAGCATCGGACGAAAACCTCCTCCAGCTCCATGGCGATTTCGCCGGCCGGGGACGCGGGCGGCAAATGGATGTCCACCCAGGCTTCGCACCGGTCCGCCACCGCGAAACCGGCCCGGGCGCTGAAAAGATCCCGGAAGTTGTAGACCGCTTCCGGCCGTTTCTCCTCCAAATGCCGCCCTAAGGCGATCAACCCGTTCAGCAGAACCTCGATGGGAGTTTCCTTCTTGTTGGCCAAGGATGCGTGCATGCGTTTGCCCGAGGTGCGAAGCAGAAGTTCCATGTAGCCGAAATGTCCAAGGCAAGGGCGAAGATCTGTCGGCTCCCCGATGACCGCCCACGGGAAATAGTAGTCTTCCAGGAGACTTTCTGTCCCGTCCCCCTCCTCCTCCTCGCCCACGACCAGCGCGAGGGCGACCGGAGGCCGTCGGCCCAGCTTTTCGGTCGCCGCGACCATCGCCTCGATCATCGCCGCGCATCCCCCCTTCATGTCCGCCGTTCCCAGGCCGAATATCCGGCCCCCCTTTTCCACCCAGCCGAAATCCTCGAAATCGTACGCGTCCACGGTGTCCACGTGCCCAACGAACGCGAACTCAGCCTCCCGCTCGCCGTCCGGCAGCACCAGCAGATTGTACCGGTTCTCGTCCACCTGCTGGCGAACCGGCCGCAGTCCCATGCTGTCCAGGTATTCCCCTAAAAACTCGAGAACACGCTCCTCCTTCCAGAAAGGGCTGTAAATGTCAACCATTCCCCGGAACAGGTTTTTCAATCGATCGCTGTTTACAATTTCTTCCTTTTCGCCGGCGTTTTTCGTATCCACGTTTCGCATATGTCTTTCCTCCGACCACTCAATCCGCCGATTCCGCCAACCTGCGGCATACTCCGACCGCCAAGGCGTAAACGACATCCGACGCCAAATGATCGCTGATCGTCCTGTCGAAGAGGAGTTTCGATTCGGCCGGAAAATCCTCGTCGCCTATCCAATACAAAACGGCGACCGGAATCCGCGGCGCTATTTGGAACCTAAAAGAAGCGTCGGCCAAGCCCAAGGGAATCCCCATGCGTTGTTCGCATTTTTTGTTAAAATCTTCTATTTCCCCTTCGAAGCGATCCGCAATCAGGCGCGTCGGAATTTCATGCGGTCCCCGAAAGAATGCGGATCCTCCCGGTATGTCTTTTTCGGAAATCCAGCGGTTCGAGGGATCGACTTCCTTCGCATTCAGAAGATAATGTACGGCGAAAAGGTCGAAATAGGGATGAAGCCTTTCATGCCCTTCTGGTTTGCGCTTGATCGTGGATGCAAGAGGGAGGATCTCATACGGGACTCCCCATATGGACATCCTATAGCATTTGTCGGTATCGTCGTAATAGCACAGTGCTCTTCTGCAAACTTCAACGGGATTTTGTTCGGCCAGTTCCTGGAAATAGATTCTGTCTATTAAATCAGTCATTCGACTTTCCCCCATCGCTTTTGTGAATTTTCACCGTTGCCTGGGAACCACTCCGACCCTCAGCATGACCTCTCCGAATCCCAAGCACTCCACTCCCGCATCCGGACAACGGACGTGGCGCATAAAATGGAAATCGTCGGGGGGCAATCCTTCGCTCAGCCGCTCGTTGATTAGCGCGACCGGTATGGCGAGCTGGGAGACCAGATAGACGCACATCTTTTTCGGGCACAGCTTGGCGATGAGATTTCCGTCAACGTCGAGGACGATCTTTTGCCCTTCCGCGTGCCCCGAATTGCAGTGCCGGGCCTTTACTACTTCCGCCTCTATGGTATACAGAGCTGCGGCCGCCGCAAGCCTCCGGACATGACGAACCCGATGGCCTTTCTCGTGGAACCGCTCCAGATCCTCTTGCGAAAATCCCACCCGTTTCCCGTACGACCGAACGATTTCATCCATGCTACCCGTCCTCTTTTCCATATAGGTTAATCTCGTTAATGATACGATTAAAAAAATAATTTGTCATTTTTTTTAATATCTGAGATATTCTTGGGAAACAACACGAATCCGAGGACGATCATGTGCAATGTTTGCGGAAATCCGAAATTGGATTTCAGATATGCTTCCGTAGAAACCCCCCCCTTACATTCGAAAAGAAATCGAACGCCATCCTCTTTGCCCAGGCATTCAAGTGAACATCAGATAAGATTCTGGAAAACGACCGCGATGCCGGTCCGTTTTTCCAAGCTAAACCGACCGCTCTGCTGTGCTTCAATGATCGCGACGAGGAATTCCCGGCGCATTTTACACGTATTTTATAAATCTTTCGCCGAACCTCGCAAATCGTCGAATGCCATAGATCCGGTATATCCGCGCCTTTCAAGCATTGCCGGCGGGAGGACAGGATGATTCTGGAAATCTTAAAGGACTTGTTCTTCGTCGAACGCGGCTACCTCAACGCCAACCACTTCGCGTACCGCGGACCGGAACCGGTTCTTATCGACACAGGGTACAAGGGCGACATTTCGAAAACCGCAGCAATCCTGACCGATATCGGCATCCACCTGGAACGGATTCGCCTTATCGTCGCCACCCACTGCCACTGCGACCATACTGGCGCAAACCGGTATCTTCAAGAGCGATCCGGCTGCCAAATCGCTCTCCATCCGCTGGGAAAGCATTTCATGGAGACCCGCGACGACTGGTCCACTTGGTGGTCCTACTATGACCAAGAAGCGGACTTCTTCGAAGCGACGCACGCCTTGGACGACGGCGAAATCGTCCGCGTCGGTCCGCACGAATTCGAAGTCGTTCATACGCCGGGTCACAGCGCGGACGGAATAGTTCTTTACAACCAAAAGGAAAAAGTGCTGCTGTCTTCGGACACCCTTTGGCAAAAGGATATGGCTGTAATGACGCTGGCCGTGGAAGGGGACGATGCTCTTTCGGCCATGCGGGAATCCCTGGAGCGGGTGGCGTCCCTGGGGGCCGAAAAGGTTTTTCCCGGACACGGGCCGCCGTTTGCCGACGTTCATGGAGCAGTTTCCCGAAGCTTGAAGCG
>CAZNTU010000396.1:0-3684 GCA_964575975.1 uncultured Desulfobacteraceae bacterium
ATCGGAGCGTTCTCGAGGGGCGGATACAACCGGCAGGGGGAAAACGCCTGGGACCGCGACTTCGAGCCGGAGGAGGAACTTTTTCTTTTTTGCGTCCATATACCGCGGACGGGATTCGGGAGCTTTGGCCGGAGCTGAAAATCCGGTTCGATCCGCACACGCTGGTTGTCAACGCCGACAACGGGCAGGAAAACAGCGGCGTGCGCACGCAGTTCCTCAAGCGCCTCGTGGAGTTCGCGCAGGAAGAGCGGATCGACGTCCGCCTTGCGTGCTACCCGCCCTACCACAGCAAGTACAACGCGGTCGAGCGCGTCTTCGGAGTGCTGGAAAACTACTGGAGAGGCGAGCTTTTCCACGACGTCGAAAAGGTGGTCGGCCTTGCGAAGAACTTCAAATGGAAGGGGAAAAATCCGATTGTCAGAATGATCGACGGAATCTACAAAACCGGCGTTCGCCTGTCGAAGAGCGCCATGAGAAAATACGAAAACGCAATGGAGCGATTGAAGGGGCTGGAAAAATGGTTTGTCGATATCCTTTGCTTTAGCTAAAGACGGTATAATTATAATCTTCTGTGTACCTAACCGAAAACGAAAAGACGTACAAGGTGGACGGCGAAGTCGGAAGGTTCGAATTCAAAACCCACGCGGTCGAAAACCGGTTCGATTTCCCGGTATTCAATTCGGCCCTCGACGTTTTCGGCCCTCTGGGTTCCAAGGAGTATTATCGGACCGAAGGATTCAAGGAGATCGCTTACATATACGGCGACACGGAAAAATCGTACAGGAAAACCGCCGCCCTGGTAAATCGCTTCAGGTTCCAGCAAAAGGGCGGAACTCCCCACAGGACGACGCTTCAAGAATCGACGGAAAAGGAAGGCGCGGTTTTTCTCGAGCATATCGTCCGACGGGCGGAGCGCGTCCTCGACGACAACGGATTCGACGAAACGGGAGGATGCTCGGCGGAGAAAGGCGCGTTCGGGCGGGAGAAGCCGGCGGTCGTCGAGGGGGCGGCGGTTGTCGAATCGGCGGTCAAGTTTTCGGATTTTCGAAACGTGCGGGACCTTCTGAACAATCCTGTTCCGTTCGAATCTCCGGAAGATACCGTCAATATTTACATCGACGACGTCAATGTGAAAAAACAGGAGGAAAAGAGACCCGAGCGCACGGAACCGAAGGAGACGCAGCGCAAATACATGCACAACACGATAGCGCGCGTTGAAAAAGGTTCCGCGTCCTACGTCCTGAGCGGATACGGCGTGATTTGCGTTTTGAGGACGGTCCTTGCCTTCCTGCTCGAAAACGGCCTGGAGGGATTTCGCCTCCAGTTCTTCACCGACGGCCATACCACGCTCAATTCCACGATATTCAAGTTTTTCCGTTGCTTTCGGAACATCGGAATAATTCTCGACTGGTATCATTTGGACAAGAAGTGTCGCGAACGATTGAGCATGGTTTTCAGGAACCGTCGGATCGGAAACCAAGTTCTCGACAAGCTGATGCCGCTTCTGTGGCACGGTCTCGTCGACGAGGCGATCGAACTGCTGGAAGGCACGCGGGACGGATTCGTCAAAAACCGGGAGGAGATGCAAAAAATGCCGGCCTACCTTGAACGCAACCGGGATCTCATCCCCTGCTATGCGATCGGAAAGGACCTGGGTTTGCGAAACGGCAGCAGCATAGGCGAAAAAATGAACGACTTGATCGTGTCCGATCGACAAAAGCACAACGGGACGAGCTGGTCCCGGGAAGGCTCGGTCGCGCTCGCAGCGTTGAATTGCATGAAGTTGAACAACGAGTACGGCAAATGGTTTCAAGAAGGGGAGATCGATTTTAAGCTCGCTGCGTAGCGAAATAATACTATTTTAACCGCACAGCTCGAATTTTTTCGGATTCGTTTTTCAAAGAACAATTCAACAAAACTTACGACTGTCGAGTATATTTGACAATATATCCTAAAACCCATAAATAACATATGGGATACATAAAATTTTGTCAAATAACACAAGCATGAAACACGAAACCTTCTTAAACGAGCATCCGGTATTTACCGGAGAAGAATTTACACGGCACTTGTCCTCCCGAGGAAAGGTCGAATCGAGAACCCGGGAAGCGGTACTGGCTTACTACAGAAAAACGGGGCGAATCGTCGATATACGCCGAGGCTTGTATGCCGTCGTACCATTCGGCTCCGATCCTTCTTCCTATCAGGTCGATCCGTTTCTCGTGGCGGCCAAGCTGACCAGGGACGCCGTGCTTTCCCATCACACCGCCCTCGAGTTTCAAGGCCGGGCTTACTCGACCCATGAACAATTCGTCTATTCCGCTCCCAGTCCTTTAAGCCCGTTTACGTTTCAATCCCATATGTTTCGAGGCGTAAAGTTTCCTCAAACCTTGCTCCGCAAGGGAAAAGAATATTTCGGTGTGATAACGGAAGATCGGACCGGTATTGACGTTCGCGTCACAAACCTGGAACGAACAATGGTGGACGCTTTAAGCCGCCCCGATCTTTGCGGCGGATGGGAGGAAATCTGGAGGTCCCTGGAATCCGTCGAGTTTTTCGATCTGGAAAAAGTGGTGGAGTACGTTCTTTTGCTCGAGAACGCCACCACGGCCGCGAAGGTCGGCTTTTTTCTGGACCGGCACCGTGAAACATTGATGGTCGAAGAGAAACATCTCGGAAGACTTCGGAAAAATCTCCCGAAACAACCGCACTATATGGACAGGAACAACAGGAAATCCGGACGCTTCGTCCCGGAATGGAACCTGATGGTTCCGGAAAAAGTCTTGGAAAGGACCTGGTCGGAGTTTTTATGATAATATCCTTTGAAAAGATTACCGCGGAGGCCCGGTCTATGGGCTTTCGACCCGAAATACTCGAAAAAGTCGCCCGCCTTGCCGGCTTGCTCGACTCTCTGCGCAAGCATCCGTTTCTCAAAGAAAAGCTCGTGCTAAAAGGCGGGACCGCCTTGAATCTTTTTATTCTGAACGTTCCCAGGCTTTCCGTCGATATTGATTTGAATTTCGTCGGCGCCCAAAGCAGAGAATCCATGCTCGAAGAGCGCCCCAAAATCGACCGAGCCGTCCAGGCGGTCTTTGCCAGGGAGGACTTTACCGTTCGACGCATCCCCGAAGAACACGCCGGCGGTAAATGGTTGCTGCGCTATCGAAGCGCTTTCGGGCAAACCGGCAATCTCGAGGTGGATATAAACTTTATGTTTCGCGTCCCGTTATGGCCCGTGACGGCAATGGACTCCCACCCGTTGGGTCCCTGGAAGGCCACCGGGTTTCCGGTGATGGATTTTCATGAACTCGCGGCCGGAAAGATCGCCGCGCTATTCTCCCGTGGCCAGGCGCGAGACCTGTTCGACTGCCATCAAATCTTCAACAATCTCGATCTGGACCTCCAAAAACTTCGAGTCGCTTTCGTCGTCTACGGCGCCATGAATCGAAAGGACTGGCGATCGATTTCGTTGAACGATCTGAATTTCGATCCCGCCGAATTGAACCGCCAACTTGTTCCGACGCTTCGGCACAATCCCGTACGCACCAAAAAAGAAAACGAGGAATACGGAAAAACCCTCCTGGACGAATGCCGCCAGGCACTCTCAGCACTTCTGCCTTTCAACTATTCTGAGGTGGACCCCAAAGTCAAGACAGAATTTTGCGTTATTAAGGTAGATTCGTT
>CAZNTU010000397.1:0-3672 GCA_964575975.1 uncultured Desulfobacteraceae bacterium
CCTGGACGGCGAAAGGAAGATCCGCCGTCCGAGCAAGCTCGACGAGTACCGGCCCTTGATCGAACGTCTTCTCGAGGAGTTCCCGGACATAACCGGCGTCCGGTTGCACGAGGAACTCGTCGAGGCCGGATTCGACGGAGGCAGGAGCATCGTGTACGATTTTCTCGGGCGAACGAGACCCCGTCCGAAGAAGGAGCCGGTCGTCCGGTTCGAAACGGAGCCCGGCTTCCAAGGGCAGATGGACTGGAGCCCCTACGCGATAGACTTCGCGGAAGGGGGAAGGACGCAGGTTCTGTGCTTTTCCTACATCCTGGGCCATTCCCGCAGGCAGTACGCGGACTTCGCCCTCGATCGCAAGTTCCACACCCTGATTCGCAGGCGCCGGGACGCGTTCGCGTATTTCGGGGGCGTGCCCCGCACCTGCCTCTGCGACGGGGAAAAAACGGTGGTCCTGCGCCGGGAGGCCGGACGTCCGGTTTTCAACCCGGCCTTCTCCGCGTTCGCCACCCACTACGGCTTCCGCCCGGTCGCCTGCCCTCCGGGAAGGCCGCAGACCAAGGGAAAGGTGGAGAAACCGTTCCAGTACATAGAGACGAACCTGCTGAACGGGCGCAAATTCAGGGACCTGGCCGACTCGGGATCGACCGCGCGACGGTGGCTGGCCGAGCGCAACGACACGCGCGTCCACGCGACCACCGGCGTCTCGCCCCTGCAACTGTTCCTGGAAAGCGAAAAGCCGGCGCTGCTGCCGCTTCCGGCCAATCCCTACGACTGCTCCGAGGTCGCTCTCAGGGTGTGCGGACCCGACGGCTTCGTCGAACACGACACCAACTTCTACTCGGTTCCCTTCGAATACGTTTTCGACATTCTCACCGTGAAGGCCACCGAAGAGGAGATATTCGTCTACAGCCCCGACCTGGTCCGAATCGCCCGCCACGAAAGGCGGCCGCTCGGGGCCAGGGAGAGGACGGAGGATCCGCGCCATCGCTTCGGAGGCAAGGCGCGATACGGCCTGGAACCGGTGCGCGAGGCGTTTTTGCGACTCGGCGGCAACGCCGCGGACTTTCTCGAGGGGCTCGAGCGAGCCCATCCGAGAAACTGCGGGTTCCAGGCGCGCTGCATCCTGCGGCTGAAGGAAAGCTACCGCTGCGAGGACATCGACGCCGCGCTGGGCCACGCCGCGAAATACCGCGCCTTCGACGGCAAGTCCGCGGAGCGGATTCTCAAGGCGAAGGCGAAGCCCCGCACCCTGGAATCGAAGGCCAGGGAAAAGGCGGAAAGGATTCTGGAGAATCTTCCGGAGGTCAAACAGCGTCCGCTCTCGGAATACTCCCGATTGCTGGGCGCAAAGGAGGATCGGGATGGAAGGGGACGGGAGTGAAAGGCTTCGGCGAATGCTGGAGGAAATGAAACTGCGCGAAATCGCGGCAAGGCTGGATTCCGTTCTGGCCGAGGCGGAAAGGGACGGCCTGGCGACGTTGGAGGTTTTGGAGCGTCTTTTCGCCGCGGAATACGCGGCTCTCGTGCAAAGGCGGATAGAACGGCGCATAGGCGAATCCAGGCTCGACGAAACCAAGCTGCTGGACGACTTCGACTTCGGCTTCCAAAAGTCGATCGACAAAAGGCAGATTATGGATCTGGCCACCCTGGGCTTCGCGGAGCGCGGACAATGGCTGATACTGGCGGGAAGCTCCGGCACGGGCAAAAGCCACATCGCCAAGGCGCTTCTCCTGCTGTGCTGCAAGAGGCGGTACCGATGCCGGTACACGACCGCCTCGGACATGCTGCGCAGGCTTCTGTCGGGCCTCGCCGACGACACCGTGGAGGAAAAGCTCAAGCAATACGTCCGGCCGCAGGTCCTGCTGATAGACGAAATAGGCTTCGACCGCCTGGAGCAGGAGGAGTCGCGCAAGGCGTCCCTCTTCTTCAAGGTCGTGGAGGGGCGCTATCGCAAGAACTCGACGATCCTGACCACGAACATCGACTTCAAGGCGCTCGGCGACTATCTGGGCGATCCGGTGATAACCGCCTCCCTCGTCGACAGAATGGTCCACCACGCCGTCATAATCAACATCGAGGGGCCGAGCTACCGCATGCACGAGTCCGAGGCCCTGAACAGACCTTCCGGCGAAGGCGAAAAATGAAGCGACGCTTCTCCGAAAGGCGACTCCGGGAGCTTCGAAACGAAATTCCCCTGGAGGAACTCATCGAAGAGCATCTTCGCATGCCGGTCAAACGGGTCTCCGGCCGCTTTCGATTCTCGTGCCCGGTCTGCTCGGGCTACGACACGTCGGTGCTGCGCGAAAAAAACCTGGCGCGATGCTTCTCGTGCAAAAAGAACTTCAACGCCATCGACCTGACAATGAGCCTGGCCTCCCTCGATTTCGTCGCGACCGTCGAAAGACTCGAGAAATACCGCAAATCCAGGCAAGCGTCCGAAAGCGAAGGGGGCAAAGGCGAAAAACCTTCCGGACTGCACGGCTTCGCCTCCATGGCCGAAATCGTTCCCAAAATCCTTCCGCCCGCGGGGACAGTCGTCGAAAAGGAGAACCCGAAACAAGACGGTCCGATCGCCGAACGCATCGATAGACTGGAGAAGAAAATCGACCGGCTTTCGGTCAGGCTGGATCTGCTCGCCGCGACGATCGAATCCGCAAAGCCCTGAACAATTCGCTTGTCGTCCTCGTCGTCCGACGGAAAGGCGAATCCGCCCGGCTCCGCCTCTCGGGCTTTTTTCCCGTCGCCGGGCGAAGCCTTCCATCGAGTCCGCGCAGGACCCGCGTTCTTGTTTCGCGGGCGGGATCGGGCATGCTCGGGGCGGGATCCTTTTTATTCGTTTTGCACGCGGGTTCCGGGCGGGATCCGGCAAGGTCCGGGGCGCAAGGTCGAGCGGCTTCCAAACCGGAAAATCACCCTCCGTTTTCTCGAATCATTCAACTTTCGGCTGGGTCCGGCTTTTTGCCCGCGCGGGTTCACTTTTCGCCGGAGCCAACATTCATGGAAAAGGCGGAAAAACGCGTGTCGTTCCCATTGGTGTGAAAACCGCGTCCATAATGGAAAAATATCTCAAGGAGAGAGGACGCGTCGGTGCGACGGAAGCTCTTGATTTTCCGGTATTTACGAATAGCCGCAATTGCAAGCTTACCCGTGCCGGTGTCGCGCACATTCTGGCAAAACATGTTAAATCCATGTCGAACAAGGACGGACACCTTGGGCCAAAATCCGTCTCCCCCCATTGTCTTCGACACAGCAAAGCTGTTCATCTTCTAAGAAGCGGCGTGCCCCTCATATATATACGTGACTTTCTAGGGCATGCGTCGGTAAAAACCACCGAAATTTACGCTAAAGTAGATGCGGAGCAAACACGCAAGGCACTTGAAAAGGCATATGAAGTCCCCTCTCAAGAGGACATACCGGCTTGGGAGAAAGACAAGTCTCTGATGTCTTGGCTTTCCGAACTTTGCGAATGAAATATTATGTAAAGTCGTCGGAACTCGCGACTTTGCAACCACACGCGATGTTCCGGCAACTTTACATAATCAAAAGCTTTACATAATTGCCGAGTCCGACGCCGACGACGAAGACGACGTTGGCCTTTTCCGGCACGAAATTCAGACGGAACAGATTTTGGATTTGAAGTCTGTTGATCTTTTTCGGCCAAAGCCAGTCGAA